>NZ_DATIGV010000082.1:0-15849 GCF_035481345.1 Hydrogenophaga sp. | reverse complement strand
CTCAACGTCCTGGTGTCGCTGAGCTTCACCACGGTGCTGTTCGCGATGATCTTCAAGTTCATGCCGAGCACCTCGGTCGCGTGGCGCGACGTGTGGGTGGGCGCCCTCGTCACGGCGGCGCTGTTCGAGCTCGGCAAGCTGTTGATCGGCCTGTACCTTGGCAAGAGCGGCATCACCGAGTCCTTCCAGGCCGCGGGCTCGCTGGTGGTGCTGCTCGCGTGGGTCTACTACGCCGCGCAGATCTTCCTGCTGGGTGCCGAGTTCACCAAGGTCTATGCGCAGGCGCACGGCTCTCTCGCCCCTGCCAACGGCCCGCTCGTCAGCCACCCGGGCCCCGACCCTAGCGGGGCGGGTGGGAGCGGCTGAGCGCCCGATCGACCACCACCCGCGTGCCGGCCCGCCGCGCCAGGATGGCGGATGCGTCATCCAGTGCGCCGATGCCGGCCAGCCCGCCGGTGCGGGTCACGAAATCGCAGGCGGCACGCACCTTCGGTCCCATCGAGCCGGCGGCGAAGTCCATGGCGGCGAGTGCCGGTGGCGCCACGTCGCCCAGCGCGCGCTGGGCCGGTGTGCCCCAGTCGGCGAACACGGCGGGCACGTCGGTGAGCATGAGGAAGGCATCTGCCTGCAGCTCGGCCGCGAGCAGGCCGCTGGCGTGGTCCTTGTCGATGACGGCCTCTACGCCGATGTGCGTGCCGTCCGCCCGGCGCACCACCGGAATGCCGCCGCCGCCCGCGCAGATCACCGTCACGCCCTGTTCGACCAGGAGGCGGATGACCTCGATCTCGAGGATGCGCAGGGGCCTGGGCGACGCCACGACGCGGCGCCAGGCCTGGCCGTCGGGTGCGACAGCCCAGCCGCGCTGCTGCTTCAGCGTGTGGGCCTGCGCTTCGCTGTAGACCGGGCCCACGGGCTTGTCCGGTGCGCCGAACGCGGCGTCGCGCGGGTCCACCTCCACCTGCGTCAACAGCGTGGCAAAACGCGCTGGCGCCGGGTGGGCGTTGTCCAGTTCCTGCTGCAGCACGTAGCCGATCATTCCTTCGGTCTCCGCGCCCAGCACGTCGAGCGGAAACCCGCTCTGTCCGGCGGCCTCGCCCTGCAATGCCAGCAGGCCCACCTGCGGCCCGTTGCCGTGGGTGATGACCAGTTGGTGCCCCTCTTCCATGAGCCGCGCGAGCGCGCGGGCGGCGCGGCGGATGTTGTCTCGCTGCGTCGCTGCGCTCACGGGCTCACCGCGCCGCAGCAGTGCATTGCCCCCCAGTGCGACCACCACGCGCGCCACGTCAGCCGCCCAGCGTGGCGACCAGAACCGCCTTGATCGTGTGCATGCGGTTCTCGGCCTGGTCGAACACGATGGACGCCGGGCTCTCGAAGACCTCCTCGTCCACCTCCATTGCCTTGATGCCGTACAGCTTCTCCATCTGCGCGCCCACTTCCGTCTCGGTGTTGTGAAAAGCGGGCAGGCAGTGCATGAAGCGCACGCGCGGATGGCCGGTCAAGGCCATTGCCCGGGCGTTGACCTGGTACGGCAGCAGCAGGCGGATGCGCTCGGCCCAGACGGATTCGGGCTCGCCCATCGAGACCCAGACGTCGGTGTAGAGAAAGTCGCAGCCCTTCACGCCCTCAGCCAGGTCTTCGGTCAGCAGGATGCGGGCGCCGCTGTCCCGCGCCAGGGCCTTCGCTTCCTGGACGACGGCCTCGTCGGGCCACAAGCTTTGCGGCCCGCACAGGCGCACGTCCATGCCGAGCTTGGCGGCACCCGCCAGCAGCGAGTTGCCCATGTTGTTGCCCGTGTCGCCGAGGAAGCAGAAGGCCACGTCGCGCAGGGGCTTGTCGCAATGCTCCCGCATGGTCATGAAGTCGGCCAGGATCTGCGTCGGGTGAAACTGGTCGGTCAGCCCGTTGTACACGGGTACCCCCGACCATTTCGCCAGCGTGTCGACCACCGACTGTCCGTGGCCCCGGTACTCGATCGCGTCGTAGACGCGGCCCAGCACCCGGGCGGTGTCCTTGATCGATTCCTTGTGGCCGATGTGGCTGCCCGAGGGCCCGAGGTAGGTGACCGTGGCGCCCTGGTCGTGCGCCGCCACCTCGAAGCCAACGCGTGTGCGGGTGGAGTCCTTCTCGAAGATCAGCGCGATCTCCTTGCCACGCAACAGGGGCTGTTCGGTGCCGGTGTACTTGGCCACCTTCAGGTCGGCGGCGAGCTTGAGCAGGAAGCCGATCTCGCCCGCCGAGAAGTCGCTCAGGTTCAGGAAGTTGCGGTTGCGCAGGTTGATGGCCATGGCGTGCCTTTCGTCTTCAGGGCCGCGTTCGGGGCCCGGTCATGCCTCGCGCCACAGCGGGCAGCTCATGCAGTGCGCGCCACCGCGGCCCCGGCCGAGTTCGCCGCCGCGAATGGTGATCACCTCGATGCCGGCCTTGCGCAGCAGGGTGTTGGTGTGGGTGTTGCGGTCGTAGCCGATCACCACGCCGGGTTCGATGGCCAGCACGTTGTTGCCATCGTCCCATTGCTCGCGCGCCTGCTCGTATCCGTCGCCCCCCGTGGGGATGACACGCAGCGCCTTCAGCCCCAGGCATTGCGCCACCACGTCGAACAAGGGCTGCGTCTCGGTGCGGCAGTCGATGCCGCCGCGGTCGTTCGGATAAAGGCTGTGGCACACGATCTGCGCCGCCACCTCGACGAAGCTCGTCACGGTGTCGCGGTCGCAGAACGAGAACACCGTGTCCAGGTGCATGGCGGCGCGCGAGCGCGGCATCTGGCAGGCCACCACGCGCTGCGCGGCACCGGCGGCGAACAGGGCCTGCGCCAGTTGCCCCACCGCCTGCGGCGTGCTGCGTTCGCCCATGCCCACCAGCACCACGCCGTTGCCGATGGGCATGATGTCCCCACCTTCCAGTGTGGCCGGACCATGGTCGATGTCGGGATCGCCCCACCACACCGGGAAACCGGCCTGCGCGAACAATGGGTGGAACCGGTACACGGCAGCCGTCAGCAGGGTCTCCTGCCGGCGGGCTGGCCAGTGCATGGGATTGAGGCTCACGCCGCCGTAGATCCACGCGCTGGTGTCGCGGGTGAACATCAGGTTGGGCAGGGGCGGCAGCACGAAACCGTCGGGGCCGAGGTAGGGACCGAACATGCCCTCGGGTTTGAACGGCAGCTCGTGCACCGCCAGGCCGCCCACCAGGTGGCGCGCGAGCTGGGCGGCGGGCAGTTCCCACAGCCAGCCCTTGAGCTCGTCGAGCATGCCCACGCCCACGTGGTCCGGTGTCACCCGGCGCTGCAGCACCCAGTCGCGTGCCGCGGGCAGCGCAAGGGTTTCGCTCAGCAGCTGGCCCATCTCCAGCACCTCCACGCCGCGGTCCTGCATCTTCGTGACGAAGTCGAAGTGGTCGGTGCGCGCCTGCTGCACCCAGAACACGTCGTCGAACAGCATCGCGTCGCAATTGGCGGGCGTCAGGCGTTCGTGGGCCAGTCCCGGCGAGCCCACGAGCACACGCCGCAGCTTGCCAACCTCGGAATGCACGCCGAAGCGGGTCGCGTCCTCCTGTGGCGCGTGGGGCGCGCGGGACGCCATCACAACAGCACCGCCGCGCTCAGCGAGGCCATGCTGAGCAGGGCCAGCATCAGCATCAGCGGCCAGATGAAGCGCACCCAACGCTGGTACGGCACCCGCCCGATGGCCAGCGCGCCGACCACCACCGCGTACGTGGGCGTGACCAGGTTGGTGATGCCGATCGCGGTCTGGAATGCGGTGACGGCCAGGTCGCGCGGCACGCCGGCGAAGTCCGACAGGGGCGCAAGAATCGGCATGCTCAACACCGCCAGCCCGGAGGTGGACGGCACCAGCAGACTCAGCAGGCCTTCGGTGGCGAAGAGCGCGTTCACGAAGGCCACGTCGGACATGCCGCCGATCCAGCCCTCCAGCGCGTGCAGGATGGTGTCGGTGATCTTCCCCTGGTCCATGATCACCACGATGCCGCGCGCCAGGCCGATCACCAGGGCCACGCCCAACAACTCGCGCGAGCCGTCGACGAAGGCGTTGGTGAAGGGTTTCTCGCCCATCCAGGCCACCAGCCCCACGGCGATGGCCGACGCCAGGAACAGCGCCGACATCTCGGCCATCCACCAGCCGCGCAGGGCCACGCCCCAGACCATGGCGACGAAGGTGGCGCCAAACAGCACGAGGATGATCTGCTGTCGCCCGGTGAGCACCTGGTCGCGATGGCTCTCGCGGTGGCGCAGGAAGTGCGCCTCGTTGTCCGCCTTGAGATCGGCCACCAGCGAGCGGGACGGGTCCTTGCGCACGCGCTCCGCGTAGCGCATCACGTAGGCCACGCAGATCAGCCAACCCAGCGCCAGGATCACCAGGCGCAAGACCATGCCCTGGGTGAACGGGATGCCCGCCGCGTTGGAGGCGATGGCGGTGGAGAAGGGGTTGATGGTGGAGCCGAGAACGCCGATGCCGGCGCCCACCATGATCACGGCCACGCCCGTGAGCGCGTCGTAGCCCACCGCGATCATCAGCGGCAGCAACAGCACGTAGAAGGCCAGCGTTTCTTCCGCCATGCCGTAGGTGGTGCCTCCGGCGGCGAACAGCAGCATCAGCACCGGGATCATCCATTTCTCGCGTCCCTGCATGCGCTGCATGACCCGTTCGATGCCGGTGTTGATGGCGCCGGTGGCGTTGACCACGCCCAGGAAGCCGCCGATGACCAGCACGAACAGCGAGACGTCGATGGCATTGGCCACGCCCGTCGCCTGGTTGTAGAAGCCCGTGATGGGCGCCATCAGCACATCGAGCACTCCCTGTGGTGCGGCATCGACCACCTGATAGGTGCCCGGCACCGGCGCGTCCTTGCCGAGGGCTTCGTTGGCCACGCGCTCGTATTGCCCGGCGGGCAGCACCCAGGTCAGCGCGGCCATCAGAACGATCAGCGCGAACAGGATGGTGTAGGCGGTCGGGAACCGGTCTTGCACGGTGGGCAGAGGGGCGGGTGCCGCGCCCGTCATCGGCTGCGCGTGGTTTGCCATGGTGTTGCCTCCATTGGCGCTGGCACTTCTTCGCGGGATGCAAGGGGTTGGCGCAGCGTCCGGGGCATCTTGGGTCGGCGATGCCGGGAGCGCCTTGACGTCGGTCAAGGACCGTGACGATCGCCGTGGCGCATCCACGCCTGCTTGTTATTGCAAATGCCCTATCATTATCAAAAAATGAAGGAGCATTTGCATGAATCGCCGTCGCGCCGACGCGAAGAAGAACGCCCGCCCATGGCCGGGCGCCACGCCCTGGTTCGCCGCCGTGCTGTGGGGCTGCACCGCCGCTGGTGCACCGGCGTCGGCCCAAGAGGCCGCAGCGGCGCTTGAAGCGGTGACCGTGACCGGCACCCGGGAACGGGCTTACCGCGCCGTCGTGGCGCCCACGGCGAACAAGAGCGACACGGCGGTGAAGGGAACGCCGTTCTCCATCCAGACCGTCACGCGCGAACTGATCGAGGACCGCGGCGTCACCACCTTCGGCGAGGCGGTTCGCACGGTGCCCGGCCTGACACCACAGGTGGGCTGGGGCGGCAGCAACGACCGCTTTCGCCTGCGCGGCTTCGCCACCTCGGCGAACCTGAAGAACGGCTTTCGGCGCAGCGTGTTCGCACCCGTGGATGAGCTCGTCAACATCGAACAGATCGAGGTGCTCAAAGGGCCGGCCTCGGCCCTCTACGGCCGCTTCGAACCCGGCGGCGTGGTCAACCTGGTGACGAAGAAGCCCTTGGCGCAGGCGCGCACCCGTTGGGACCTGACGGTGGGCAGCGAAGATTTCCATCGCGCCACGGTCGACAGCACCGGCCCCTTGAGCGACACGCTCAGCTACCGCCTCACCGGCGCCTGGCAGGACAACGGGAGCTTCCGCGACTTCGTGGACGCACGAACCGCCTTCGTCTCGCCGGTGTTCCAGTGGACATCGGGCGCCCACACCAGGCTCACCGCCGAACTCGAACTCGGCCGGCGCCAGTCGGCGTTCGACCGCGGCTTCGGCAACAGCCCGCTGTTCCTGCAGGTGCCGATCCACACCAACTACGCCGAGCCCGATGCTCGCCTGAAGAACGACAGCGCGCTGGGCTCGCTGGTGCTGGAGCATCGGCTCGGCAACGGCTGGGACTTGCGGGCCGGGCTGCAGACGTCATACGCCAAGACCGACGCTCTCTGGTATCCCTACGGCTTTCCTCCGCTCAGCGGCGTCGGCACACCCAAGCCGCACGTCAATCGGCGCCTGCAGCGCAGCATCGACGAGCAGACCGACACCACCGT
The DNA here is from genome assembly GCF_035481345.1 of Hydrogenophaga sp. Taxonomy (GTDB): domain Bacteria; phylum Pseudomonadota; class Gammaproteobacteria; order Burkholderiales; family Burkholderiaceae_C; genus Hydrogenophaga. Next base: position 9,548 of record NZ_DATIGV010000082.1, on the reverse strand, counting down.
GATGGCCGAGGTGTCGCGTCGCCTCGAAGCCGGCGGCATGCGCCACCGCCTGCTGTTCGGTGCCGACGCGAACCGGGACGAGTGGGACTTCACCGCCGACGCCAACATCGGGCCGCTGGGCTTTCCGACGAACCTGCCCATCGATCTGTTCAACCCGGTGCACGGGACCACGGTCGCGGGGCCGCTGCTGCCCTACGACGCGTCCAACTACAGAAGCCGAAGCATGGGCCTGTACGTCCAGGACGAGATGGAGATCCATGCGCAATGGCGCCTGCTGGCGGGCCTGCGCTACGACCGCTCCCGCTCGCTGGCCAAGGCACAGTACCTGCCGGTCCAGGACACGCTGTCGCGCACGGACGATGCGGTCTCGCCGCGCCTGGGCCTGACATGGACACCGATCGACGCGGTCTCCGTCTACGCCAGTTGGTCCAAGTCCTTCCTGACCGAACCCTTCAGCGGCATGCTGCGCGGTGGCGAACTGCCCGCCCCCTCGCGCGGGCTGCAGTACGAGGTCGGCACCAAGTGGAGCCTGCTGGACGGGCGCCTGGAGCCCACGCTGGCCGTCTTCGACATCCGTCGCCGCAACGGCACCGTGTCCGACCCCGACGACTTCAACTACGTCATCCAGGTGGGCGAGCAGCGCAGCCGCGGCTGGGAACTCGACGTGCCCTTCAGCGCATCGCCCCAGTGGCGCCTGCTGGCGAGCTACACGCAGATGAAAGCGGAGATCAGCCGCGACAGCGACCCGGCGATGGTGGGCAAGCGGCTGGCCAACGCGCCGCGGCGCAGCGCGAGCTTCTGGTCCACCTACGATTTCCGCGGGGCCGCTTCCGGTTTGAGTGCGGGCCTGGGCGCCACCTACGTCGGCGCGCGCCAGGCCAACTCGGGCAACACCTTCGAGTTGCCCTCCTATGTGCGCTGGGACGCCAACCTCGCCTACCGCTTCGGTCCCGCGCAACGCCACCGGCTGCAACTCACGGTGCTGAACATGGGCGACAAGCGCTACTACGACTCCGGCGGTGCCTTTGTGCCCACGTTCCCCGGTGCGCCGCGCAGCCTCATGGCCAGTTTCAGCACGGCCCTCTGATGGGCCTGCTGGCGCGCGGCCTGGTGGCCGGCTATCGCGGGGCACCGCTGTTGGGCCCGCTGGACCTGAGCGTGCCGGATGGCCGCTTCGTCTGCCTCATCGGGGCCAACGGGGCGGGCAAGTCCACGCTCATTCGCACCCTGTGCGCCATGCAGCCCGCCCTCGCGGGCGAGGTGCTCATCGATGGCGCGCCCTTGACGCGCATGACGGCCAGGGAATGTGCCCGCGCGCTGTCCGTCGTGCTGACCGATCGTGTGCAGGTGGCGTTGATGACGGGTCGCGAGTTGGCCAGCCTGGGACGCTATCCACACGTGGGCTGGCGCGGCCGTCTCGATGCGCACGACCACGCGCTCGTGGGCGCGGCGCTGGAGCAAGCGGGCGCCACGCCGTTGGCAGACCGCCTGGTGTCCGAGATGTCCGATGGCGAACGCCAGAAGGTGCTGATCGCACGCGCACTCGCCCAGCAGCCCCGGCTGCTGGTGCTGGACGAGGCGACGGCCTTTCTTGATCTGCCGCGCCGGGTCGAGACCATGCAGCTCCTTCGCGATCTGGCGCGCCAGCACCGGCTCGCGGTGCTGCTGTCCTCGCACGACCTGGAGCTGGCCATGCGCTACGCCGATGCCCTGTGGGTGATCGACCCACAGCGCCACCTGCACGCGGGAGCGCCCGAGGACCTGGCCCTCAACGGCGTGCTGAGCGCCACCTTCGCCGCCGATGGCCTGGCCTTCGATCTGGAGCGCGGCGAACTCGTGGTGGGCGGGGGCGGGCGCGCGCCCATGCGGCTCGTGGGTGACGGTGTGCGCGCCACCTGGGCGAAGCGGGCCTTGGAGCGCGCAGGCTTCGTGATTCGCTGCGATGCACCGGACGCGGTGCACGTCTTGGCCACGGGGTATGCCTGGGTGCCCGCCCAAGGGCCGCACCGGCCTGTCGAGACCCTGCACGCCCTGGTGGAGCAACTCCTGGCCGGGGAGTCGTCGCCGCAGCAGGCCGTCGCATGAGGCCAGGGCTTCTGCGGGCGTGCGCGTATGGGCCGCTGGTCCTGCTGGCCCTGGTTGGCTGCATGCAGGTCTCGCCGCCCGCGCGCCAGCCCTGGCCCGCCGTTGCGCTCGGCGCCGTGGGGCCCGCAGCCAACCTGGACACGAACTGCGTGGCGGATCACCGGGCCGGCGTGGACTACTTTCCACAGAAGACCGCGTTCAGCCATTCCGCCCAGTTGCAGGTCAGCTATGGCGCGCACTTCAAGCGGGTGCGGTTCACCCCCACGGTCGCCACGGGTGAGGTGCTGGAGTTCCTGCTCGTGCAGTGCGGCACCCCCGTGCCGGCGCATGGGCCGCATGTGCCGGTCATCCAGGTGCCGATCCAGCGCCTGGTCACCGGCAACTCCGCCATGCTGGGCGCCCTGGATGAACTGGGGCTCGTGGACCGGCTCTTCGGCGCCGAGAGCACCCGCAGCGTCACCGTTCCCTCGGTGCGGCGGCGCATCGAACAGGGCCTGGTGCACGACATGTGGGGCTACGGCCATGCGTCCATCGAGCCCGTGATGGCCGTGCAGCCCGACGTCTATCTCACGTTCTACTCCGCGTATCCGCAGGGCAACATGCACCCGCGTCTGTGGGAGCTGGGCGTGCGCGCCATCCCGCAGGCCGATCATCACGAGCTGCACCCCCTCGGCCGCGCCGAATGGCTGAAGCTGCTGGCCCTGCTGACGAATCGGGAGGCCCGTGGCAACGCGCTGTTCGACGGTATCGTGGCGCGCTACGAACACTGGAAAGCCATCGCGGCGCAGGCCCGCTTCCGCCCGCGCGTGATGTCGGGCTTTGCCGCGGGTCGCGACACCGTCGAGACGTTTGGCGGACGCAACCAGCGCGCGCGGCTGATCCACGATGCGGGTGGCGAGTACGTCCTTGCCGACGATCACCGGGCGGGCAGCCTGGTCTTCGAACCGTTCGAGCGCGTCTACGCCAAGGGCGCGGACGCCCCGGTGTGGCTGGGCACGCTCGGCGGCCGGGCCGACCGCCAACAGCTGGTCGCGGCCAATGCGCTTCACGGGTGGTTCTCGGCCACGCGAACGGGCCGCGTCTACGCCTGGGACCGCGGCTACACCGGGGCGTGGGCACACCCCCACCAGGACCAGAGCATGAGCCGCCCCGACGTCCTGCTGGCGGAGGCCATCTCGGTGCTGCATCCGCCACTCATGCCGCCGCCGGCATCGCTGCAATTCCTTCGCCAACTGCCATGAGCACCCTTGACCCGGCCGCCGCGCCGCCCACCCCGAGCGCCGCCACCCGGCACGCTCGCGCACCGGTCGCGTACGCCGTCCTGGTGTGCCTCCTGGGCGCGCTTTTCCTGGCGGAGCTCTCGCTGGGCTCGGTGGCGATCCCCGTGGGCGCAGTGGCCGACATGCTGCTCTCGGGATCGCCCGGCCCGTCGGTGTGGCGCGACATCGTGATGGGCTTTCGCCTGCCGCGCGCGCTCAATGCCCTGTGCTCGGGGGCGGCCCTGGGGGTCGCCGGCTTGTTGTTGCAGACACTGTTTCGCAATCCACTGGCCGATCCCTTCGTTCTGGGCATCGTCCACGGGGCGCGCCTGGGCAGCGCGGTGCTCGTGGCCTTCGCGGGCCTGGCCGGCAACGCCTTTCTGCTGCGCTTCGGCCTCATGGGCGACGTCGGCCTGGCCGTCGCGTCGGTCGCCGGATCGGCCGCGGTGCTGGCGCTGCTGGCGGCCCTCTCGCGCCATGTGGGCACCGTCACGCTGCTGATCGTCGGGCTCATGCTGGGCTATCTGTGCGTCGGCCTCATCAGCGTGCTGATGCATTTCATCGACGAGACACAGGCGCGTGCGTTCAAGGCCTGGGACGACGCCAGCTTCGCCGGCGCCACCTGGCAGCAACTGCGCATCCTCTTGCCCGGCATCGGGCTGGGGCTGCTGGCCTGCGCCTTCCTGGTCAAGCCGCTCAATGGCCTGCTGCTGGGGGAACGCTACGCTGCGTCCATGGGCATTCCCGTCGCACGGGTCAAGCGCCTGGCCCTGTTCGCGACGGCGTGGTTGAGCGGCCTGGTGTCGGCCTTTTGCGGCCCGGTCGCTTTCCTGGGTCTGGTGGCCGCGCAAGTGGCGCGCGCGCTGATGCGTTCAGCCGACCACCGACGCCTGCTGCCCGCCGCGGGCCTGCTTGGGGCTGTCCTCGGCCTGGCCGCGGATCTGGTGCTGCACCTGCCCTGGAGCCGGCACGTGTTCCACCTCAACGCGGTCATCGGGCTGGTGGGAGCCCCCCTGGCCCTTTACCTGCTGTACCGAACCCGCTCGCTGCATCAGGCCGAGTGAGCGGGCCATGCCGCCGCCAAGGCGAACCGGATCGGCTCACGCCCGGCAATCACTGCACCGCCCATACAGCGTCAACTCGTGGCGCTCGACCGTGAATCCGGCCGGTGTCAGGCGGCCCAGATGGCCGGGGCAACCGGGGACGTCGAAGACCCGCTTGCACCGCTCGCACTGAAAGTGGTGGTGATGGCCTCGGCGTGCGATTTCGTACCGCGCGTTCTCACCGGGAAGGACAACCGGTTCGAGTTCTTGCGCCTCGAGCATCAACTTCAGGTTGCGGTAGACGGTGGCGATGCCCAGGCCCGGTACCTCGGCCTGCGCCAACTCGCAGATCTCCTGGGGCAGCAAGGGGCGCTGCGCCGCTTCGATGACCGAACGCATCGCGGCTCGCTGACGGGTAGCGCGTTCTTGAGACATGTCTCGACTGCCAACTGCTGGCTGGATGAAGCGCCGGATTTTCGCATGCGGGCTCTTCGTTTCGCTCCTTGCGGGGAAAGCTGGATGGGTCCTGCGGGGACTGTTCCAGCTGCGGTGCGCGGGCCACTGTCGTCGTTACAACTCTGCCGGCACAAGAGCAAAAACCGCACGCGAGCGCCTGTTCGGCTATCACACCTGACTGACTCGCGCACCTATGCTCGATTCACCATGAAGCTTCAACACAAGGCCTGGGTGATGGTGGGCCTGACCATCTGCCTGCTGAGCCTGTCCTCGGTGTTCGTCTCTCAGCATTCCATCCTCGCCTCCTTTGACGAGCTGGAGGCGAGGCAGTCGCACGTTGAAAGCGAGCGAGCGAGGCGGCTGCTGGCTCAGCAGCTGGAAGGATTGACCGCCACGCTCATGGACTACGCGTACTGGAACGAGACGGTCGAGTTCATCGGCGGCCGACGGCCCGAGCACTTCACCGAGAACTTCGGCACCGACAACATGAGGTACCTGGGCATCTCCCAGGTGCTGGTGCTCGATCCGCTCGGCCGCCCGGTGGCCAGCGCGGAGTTGACGCCGGAGCCGGCCTTGCGTCCGATGTCGCCGGCCATGGAGCAGACGCTGCGCAGCCTGGCGGTTCCGGTGCTCTCCGATGTGACCAGCAAGACCGTTGTGCGCACCTACCACCGCGTCAACGACGCCTTGTACCTGGTGTCGATCGCGGCGGTGCGCGATCAGGCGCAGCCCATCGCCGTTCCCAAGGGGGCACTGGCCGCCGTTCGCCGGTTCGATGAAACCGAACTGGCGCGATTCAGCGACATCCTCATGCATCCGGTGCGTCTGGCGTTTGCCCAACCCTCAGCGGGCCGACAGGCCCCCATCGAACAGGACCACCACCGCGCCATCCTCGAGTCGAGTGCCCTGATCGTCAACAGCGACGGGCAGGCCGTTGCCGAGCTGATCCTCGAGCTCAAGCGGGACCTGCACGAGGAAGGCCATGCCGTGGCGTTCGCGGCGGCGGCTCAAGTGGCGCTGGCCTGCCTGGCCGTGGGCGCCTTGCTGCTCGTCCTGCTGGATCGACTGGTGTTGAGGCGCCTGCAGAGGACGCACCGGGAGTTGGGCGAAATCACCGGACGGGGCCTGGACAGCGACGAGCAGTTGTCGGTCAAGGGCTCGGACGAGCTGGCCGACCTGGCGCATGGCATCAATCGGCTGCTGGTGAAGCTGCGTGACGACGCCGAGCAACAGCGCCAGGCGCACGCCCGGCAAGAGGCCTTGAACCAGCAACTGATCCAGAGCCAGAAGGCGGAAGCGATCGGGCGCTTCACCAGCGGCATCGCGCACGATTTCAACAATTCCATCGTGGCCATCTCCGGCTGCATCCAGCTGGCATGCGAAGACCTCGAGGCGCACCATCCGAGCGCCACGTGCCTGCAGGAGGCGCTCAAATCTGTTCGCTACGCCGATGGGCTGGTGAAGCAGCTCCTGTCCTTCAGCCGGCAGTCCCCCTCGCGAATGGAGCACTTGCGCCTGGGCGAGCTGGTCAACGAGACGAGCGTCCTGGTCTCGCTGGGGCTGATGAAGCGATGCGCGCTCAAACTGAATCTCCTCACGGCGCACGACTGGGTCATCGCGGACCCGACGCAGATGAAGCAGGTGGTCGTCAACCTCCTCATCAATGCCTGCGATGCGATGAGTGGTCAGGGAACGGTGTCCCTCACGCTGGAGGAACAGACCCTGCCGTTGGCCGATGGCAGCGAAGCCGTCGGTTCGTTGGCCGACTTGCCGGCGGGTGACTACCTGGCGCTCTCGGTGCAGGACGAAGGACCCGGCATCGCGCCCGAACACCTGCACCGCATCTTCGAGCCCTTCTTCACCACCAAGGCACTGGACAAGGGCACCGGCCTTGGACTTCCGATCGTGCAAGGCATCATGAACGCGCACGGCGGCGCGGTTCGGGTCATCAGCCAACGGGGGCGGGGGGCGTGTTTCAGGCTCTACCTGCCCCTGGCGCAGGCGCCGGAGATGCACGACACCAGCCGTCAGCGAGAGTTCATCGCGCTCGCCGAGGAAGACGCCAAGACCTGAGTCGGCGCCGGCGCAGCGAGGCCAACAAAAAAGCCCTGCGCGGCAGGGGCTCGAGATTCGCTGGCGCGGGGTTCATTGCCCGGTAAGCCCTGCGGCCTGAATGACATCGGCAAGCTTCCTCACGTCACCCTCCAGCCAGCGCCGAGCCCCCGCCGCGTCCACGAACCGGGGCTGCACCTCCAGCTCGTTCAGACTTTTCATCACCAGAGGGTCGTCCATCGCGGCGCGCACGGCTTCTTCCAGTTTACGAAGCACAGGCCTGGGCGTGGCGGCCGGTGCCGAGATGGTGACGACCTGGTCGTTGCCGTCGAGTTCGCCATAACCTTGCTCGCCGGTGGTGCCCACGTTGGGCATCATCGGCAGCCGGGTGCCGCGCTGCATGGCAATGACGCGCAGGCCCGCGCCGTCGGTGTTTTTCACCAGCGCGCTGTAAGGCAGCACGCAGGCGTCCACGTCGCCCGCCTTGATGGCCAGCATGGCGGGTGCGACGCCGTTGTACGGCACGTGCGTGATGTTGAACTTCGCACCGGGGTGCTTTTTCTGCACCGCGAAGCGGAGCATCTCCAGCTGCAGATGGTTCATCCCATTGACGCCCGTGGAGCAGAAGTTCAGGCCATTGGGCTTCTTCGCGGCCAGCTCGACGAGCTCGGACAGGCTCTTGGCGGGCGTTGCATCGCTGACCGCGAACAGCGAGGTGTAGACGCCCACGCCGGCGATGGGCGCGTAGTCCTTGAGCTGGAAGTCGTGGCCACGCACGAGCAAGTGGGCGATCCCGAAGGCTGAACTGGAGGTGATGAACAGGGTGAGCCCATCGGGCTTCGCGGTGGCCAGTGCGCGCGCCGCCACGGCACTGCCCGCGCCGGGTCGGTTGGCTATCACCACCGGCTGGCCCAGGATGTCCTTGAGCTTGTTGCCCAGCACGCGCGCCGTAGCGTCCAGGCTGCCGCCGGGGGCGAACGGCACCAGCAGGGTGATCGGTCCTTGCGGGTAGGCCGCTTCGCTCGACTGAGCGATAGCGGGGCCGGACAGGGTGCCGACTGTCAGGCCGGCCAGAGCGAGTGCGCGGGCACGGCGCACGAGGGCGCGAAAGGGGATGGCCATGTTTGTCTCCGGTGGAATGTTTGTTGGGGGCGTCAGGCGGGCGGATTCACTTGGCCACAGGCGACACTTCGCGCGGGCGGGCCGTGGCCATGAGCTCGTCCGATTGCTCGGGATCGAGGTCGTGCGGCAGCACCGTCTGCGTGGCGCGCACGCGGTAGAGGTGCGGCGCGGTCGAGCCTTCGGGGCGCACGCCGCGCTCGGCGCAGGCGCTCGCGGCGTCGATCAGCGCGCGGCGCATGGCGACCACCGCGCGGTCGCTGCTGCCCAGGTGCTCGCGCGTGCGGTCGGCGATGGGCCCGGCGGTCTCGGCCACCATCGCGTCCTGCGCGCGCACGCCGGCGATGCCGGTGAAGGAATGCGTCTTCTGCAGCGCGCGGTCGATCAGGTAGTCGTTGTCCAGCCGCTCGGTGGGCAGGGTGGTGCCCGGCACCACGCGGCGGTGCGAGTTGTCGCCGTTGATCCAGGCGGCCAGTTCATCCTCGCCCAGCGGCCGGTCCGGGCGGAAGGTGGCGCACAGCACCCAGCAGCGCTCATCCGTCATGGGCACCCACATGCGCACCAGTTGCGCGTCGTTCGGGTGCGGCGGAATCATGGTGTAGAAGGGCAGCAGGAACTGGTTCAGGCGCCAGTAGCGCCGCTCGGCGTCCACCCGCCGCCCGTTGCAGGCCATGAAGCCCGAGGGCGTGGGCAGGACCTTCCACACGGGGGCCGTGTCGTTGGTGAAGAATCGACCGGTCAGTTTCTGGTCGTCCTCGTCGTTGCGCTTCACCAGGCGGTGCAGGAACCCGACGTGCGCGCTGTCGAGCTCGCCCTCCATGGCCTGCGCGTAGTTGCAGTCCTGCTCCCAGCGCGAGACGTAGACGTGCGAGGACGGCAGGCCCAGCCATTCGAAGTCCGGCAGCGGCGGTGCCTCGCCTTCGCCCATGTACACCCACAGCACGCCACCCGCCACGCGGCTGGGGTAGGCGCGGGCGCGCATCTTGGCGCACATGGGGCTGCCGGCGGGCTCCGTGGGCAGCTCCATGCACTGGCCATTCACGTCGAACTTCCAGCCGTGGTACACGCAGCGGATGCCGCCTTCTTCGTTGCGACCGAAGAACAGGCTCGCGCCGCGGTGCGGGCAGTGCTCGTCCATCACGCCGATGCGGCCCTGGCTGTCGCGGAACACCACCAGGGCCTCGCCCAGCAGGCGAAGGCGCACCGGTGGCTCATCGGCCGGGGGCAGCTCGCGCTCGGTCATCGCGGGTGTCCAGAAGGAACGCATCAATCGGCCTATGGGCGTGCCGGGACCGGTGCGCGTGAGGAGGTCGTTGTTCTCTTTGCTCAGCATGGTGTCGGGAGGGAAAGACGCCGCCGCGTGGCGGCAGGGAAGCCGGTCAGTCGACCGTCACGCCGGCGGCCTTGATCACGGGCGCCCACTTGGCGATGTCGGCGCGGATGCGCTCGGCGTAGGCCTGCGGCGTGGAGCCCACCGGGTCCAGGCCCATGGCCAGCAGCTTGGCGCCGAAATCGGGCGAGCGCACCGCCTGCA
>NZ_DATIGV010000081.1:0-20526 GCF_035481345.1 Hydrogenophaga sp. | reverse complement strand
TAAGGAGGAGGACCGGCGCAGCCGGTCCGGGGGACATTCGCGGAACAGAGCGCCCTGGCGCCCGATCCTCGCGAAGCAGAGGCCTGAAACCCGCGGTCAGCCCATCCGCTCCCGCATCCACACAATGCACCGATCCGCGTTCAACCCCGGCACCGCCACCGGTTCCACGTGAAACACATCCACCGTCGGCGGCAAGGCCAGCAGCTCCTCCAGCGGGTGCTTGCCCTTCAAGGCCATCCACATGCCCCCGATCTGCAACGCCGAGCGCGACCATTCAACGAAGTCGACCAAGGACGAAAAGGCCCGGGACGTGATCACGTCGTAGCCCTCTTCCCCCCGCCCGCGGCTCAGCGACTCCACCCGCGCGTGCAGCCCGCGCAAGTTGACCAGTCCCAGAGAAGCCGACACCTGGCGCAGAAACGCCGCCTTCTTCGCCACCGTGTCCACACAGGTCACCTCCACCTGCGGGCAGGCGATGGCGATCACCACGCCGGGCAGACCAGCGCCCGAACCCACGTCGAGCAGACGAATAGGGCGGCCATCCGTCTCGCGCAGCAAGGGGCCGACCACCGCCAAGCTGTCGAGCAGGTGGTGGGTCAGCATCTCGGCGGGGTCTCGCACCGCCGTGAGGTTGTAGACCCGGTTCCACTTCTCGATCAGCTCCACGTAGTCGAGCAGCATGTTGATCTGCCCCTCATCGAGCGAGAGGTCCAGCACCTGCAGCCCGAGCTGCAGATCGTGTCGCAGCGCCTCCTTCATGGGGCCACGGACTCGGGCGCCGTGCGGGCCGACGCCAGGCCGCCGTACCCGCCCTTCTTCAGATGGATCAGCAGCAAGGAAATGCTCGCGGGGGTGATGCCCGAAATGCGCGAGGCCTGGCCCAGGGTTTCCGGCCGGTGCTTGGCCAGCTTCTGCCGCGCCTCGAAGGACAGGGAGCTGACCTTCAGGTAGTCGATGTCCGGTGGCAGCTTCATGTGCTCGTAGTGCGCGGCGCGCTCGACCTCGGCCTTTTGCCGGTCGATGTAGCCGCTGTACTTGGCTGCGATCTCCACCTGCTCGATCACCGGCTCGGCGAGATCTCCCAGGGTTTCACGTGAAACCATGTCGCTGGCAAAGGCGCCGCCGTTCATGCCGACGAGGGACGCATAGTCCACCCCGGGGCGACGCAACAGGTCGAAGAGGTTGTGCTCGTGCTCGATGGCCTTGCCCAGCACCCGCTCGCCCTCCTCGGCCGACAGGATTTTCGGGTTCACCCAGACCGACTTGAGGCGTTCGGTTTCACGTGAAACGGCGTCGCGCTTGCGGCTGAAGGCCTCCCAGCGCGCGTCGTCGACCAAGCCCAGCCGGCGGCCATCCTCGGTGAGGCGCATGTCGGCGTTGTCTTCGCGCAGCTGCAGGCGAAACTCGGCGCGGCTGGTGAACATGCGGTAGGGCTCGGTCACGCCCTGGGTGACGAGGTCGTCGACCAGCACGCCCAGGTACGCCTGGTCGCGCGAAGGCAACCAGGGCGCGTCGCCCCGGCACTGCAGGGCGGCGTTGATGCCCGCGAACAGGCCCTGGGCCGCGGCCTCCTCATAACCGGTGGTGCCGTTGATCTGGCCCGCGAAGAAGAGGCCACCGATCTGCTGTGTCTCGAAGCTGTTCTTGAGCGAGCGCGGGTCGAAGTAGTCGTATTCGATGGCGTAGCCGGGCCGCAGGATGTGGGCATTCTCCAGCCCGGGCATGCTGCGCACCAGCGCGTACTGGATGTCGAACGGCAGGCTGGTGGAAATGCCGTTGGGGTAGACCTCGTGCGTGGTCAGGCCCTCGGGCTCCAGGAAGATCTGGTGGCTGTCCTTGTCGGCGAAGCGGTTGATCTTGTCTTCCACGCTGGGGCAGTAGCGCGGCCCCACGCCTTCGATCTTGCCGGTGAACATGGGGCTGCGGTCGAAGCCGCTGCGGATGATCTCGTGCGTGCGCTCGTTCGTGTGCGTGATCCAGCAGGAGATCTGCTGCGGGTGCAGGCCCGCGTGGCCCATGAAGCTGAACACCGGCACCGGGTCCAGATCGCCCGGCTGCTCGGTGCATTTCGACCAGTCGATGGTGCGGCCGTCCAGCCGCGGCGGGGTGCCTGTTTTCAGCCGGCCTTGCGGCAGCTTCAGCTCCTTGAGCCGCGCCGACAGCGACACCGCCGGCGGGTCGCCCGCGCGCCCGGCGCTGTAGTTGTTCAGGCCCACGTGAATCTTGCCGTCCAGGAAGGTGCCCGCCGTCAGCACCACCGTGCGCGAGCGGAAGCAAATCCCCACTTGCGTCACTGCCCCCACCACGCGGTCGCCTTCCACCATCAGGTCGTCCACGGCCTGCTGGAACAGCCACAGGTTCGGCTGGTTCTCCAGCCGACGGCGAATGGCGGCCTTGTAGAGCACCCGGTCGGCCTGGGCGCGCGTGGCGCGCACGGCCGGGCCCTTGCTGCTGTTGAGGGTGCGGAACTGGATGCCGCCCTCATCCGTGGCGATGGCCATGGCCCCGCCGAGCGCGTCCACCTCCTTGACCAGGTGGCCCTTGCCGATGCCCCCGATGCTGGGGTTGCAACTCATCTGGCCCAGCGTCTCGATGTTGTGGGTGAGCACCAGCGTGGCACAGCCCATGCGAGCGGCCGCCAGAGCAGCTTCGGTCCCGGCGTGGCCGCCGCCGACGACGATGACATCGAATTCCTGGGGGTACAGCATCTTGAAGAACTCCAAAGCCCGCGGCGACACAGGGCCGGCGCGGGCGAACCCGGTATTGTCCCATCAAGGCGCATGCCCCGGTGGGAGACGGGGGCGGCCGATGACCGGCTCGTCCCGGCCCGTGCGGGGCCGCGTGTGCGCAGGATTCCGGCGCGGGAGCGGTGCCAGAATCCGCCCCCATGAGCACGCCGACCCCCCTCCTCGTCTTCGCGGGCAGTACCCGCGCCCAGTCCCACAACCGCAAGCTCGCCCGCATCGCCGCCGAGCTCGGCCGCGCCGCTGGCGCCCAGGTCACGCACCTGGAGTTGGCCGACTTCGAGCTGCCCCTCTACAACGCCGACCTGGAGGCCCGCGGCACCCCCGAGGCCGCGCGCCGGCTCAAGGAGATCTTCCACGCCCACCCGGCCTGGGTCATCTGCTCGCCCGAGTACAACGGCAGCTACACCGGCCTGCTCAAGAACACGCTCGACTGGGTGTCCAGCCCCATCAAGGGCGACCCCGACTGGTCCAGCGGTACCAAGCCCTTCGCGGGCAAGGTGGTGGGCCTGCTCAGCGCCTCGCCCGGTGCCCTGGGTGGGCTGCGCAGCCTGTCGCACCTGTCCCCACTGCTCTTGAATCTGCAGTGCTGGCTGACGCCCAAGCAGTACGCCCTGAGCAAGGCCGGCGAGGCCTTCGACGATCAGGGCCGGCTGATCAGCGGCCTGGCCCAGGCCGCCGTGCAAGGGGTCGTGGAGCAGGCCATCCACGGCGCGCGCAAGCTCAACGCGCCGGACTGATCGTGGACTGCCGTCCCGGCTGCGCCGCTTGCTGCATCGCGCCTTCGATCAGCAGTGCCCTGCCGGGCCTGCCGCACGGCAAGCCCGCCGGCCAGCCTTGCCCGCACCTGGACGAGGCCCTGCGCTGCCGGCTTTTCGGCCGGCCCGAGCGGCCTCTTGTCTGCGCCTCACTCAAGCCCACCGTTGAAATGTGTGGCAGCGAGCGCTCACATGCCATGCATTGGCTGCAAAGCCTTGAATCCGCGACGCGACCCTGATCTGGATCAAGTGCGGCGCCGGCGCCACGGCGTCCAATGCGGTGAACATCATCGTTCACTGATGGAGATCACCATGACCCGCAACGTCGGCGCCATCGACCGCAGCCTTCGCATCCTCGTCGGCCTCGTCCTCATCGCACTGGCCGCCACCGGCACCGTCGGCTGGTGGGGCTGGCTGGGCGCCTTGCCCCTGCTCACCGGCCTCGTCGGCTGGTGCCCGCCTTACGCGATGTTGGGCATCAGCACCTGCAAGACCCGCCGCTGACCGCACCGGCCTGTCGCTGGTCGGACAGCGCGGGCCGCGCCCCAGCGCCTAGAGTGCGTGCCACGCCGCCCCCGTGAGGCGACGCCGGAGACACGCCATGCACATCCCGTCCCTGAAAGAAGTCGTCAGCGCCGAAGAATGGGCGCTGCGCTGCGACCTCGCCGCCTGCTACCGCCTGGTGGCGGCCTACGGCTGGAGCGACCTCGTCTTCACCCACATCAGCGCCAAGCTGCCCGACAGCGTCACCGGCGGCGAGCACCACTTCCTCATCAACCCCTACGGGCTGATGTTCGACGAGATCACCGCCAGCAGCCTGGTGAAGGTGGACATGGCCTGCAACAAGCTGCACGACTCGCCCTTCCCGGTGAACCCGGCCGGCTTCGTCATCCACAGCGCCGTGCACGAGGCGCGGCCCGAGGCGCAGTGCGTGCTGCACACCCACACCCGCGCGGGCGTGGCGGTGAGCGCGCAGAAGCACGGCATCTTGCCCATCAGCCAGCAGAGCACCTTCGTGCTGGCCTCACTGGCCTACCACGCCTACGAGGGCGTGGCCTTCCGCCCGGACGAGAAGCCGCGCCTGCAGGCCGATCTGGGGACGGCCAACTACCTGGTGCTGCGCAACCACGGCCTGCTCACCGTGGGCCGCTCCATCGCCGACGCCTTCCTCTCGATGTACACCTTCGAGAACACCTGCCGCATCCAGATCGACGCGCTGGCCGGCGGCGGCGAACTCACCCAGGTGGACCCGCGCATCCTCGCGGGCATGGCCGACGTGATGCGCGTGGCCACCGCAGGCCAGGGCGCGCAGATCGCCTGGCCTGCGCTGCTGCGCAAGCTTGAGCGCATGGACCCGTCGTACCGGACCTGAGGCCGCGCCTCAGCGATCGGCCACGAAGGCGGCCATGCCCTCGAGCACGGTGCGCAGCCGCATCAACTCGCGCGAGCCGTCCAGCCGGCGTGACCAGGCCGCGATGCGCGAGACGCGCTGCAGGCGCGGCAGCAGGTGCGCGATGAAATCGCGCAGGGCGTGGGCCTGTCGCTCGTCGGCGCTGGCGTAGGCGTCCAGCACGGCGTGCACGGCCGACGGACCCAGCGGCTCGATCAACCGCGCCAGAGAGAGCAGCAGCTGCAGCACGTCGTAGCGCTGCACCATGCCCAGCGCCAGTCCGGGCACCAGGGGCTCCTCGAAATCCAGCCGCGCGAAGCGCTCACCGTCCCAGGTGATGTTGCGCGCCTGCGCGCCGCCGTGCCATTGCCCGCGCGCGTGGAACCCCGCCAGATCGGCGGCGGCCGCGCGCATCAGCGGCAGGCGTTCCTCGGGTGCGCGCTGGAACAGCAGGTGGTCCAGCGTGGGGCCCACGTCGCTCGTGATCAGGGTATCGCCATCGAAGCCGATCACACGCGGCACGTGTTCGCCCACGGCGGCCAGGGCCAGCAGGCGCTCGTGCTCGTGCGCCAGCAGCGCGCGCGGATTGGTCTGGCGCGCGGCCGCCCAGGGAATGGGCACACCCACGAAGTGCGCGAACAACCACACGCCGGCCGACTTGCGCCAGCTGCGCAGCGGGCGGTCGGTGGTCTTGGTCCAGGTACGGGTGCCGTCGGCGGCGGTGCTTGGTGAACTCACGCGGGCGATTATCCCGATCGCGCGCCCCCGCCCCGATCAGCCCTCGGCGTAGCGCGCCAGCTCCCAGTCGCTCACCTGCGCGTGGTACTCCGCCCACTCGGCGCGCTTGATCATCAGGTACTGCTCCAGCAGCGGCTCGCCCAGCGCGGTGCGCAGCGCGGCATCGCCCTGCAGCGCCAGCAGCGCGTCGTGCAGGTCGCGCGGCAAGCGCTCTGGCAAGGGCTCGCCGCGCGCATGCCGTTCGTACAGGTCGTCCTTGCAGGGCCTGGGTGCCACCAGGCCTTGGTCGATGCCATCGAGCCCCGCCGCCAGCGTGGCCGCCAGCGCCAGGTAGACGTTGCAGCTCGGGTCCGGCAGGCGCCACTCCAGCCGGCCCGCCACCGCGCGCAGCAGGCAGGTGCGGTTGTTCTCGCCGATGGCCTTCCACACCGGCGACCAGGTGGTGCCCGAGGCGCTGCGGCTCGCCGCCAGGCGCTTGTAGCTGTTGACCGTGGGCGCGCACAGCGCCGCCAAGGCGTCCGCGTGCTGCAGCAGACCGGCCGCGAAGCGCCAACCCGTCTCGCTCAGGCCCAGGGCACCCGCGCCATCGGCCATCAGCGCGCGGCCATCCGCGTCCGTCAGGCTCACGTGGAAATGCAGCCCACTGCCCGGCGCGCCCGCCAGCGGCTTGGGCATGGTGGAGAACACGCCGCCATGGCGCTCCGCCACGGCCTGTGCCGTCAGCTTGAAGAGCTGGTAGCGATCGGCCGCCGCGAGCGCGTCGTCGTGCCGGTAGTTGATCTCGTACTGGCCGATGGCGTCCTCGTGGTCCATCTGCTGCAGCTCGAAACCCAGCGCCGTGAGCGCCTGGCGCATGTCATCGAGGAAGCCCAGGTTGCGGCCGATGGACCGCAGGTCGTACGAGGGCTTGGCCAGCGTGTCCTGCGCGTCGGCCACGCCCCAGCGGCCGTCGGCGCCGCGCTTCAACAGGAAGAACTCGGGCTCGATACCCACCCACAGCGTCCAGCCGCGCTCGCTCAGGCGCGCCACCTGGCGCTTGAGCGCGCCGCGTGGGTCGGTGTCCAGCGGCTCGCCGCCGGCAAAGCCGTCGCACACCGCGTGCGCCACGCCGGGCATGAAAGGCAAGGGCCGCAGCGTCTGCGGCAGCACGCGGCCGAAGTACTCGCTGCGCGCGCCCATGCGCGGCAGGCCGGTGCCCACGATGCTGGGCCCCGCGAAGCCTGCGCCGGTGGTCACCGCATCGGCCAGGCACTCCAGCGGCACCAGCTTGCCCTTGGGCGTGCCCAGCAGATCGGTGAAAGTGGCCAGCACCGAATGCACGCCCTGGGCCCGCAGTTCGGCCGCGCGCGATTCCAGCGCATCGATCACCTGGCCCAGGCGCGCGGCGCTGTCGTTCAAGCGGCCACCTCGGCCAGGGCGGCGTCGAAGACCGACAGCCCCTCTTCGAACACCGCGTCCTCGATGGTCAGCGGGAACAGGAAGCGGACCACGTTGGCGTTGACGCCGCAGGTGAGCAGCAGCAGGCCGCGTTTCAAGGCCGCCATCTGCACCTGCTTCGTCATCTCGGCGTCGGGCGCACCGGTCTTCGGGTCCACGAACTCGCAGGCCACCATGGCGCCCAGGCCGCGCACGTCACCGATGCGCTTGTGCACGGCGCGCTTGGCGGCGAGGTAAGCGATGAGCTTGTCGCCCAGGTGCTGCGCGCGCTCCACGAGCTTTTCCTCCGCCATCACGTCCAGCACCGCGTGCGCCGCGGCAATGGCCAGGGGGTTGCCCGCGTAGGTGCCACCCAGCCCACCCGGTGCCGGGCCGTCCATCACGGCGGCTCGGCCGCACACCGCCGACAGCGTGGTCCCGCCGGCCAGGCTCTTGGCCAGCGTGATCAGGTCGGGCTTCACACCGTAGTGCTCCATGGCGAACATGCGCCCGGTGCGCGCGAAGCCGGTCTGCACCTCGTCGGCGATGAGCAGGATGCCGTGCGCGTCGCACAACTCGCGCAGCCACTTCACGGCCGCGGGCAGGATGGGGTTGAAGCCGCCCTCGCCCTGCACCGGTTCGAACACGATGGCCGCCACCCGCTTGGGCTCGATGTCGGCCTTGAACAGGTGCTCCATGGACTGCTTCGCCAGCTCGAAGGAGTCGGCGTGCATGGGAAAGGGCACGTGGTAGACCTCGGGCGGGAAAGGCCCGAAGCCCGCCTTGTAGGGCTGCACCTTGCCCGTGAGCGAGACCGCGAACAGGCTGCGGCCGTGGAAAGCGCCGCCGAAGGCAATGATGCCGCTGCGCCCCGTGGCCGCGCGCGCGATCTTCATCGCGTTCTCGATCGCCTCGGCACCGGTGGAGAAGAAGGCCGTCTTCACCGGCCCGTCGATGGGCACGATGGCGTTGATGCGCTCGGCCAGCGACACGTACTCGGCGTACGGCACCACCTGGTAGCAACTGTGCGTGAAGCGCTGCAACTGCGCCGCGATGGCGGCCTGCACCTTGGGGTGCACGTGGCCGGTGTTGAGCACCGCGATGCCGCCCGCGAAGTCGATGAAGCGGCGGCCTTCGATGTCCCACAGCTCGGCGTTCTTCGCGCGCTCGATGAAGAAATCGCCGAACACGCCCACGCCGCGCGGCGTGGCCGCGAGCCGGCGCTGGTGCCAGGCGGCGTTGGTGTGCGGGGCGTTCAGGTTCTCTGGTTTCTGCGGCGCATTCATGTGGCTCTCCTTCGCAGCGCGCACGGAGGCGCGAAATGTCTGGTCGAGGGCTGCGCGGAACCGGCTTTGCCGGGCCGCAGCGGCCGTTCCCCTCAGGGGGATACCGCGTCAGCGGTGCAGGGGGGAATCAATTCTTATCCAGGTGGTTTTCACCTCGGTGTACTTGCCGAACGCGTGCAGCGACTTGTCGCGGCCCACGCCGCTCTGCTTGAAGCCGCCGAAGGGCACGGTGATGTCGTCCTCGTCGTACTGGTTCACGTGCACCGTGCCCGCGCGCAGCGCGCGCGCCACGCCGTGCGCCTTGTTGATGTCGCGCGTCCACACCGCCGCCTGCAGGCCATAGATGTTGCTGTTCGCCTGCTTCACCACCTCGGCGGCGTCGGTGAAGGACAGCACCGACAGCACCGGCCCGAAGATCTCCTCGCGCGCGATGGTCATGTCGTTCTTCACGCCGTCGAAGATGGTGGGCAGCACGTAGCAGCCGCCCTTCACGGGCTCGGCCGCCTCGCCGCCCGCGAGCAGCTTCGCGCCCTCCTTCTTGCCGCTGTCGATGTAGCGCAGCACCGTGTCCATCTGCGTCTTGTCCACGATGGCGCCCATCACGGTGGACTTCTCCAGCGGGTTGCCCGGTTGGTACTGCGGCACCAGCTTCAGCGCCTTCTCCAGGAAGGCCTCCTTGATGGACGCTTCCACGAACAGGCGCGAGGGCGCGTTGCAGCTCTCGCCCTGGTTGAAGAAGATGCTGCCCACCGCGGCCTCCACGGCCTTGTCGATGTCGGGGCAATCGGCGAACACGATGTTGGGCGACTTGCCGCCCAGCTCCGTCCAGGCGCGCTTCAGATTGCTCTGGCCCGCCATCACGTGGATCTGCTTGCCCACGCGCGTGCTGCCGGTGAAGGCGATGCAATCCACGTCCATGTGCAGCGCCAGCGGGCTGCCGGCCTCGGGGCCGAAGCCCGGCACCACGTTGAACACGCCCGGCGGAATGCCGGCGGCCAGCGCGAGTTCGGCCAGGCGCAGCGCGGTCAGGGGGCTCTTCTCGCTGGGCTTCAAGACCACCGAGTTGCCCGCGGCCAGGGCCGGCGCGATCTTCCACGCCGCCATGATCATGGGGTAGTTCCAGGGCACGATCACGCCCACCACGCCCAGGGGCTCGCGCGTGATCAGGGCCAGCGCCGTGTCGGGCGTGGGCGCGATCTCGTCGTACACCTTGTCCACCGCCTCGCCGTACCAGCGGATGCAGTTGGCCGCGCTGTTCACGTCCACGGCGCGCGCGTAGCGAACGGGTTTGCCCATGTCGAGCGTCTCGGTCAGCGCGAGCTCGTCGGCGTGCTGCTGGATCTGGTCCGCGAAGGCCTGCATCACGCGCTTGCGTCTGGCCGGCGGCAGGCCGGCCCAGCGGCGGTCCTCGAAGGCGGCGCGCGCGGCCGACACGGCGGCATCGATGTCGGCCGCCTGCCCACGCGCCACGGGGGCCAGCAGGCGCCCGTCCACGGGCGAGAAGCAATCGAAGGTCTGGCCGTCGCGCGCGGCAATGCGCTCACCGTTGATGAAGGCGCGGCCGTCGAAGGACAGGGAAGGGAGCGAGGTGGTGGTCATGGTGCGGCGGGGTGGCAATCCGCCCCATGCTACGCCTCATCCCGAACGCCGCGAACATCCACTTTGTTCGGCCGCCCCCCGTCCACTGGGGAAGCGACGCCATGAAAAAGCCACCCGAAGGTGGCTTGCGTGACGGCGTGGCGCTGGCTCAGAAGCGCAGGCCGTAGGCCAGACCGAAGCCTTCGATCTTGGTGTCGTCCTTGTTGTAGAAGCTCGTCCAGCTGGCCTGGAGATAGGAGGTCTTGGACAGGTTGAAGTTGGCGCCGAAGCCATACGCCACGTTGGAGTCCTTCTCCGTCACGCTCAGGCCGGGCGCGGAGGTCTTGAGCTCGGTGTGCATCCAGCCGATGCGGCCGAAGAGCTCCACGGTGTCGCCGAGAGCGATGCTGGGGCGGGCGAACACGCCCACCATGGCGCCCAGCTTGACGTCAATGGGCAGGTCCACGCCGTTGTACTTGACGCCGTCCTTGCCGGCGCCGAAGCCCAGGAAGCCCTCAACGGCGAAGTTGGGGTGCGCCTGATAGCCGAAGACGCCGGACACGAGGCTGGGCGAGGCCTTTAGCGAATCGGCGCCGTTCGAGACCTTGAAGGTGGTCGCGGTGTAGCCGATTTCAGCGTACAGATTGGGGTTGGTGGCAGGGGCGGTTTGGGCCTGCGCGACAGACAAGGCCATCAGGCTGGCGGCGGCGACAAAGGCGAGCGGGGCGATTTTCATGGTCCGTTGATGGGTGATTGGAGAGGCTCTCCCGAAAGGAGAACCGCCGATCCTAGAACCTAAGTTCTACTTTCCAATCCCCCCGAAAGGCCTAGGCTGCGGCGGCGACGCCACAACCTGGCCAGCGTCGATCACCCCCGGATCGCCGCCGCCATCTCCCGCTCGCGCTTGCGCGTGGCCCGCGCCACCCACACCGCGTAGGCCACCACCACGATGGTCACCGTGACGATGAGGATCGTGGCCGCCGCGTAGATCGTCGGGTTGATGCCCCGGCGCGCGTAGCCGAAGATCACCTGCGGCAGCGTGCTCACGCCCGGACCGCTCAGGAATTCGGTGATCACCACGTCGTCGAACGACAGCGTGAACGCCAGCAGGAAGGCCGCCAGGATGGCCTGGAAGATGTTGGGCAGCGTGACCAGGAAGAACACCTGGTGCGGTCGCGCGCCCAGGTCCATGGCGGCCTCCTCGATCGAGCGGTCCATCTCCAGCAGGCGGCTCTGGATCACCACCATGCCGTAGGCCATGCCCAGCAGCGTGTGGCCCAGGATGATGGTGAGCATGCCGCGCTGCGGCCAGCCGAAGACGTTCTGGGCCCCCACGAACAGCAGCAGCAGCGACAGGCCGATGATCACCTCGGGCATGACCAGCGGCGCGTTCACCATGCCGCTGAACACCGTGCGGCCCAGAAAGCGCCGGTAGCGCACCAGCACGAAGGCCGCGAAGGTGGCCAGCACCGCCGACAGCAGCCCTGTGACCGCGGCGATCTTGAGCGAGAGGAAGAAGCCGTCGACGATCTTGCTGTCGTTGAGCAGGGCCTCGTACCAGCGCAGCGAGAAGCCGGTGAAGCGCGCGTCGGTGCGCGTGCTGTTGAACGAGAACAGCACCATGAAGGCCAGCGGCAGGTACAGGAAGCCGAAGACCACCAGCAGCCAGACTTTGCCGAAGTGCTTTTCGAGAAGGGGTTTCATGCCGGTCTCCTTCAGCGCTTCTCAGCCTGCTCGCCGGCGTACTTGTAGTAGAACGCCAGCGGAATCACGATGATCGCGATCATCACCACCGCCAGCGCGGTGGCCTTGGGCCAATCGTTGGCGGTGAACATCTCGTCCCACACCACGCGCCCGATCATGTAGTTCTCGGGTCCGCCCAGCAGCGATGGGATCACGAACTCGCCCACGCAGGGGATGAACACCAGCATGAAGCCCGCGATGATGCCGGCCTTGGACAGCGGCACGGTGACGAGCCAGAAGGCCTTGAACGGCGTGGTGCCCAGGTCGTAGGCGGCCTCCAGCAGGCGAAAGTCCATCTTCACCAGGTTGGCGTACAGCGGCAGGATCATGAAGGGCAGGTACACGTAGGTCATGCCCACGAGCATGGACACGTTGGTGTACAGCATGGGAATGGGCTCGCTGGTGATGCCAATGGCCATCATGAAGCGGTTGATCACGCCCTGGTCGGCCAGCAGGCCCTTCCACGCGTACACGCGCAGCAGGAAGGACGTCCAGAACGGCAGCATCACCAGCAGCAGCAGCGCGGGCCGCACACTGGCGGGCGAGCGCGCGATGAAGTACGCGAAGGGGTAGCCGATCACCAGGCAGAAGAGGGCCGTGAGCAGCGCGTACCAGATCGAGCGCAAATACGAGTCGATGTAGAGCGTACGAAACAGCGGCGCGCCCTCCTCCGTGCGGAAGATGTCGAGGTAGTTCTCGTACTTCAGGTGCAGCACGCCGCTGACGGGATCCCACAGCGGCTTGAAGGGGCTGATGTCGCCGCCCATGTCCACGAAGCTGATGTACAGCAGGATCAGGAAGGGCAGGAAGAAGAACAGCAACAGCCAGCCATAAGGCACGCCGATGACGAAGCGCTTGCCGGGCATGGGGAGGTTCATGGTCGCTCCCCTTCAGTCGCGCAGCACCACGCCCGCGGTGTCGGACCACCAGAAGTTCACCTCGTCCTCCCAGGTGATGTCGGAGAGGTCGTGGCGCGAGGTGTTGGCCTCCGTGATCTTCACGCGCTGGCCGTTGGCCGCCTGCACGATGAAGGTGTTGTGCGCGCCGAAATAAGCGATCTCCTTGACCTTGCCCCTGAACACATTGGGGCCGGCATCGGGCGGGGGCGGCTGTTTGCTGATCTCTATCTTCTCCGGCCGCACGGCCAGCGCCACCGGCATGCCCAGCGTGCCCGGCATGCCGTGGCCCACGTGGATCTCGCCGATGCCGCTTTCCACGGCGCAGCGGTCCGGCTCATCCACGCTGAGCTTGCCCTCGAACAGGTTCACGTTGCCGATGAAGTCGGCCACGAAGCGGTTCACCGGGTGCTCGTAGATCTCGGACGGCGTGCCCACCTGCAGCACACGGCCCTTGCTCATGATGGCGATGCGACTCGCCATGGTCATGGCCTCTTCCTGGTCGTGCGTCACCATCACGCAGGTCACGCCCACCTTCTCGATGATGTTCACCAGCTCGAACTGCGTCTGCTCGCGCAGCTTCTTGTCCAGCGCGCCCAGGGGTTCGTCCAGCAGCAGCAGCTTGGGCCGCTTGGCCAGGCTGCGCGCCAGGGCCACGCGCTGCTGCTGCCCGCCCGAGAGCTGATGCGGCTTGCGCTTGGCGAACGGCGTGAGCTGCACCAGCGCCAGCATCTCGTCGGTGCGCTGCTGGATCTCGGCCTTGGGCAGCCCCTCGCGCTTGAGTCCGAAGGCCACGTTCTCCCACACCGTCAGGTGCGGAAACAGCGCGTAGCTCTGGAACATCATGTTGACCGGCCGCTCGTAGGGCGGCACCGCGGCCACGTCCTGCCCGCCGAGCAGGATGCGCCCGGAGGTCGGCGTCTCGAAGCCCGCGAGCATGCGCAGCAGCGTGGACTTGCCGCAGCCCGAGCTGCCGAGCAGGGCGAAGATCTCGCCCTTGCGGATGGACAAGGACACCTCGTCGACGGCCAGCGCTTCATCGAAGCGCTTGACCACCTTCTCGGTCACCAGGTAGCCGGGGGTTTCGGACATGAATGGGCCTCCAGAAAGCGAAGGGGCTGTTCGTCCTGGTGGATGAACAGCCCCGGTGTGCGCCGAGCGAGCGTCGGACTTACTTGCCGCGCTTGAACGCGTTATAGGTGTCGTTGACCACGCCCGAGGCCTCGTTGGAGAAGCCGCCGGTGGGGATCAGGCGCGCCGTGTCTTCGGGGCCCAGGAAGATGGTGTTGTTGCTCTTCACCTCGTCCTTGATGTCGGGCAGCGCGGCCTTGTTGCCGGTGGGGTAGTTCATCTCGTTGGCCATGGCGGCGGCGTTGGCGGCGCGCAGGTAGAAGTCGATGAACACGTGGGCGTTGTTCACGTGCTTGGCGTCCTTGGGGATCGCCATGGTGTCGATGAACACCAGGCCGCCGCCGGTGGGCAGCAGGGGCACGATCTCGTCCTTGCCACCGGTTTCCTTCACGCGGTCGGCAGCGATGTTGATGTCGCCCGACCAGCCGATGAAGGCGCAGGCCTTGCCGCTGGCGATGTCGTCGATCATGGTGCTGGAGAACAGGCGCACGTCCTTGCGCACCTTCATCAGCATCTCACGCGCGGCCTTGAAGTCCTCGGGGTTCTCGCTGTACGGCGGCTTGCCCACGTAGTGCAGCGCCACGGGCAGGATCTCGCTGGGCGAATCCAGGTAGGCGATGCCGCAGGAGCGCAGCTTGCTCGAGTACTCGGGCTTGAACACCAGGTCCCAGGCGTTCTCGGGCATGGCCATGCCGCCCAGGGCCTTTTCCACCTTCTGCTTGTTGATGCCCACGGTGGTGAAGCCCCAGGCCCAGGGCACCAGGTGCTTGTTCTCGGGGTCCACGCCCGCGATCTTGCTCATGAAGTCCGGGTCGAGGTTGCCGTAGTTCGTGAGCTTGCTCTTGTCGATGGGCTGGTACAGGCCGCCGTCGATCTGCTTCTTGGCGAAGCCGGCGGTGGGGATCACGATGTCGTAGCCCGAATTGCCGGCCACCAGCTTGGCGTGCAGGGCCTCGTTGTTCTCGAAGGTGTCGTAGTTCACCTTCACGCCGTACTCCTTCTCGAAGTCGGCGATCAGGCTCTCGGTGATGTAGTCGGGCCAGTTGTAGACGTTGAGGACCTTCTCATCGTCGAGCACCGGGCCGGCGGGGGCCGGTGCGGGCGCCGGGGCGGTGGCCACCGGGGCGGGCGCGGGGGCAGGAGCGGGCTCCTCCTTCTTGCCGCAGGCGGCGACCATCACGGCCGCCATCGCGAGAACCAGAACGTGCTTCTTCATGGTGTTGCTCACTCCAAAGGAGGGGGTTAGGACCAAAACCGCTCATGCGTGGCGGCTGATGACCCGCTCGGGGCATGCAAGTTCCAGACCCGGGAAGCCCGTTTCCAGTGACCGCCGCACCCCGAAATAGGGGATCGGCGGCCATTCTAGTCACGCGTGCAGGCCTTTTTCGCGCAATTCGGCGAGCGTGTCGTCCAGGCAGCGCCGGATCAGCGCCACCATCTCGTCGATCTGCTCGCGCGTCATCACCAGCGGCGGCGCGATGATCATGCGGTCGCCCACGGCGCGCATGATCAGTCCGTTCCTGAAGCAGTGGGCGCGGCACATCATGCCGACCGCGAGCTCGGGGTCGTACACCGCCTTCGAGGCCTTGTCCTTCACCAGCACCAGCCCGGCCACGAAGCCGCAGGTCTCGGCCAGGCCCACCAGCGGGTGTTCGGCGATCTCGGCGAAGCGCCTGGCCAGGTAGGGCGCCAGGTCCTCGCGCACCTTGCGCGGCAGGTCCTCGCGCTCCATCAGCTCCAGGTTGGCCAGACCCACGGCGCAGGCCACGGGGTGGCCGCTGTAGGTGTAGCCGTGGTTGAACTCGCCGCCCTTGTCGATGAGCACCTTCGCCACGCGGTCGCCCACCATCACGCCGCCCAGGGGGATGTAGCCGCTGGTCACGCCCTTGGCGAAGGTCACCAGGTCCGGCCGGTAGCCGAACTTCTCGTAGGCGAACCAATACCCCAGGCGGCCGAAGGCGCAGATCACCTCGTCGCTGATGAGCAGGATGCCGTACTGGTCGACGATGCGCTGGATCTCGGGCCAGTAGGTGGCGGGCGGGATGATCACGCCGCCCGCGCCCTGCACCGGCTCGGCGATGAAGGCCGCCACCTTGTCGGCGCCGATCTCCAGGATCTTTTCCTCCAGCGCGCGCGCGGCGCGCAGGCCGAAATCGGCTTCGCTCTCGCCGGGTTTGCCGTTCTCGAAGAAGTAGGGCTGGTCGATGTGCACGATGCCCGGGATCGGCAGATCGCCCTGCGCGTGCATGCCGCCCATGCCGCCCAGCGATGCCCCGGCCATGGTGGAGCCGTGGTACGCGTTGTGGCGGCCGATGATGGTCTTGCGCTGCGGCTGGCCCATCAGGTCCCAGTAGCGGCGCACCAGGCGCACGTTGGTGTCGTTGCTCTCGCTGCCGCTGGAGCTGAAGAAGACATGCTCGAACTTGCGGCCCTTCACCTCGGGCGCCAGCGCCGCCAGCTTGGCCGCCAGTTGCACCGCCGGCACGTTGGTGGTCTGGAAGAAGCTGTTGTAGTAGGGCAGCGTCATGAGCTGCTGGTAGGCCGCGTCGGCCAGCTCCTTGCGCCCGTAGCCCGCGTTCACGCACCACAGGCCACTCATCGCGTCCAGGATCTTGTGGCCCTCCGAGTCCCAGATGTAGATGCCCTGGGCCTGCGTGATCACGCGCGCGCCGCGCGTGGCCAGGTCACCGTGGTCGGTGAAGGGGTGGATGTAGTGCGCGCTGTCCAGCGCCTGGATGGCCTTGGTGTCGTGCTGCTCGGCGCGGCGCACCAGCGCGGGCGGGGCGATCAGGGGGTTCGGGTTCATCGCGGGAATTCCAGGTCAGACATGCAGGAGGAGGTGTTCGCGCTCCCAGGGCGAGATGACCTTCATGAACTCGTCGAACTCGAGTTCCTTGATCTCGGTGTAGATGGTCACGAACTCGTGGCCCAGCACCTCGTGCAGGTCGGGCTCGCGGCGCAGCCAGTCCAGGGCCTCGCCCAGGCTGCGCGGCAGCGCGTAGGGCGAGAGGTAGGCGTCGCCCTTCATCTCGGGCTTGGGCTTGATCTTGTTCTTCATGCCCAGGTAGCCGCAGGCGAGGGTCATGGCCATGGCCACGTAGGGGTTGGCGTCGGCGCCGATCACGCGGTTTTCCACCCGGCGCGCCTCGGGCGAGGCGATGGGCGAGCGGATGCCCACCGTGCGGTTGTCGTGGCCCCACTCGATGTTGATCGGCGCGGCCGTGTGGCGCGACAGGCGCCGATAGCTGTTCACGTAGGGCGCCACCAGGGCCATGGCGGCCGGGATGTAGCGCTGCAGGCCGCCGATGTAGTGGAAGAACTCGTCGGAGGCCGTGCCGTCGGCGTTGCTGAAGATGTTCTGGCCCGTGGCCTTGTTCAGCACGCTCTGGTGCATGTGCATGGCGCTGCCCGGCTCGCCCGCGATGGGCTTGGCCATGAAGGTGGCGTACATGTCGTGGCGCAGCGCGGCCTCGCGCACGGTGCGCTTGAAGAAGAAGACCTCATCGGCCAGGCCCAGCGGGTGGTCGTGGAAGAAGTTGATCTCCATCTGACCCGCGCCGATCTCGTGGATCAGCGTGTCCACGTTCAGGCCCATGAGGTTGCAGTACTCGTAGATCTCCTCGAACAGCGGGTCGAACTCGTTCACCGCGTCGATGGAGTAGGCCTGGCGCGAGGTCTCGGCGCGCCCGCTGCGGCCGATGGGCGGGCGCAGCAGCGTGTTCGGGTCGGTGTTGCGCGCGGTCAGGTAGAACTCCAGCTCGGGCGCGATCACCGGGTCCCAGCCCTCGGCCTCGTACAGGCCGCAGATGCGGCGAAGCACGCTGCGTGGCGCGTAGGGCACCAGCTTGCCCTTGTGGTCGAAGCAGTCGTGGATGACCTGCGCCGTCGGGTCCGTGGCCCAGGGCACGATGCGCACCGTGGTCGGGTCGGGGCGCAACTGCATGTCGCGGTCGGTAGGCTCCACCACGTCGTAATACGGCCCGCTGGCCGGCTGCTCGCCCGTCACGCTCATGGCCACGATGGCGTGCGGCAGGCGCATGCCGCGGTCCTCGGTGAATTTCTCGCGCGGCAGGATCTTGCCGCGCGCCACGCCGGTCAGGTCGGGCACCAGGCATTCCACCTCGGTCACGCGGTGCTCATTGAGCCAGCTCTCCAGCTCGTTGAAGTTCTTGGGGGCGCTCATGGCCGTTCCTCGGGTTGGTTTCGGTTCGGGTGTTCAGGGTACGTGAATCGAACCTACCCGGGCTGGCTGCGCGCCAGGTCGTTCGCCTGCAGACGCAGGCTGCGCCGCTGGCGGCAGGCGCGGCCGAAGGCCTCGAAGATGTTGGCGTAGAAGGGTGTTTCCCAGCAGCGCCACTCGGGGTGCCACTGCATGGCGTAGGCGAAGGTGCGCGCGCCCTTCACCCAGAAGGCCTCGATCAGGCCGTCCGGCGCCCAGGCCAGCGGCGTCAGGCCCTCGGCCAGCCGCGCGATGCCCTGACCGTGCAGGGAATTCACCTCGGCCTCGGTGCCGCCGGCCCACTCGGCCATCACGCTGTCGGGGGCGATGCGGATCGGGTGGCGCGGCGCGTACTGTTCGTCGGGCGGCGCGTTCTTGGGCTCGCGGTGATCGTTCATGCCGGGCACCTGGTGCACGCGCTGGTAGAGCGCGCCGCCCAGGGCCACGTTGATCTCCTGGAAGCCGCGGCACACGCCCAGCAGCGGCACGCCCTGGTGCACGCAGGCCTTCACCAGCGCCAGGGTGAGCAGGTCGCGGTCCTGGTCGAGCGGCAGGCTGGGGTCGGCCACCTCCTCCTGGAAGTGCGAGGGATGCACGTTCGACGGCGATCCAGTGAGCATCACCCCGTCGACCATGCCGAGCAGCTCATCGATCTGCTCGACCTCGGCCAGGGGAAACATCACCGGCTGGGCCTGGGCGCCGACCTTCACGGCCCGCGCGTACTTGTCGCCCAGCAGCAGAAAAGGCATCTGGTGCCCGTGGTCGCCCAGCAGTCGGTGGTCGGCGGGCAGCCAGACCATGCATGGCGGCTTGTTCATGGGTTCTCCACACTTTCTCGGGGCATTGTGGTCGGCGAATTGGATCACAATGGGGGCCAGTTGTGCCCATCTCGTGGTGCCACTTACCCTGCTCCGGTACACCTGCCCATGCTGTCCGAACACCTGCTGGCCGAAATGAACCGCCTGGGCGCGCAAGACGCCCTGCCCCTGCACCGCCAGCTCTACGAGGCCCTGCGCCGCGCCATGCTGGACGGCAAGCTCGGCGCCGGCGAGCGCCTGCCCTCCAGCCGGGACCTCGCGCAAGACCTGAACCTCTCGCGCAACACCGTGGTGGCCGCCATCAACCAGCTCAGCGTGGAGGGCTACCTGGCCAGCCGCGTGGGCAGCGGCACCTACGTGAACGACCACGTGCCGCGCAGTGGTCTCTCGCGCGGCCCGCGCGCACCGGGCCAGGCGCCGCAGCACCAGCCGGCGCGCCTGTCCTCTCGCGGGCATTCGCTGGCGCATGAGTACAGTGCCGGCGCGCTGGAGGTCCAGCCCTTCACCCCCGGCATCGCCGACTTCTCGGCCTTTCCGCTCACGCTGTGGCAGCGGCTGCAGAACAAGCACTGGCGCATGACCTACCCGGACATGCTCGACTACAACACCTCGGGCGGCTACGCGCCGCTGCGCCGCGCCATCGCCGACTACCTGCGGGTCTTTCGCAGCGTGCAGCTCGACGCCGACCAGGTCATCGTCACCACCGGCACGCAGCAGTCGCTGGAGCTCTGCGCGCGCCTGCTGGCCGACCACGGCGACACCGTGTGGGTGGAGGACCCGGCCTACTGGGGCGCCATGAAGGCCTTCATCGCCACCGGCCTGGCCGTGCACCCAGTGGCGGTGGACGAACAGGGCATCAGCCCCACGCCGGCCGACGATTCGAAGCCGCCGCGCCTGATCTACGTCACGCCCTCACACCAGTACCCCATGGGCGCGGTCATGTCGCTGGCGCGGCGCCACCAGTTGCTGGCCACGGCGCGCGCGCACGGCGCCTGGGTGATCGAGGACGACTACGACAGCGAGTACCGCTTCAGCGGCCCGCCGCTGTCCAGCCTGGAAGGCCTGGACCCGGACGGGCGCGTGCTCTACATGGGCACCTTCTCCAAGGTGCTCTACCCCGGCCTCAAGCTGGGCTACCTGGTGGTGCCCAAGGGCCTGGTCGAGGCCTTCCGCCAGGCGCACTACGACCTCAACCGCCCGGGCCAGATGCCCACACAGGCGGCACTGGCCGAGTTCATCGAGATGGGCCACTTCGCCAGCTCGCTGCGCCGCGCGCGCCAAACCTACGCCGAGCGCCGCCAATGCCTGCTGGAGGCGCTCAAGCCCGTGCTGGGCGAGGGCCCGGACGCGCCGCGCATCAGCGGTGCCGAACAGGGGCTGCACCTGTGCCTGCGCCTGCCGCTGGCGGTGGACGACCAGGCCATCGCGCGCCGCCTGGCGCAGCAGGGCCTGACCGTGCGGCCGCTCTCGGCCTATTGCCTGCAGCGGCAGGATCTGCGTGGGTTGGTCATCGGCTATGGCTATGCGGCGCTGGAGGAGATCCGGCGCTGCGGGCCGGTAGTGGCGGCGGCGGTGCGACAGGCAATGCCGAACTGATCCACCCGGCTCTTACAAATCCAAGGTTGAATTTCAGCTTGGTAAAACCGCGCGTCACATCGCGTCGCGCAAGCGGTGCCACAGCATCCCCAGCGCCAGGCTGGGCGTGCGCAGCAGCGCGCCGCCGGGGAAGCGGCGGTGCTTCAGGCGCGCGTACAGGTCGAAGCGGCCCGCCTGGCCCAGCACCGCCTCGGCCACCAGTTGCCCGGCCAG
>NZ_DATIGV010000080.1:0-9568 GCF_035481345.1 Hydrogenophaga sp. | reverse complement strand
CCGGCATCACCTGCGCGCTGATCGTCGGCGCGTTCGCCGAGCGCATCAAGTTCTCGGCCGTGCTGCTGTTCTCGGTGCTGTGGTTCACCTTCAGCTACATCCCGGTCGCGCACATGGTGTGGTTCGCCGAGGGCCTGCTGTTCAAGGACGGCGCGATCGACTTCGCCGGCGGCACGGTGGTGCACATCAACGCCGGCGTGGCCGGCCTGGTGGGCGCCTACCTGGTGGGCAAGCGCGTGGGCTACGGCAAGGAAGCGATGCCGCCGCACTCGCTGACGCTGACGATGGTCGGTGCCTCGATGCTGTGGGTGGGCTGGTTCGGCTTCAACGCCGGCTCCAACCTCGAGTCCAACTCGGGCGCCGCACTGGCCATGGTCAACACCCTGCTGGCCACGGCTGCCGCCACGCTCTCGTGGATCGCCGGTGAAGCGCTGGCCAAGGGCAAGGCCTCGATGCTGGGCGCTGCGTCCGGCGCCGTTGCCGGCCTGGTGGCCATCACGCCGGCGTGCGGCACCGTCGGCCCGATGGGCGCCATCGTGCTGGGCCTGCTGGCCGGCCTGGTGTGCCTGTGGGGCGTCAACGGCCTGAAGCGCATGCTGGGAGCCGACGACGCGCTCGACGTGTTCGGCGTGCACGGCGTGGGCGGCATCCTGGGTGCCATCCTGACGGGCGTGTTCACGTCGCCCAGCCTGGGCGGCACCGGCGCCGAAGGCTTCTCGATCGCCAGCCAGGTGTTCGTGCAGACCAAGGGCGTGCTGATCACCATCGTGTGGTCTGCCGTCGTCTCGCTGATCGCCTACAAGATCGTCGACATGGTGATCGGCCTGCGCGTGCCGGAAGAAGCCGAGCGCGAGGGCCTGGACATCACCTCGCACGGCGAAACTGCCTACAGCAAGTAGGCAAGGGCAGCAAACCCGCACTCCCGCCAGGGAGTGCGTCCCAGCGGCCTCCCGAGCGGGAGGCCGTTTTCATTGGGTTGCCGCCGGGCCGGGGGTTGCGCAAAGCGCCGGCGACCTCATTTGCCTAGAATCGTTCGCCCGACCCCTGCAACCGCCTCACGGCCGAGATTCCATGGTTCCCCACCTCATCACCGCGCTCACCGGCCCCATCAACGAACTCGAACAGCGCATCCTGGAGTCGATGCCCGCCATCGAGCGCTGGTTCCGGCTGGAATGGATGGAGCACACGCCGCCGTTCTACACCTCGGTGGACGTGCGCAACGCGGGCTTCAAGCTGGCGCCGGTGGACACCAACCTCTTCCCCGGCGGCTGGAACCACCTCACGCCCGAGATGATTCCGCTGGCGGTGCAGGCCGCCATGGCCGCCATCGAGAAGATCTGCCCCGAGGCCAAGAACCTGCTGCTGGTGCCCGAGAACACCCGCGACACCTTCTACCTGAGCAACCTGGCCACGCTGCAGAAGATCTTCTACATGGCCGGGCTCAACGTGCGCCTGGGCTCGCTGTCCAACGACATCACGCAGCCCACGCGCATCGACCTGCCCGACGGCGGCCACGTCACGCTGGAGCCGCTCACGCGCGGCAAGCGCCGCCTGGGCCTGAAGAACTTCGACCCTTGCACCATCCTGCTCAACAACGACCTGAGCGCGGGGGTGCCCGGCATCCTGGAAGAATTGCACGAGCAGTACCTGCTGCCGCCGCTGCACGGCGGCTGGCCCACGCGCCGCAAGAGCACGCACTTCAAGATCTACGAGGAAGTGTCCAAGCGCTTCGGCAAGCTGCTGGGCATGGACCCCTGGCTCATCAACCCCATGCACGCGCAGTGCGGCCAGGTCGACTTCGCCGCCGACGCGGGCCTGGAGTGCCTGCGCAGCAACACCGACGCGCTGCTCACCAAGGTGCGCCGCAAGTACAAGGAATACGGCATCAACGAAAAGCCGTTCGTGGTCATCAAGGCCGACAACGGCACGGGCGGCATGGGCATCATGACCGTGCGCGACGTCAAGGACATCGACAACCTCTCGCCCAAGACCAAGGCCCGCATGGGCACGGTGCAGGCCGGCCAGGCCGTCACCGAGGTGATCATCCAGGAAGGCGTGCTCACGCACGAGCGCATCAACAGCGCCGTGGCCGAGCCCGTGGTCTACATGATGGACCGCTACGTGGTCGGCGGCTTCTACCGCATCCACGCCGACCGCGGCGAGGACGAGAACCTCAACGCCCCGGGCTCCAGCTTCGTGCCCCTGGCCTTCGAGCAGAGCGCGCAACTGCCGCAGCCCGGCGTGAAGCCCGGTGCGAGCGTGCCCAACCGCTTCTACATGTACGGGGTCATCGGCCGCCTGGCCATGCTGGCGGCCAGCTACGAACTCGAAGCCACCGACCCCGAGGCCGAAAACCTCGACTGAGGGTCGGCAGGTTGCTGCGGCGCAACAAAAACCACACCGTGGCTGGTTTCAGGGGTCGTCCCGGGTGGCGCCCGCCGGGGCGCGGGCGCAGAATCGCCCACTCCTGACGCACACGCCCCGTGGTTCTCCGGCGGGGCCTCCGGTTTGAACTCCCGCGCTCCGTCCTCGCTGGCCGCCCTCACGCTCGGCGCCATTGGTGTGGTCTACGGCGACATCGGCACCAGCGTGTTGTACGCCGTGAAAGAGATCTTCGGATCCGGCCACGTTCCCTTCACGCACGACAACGTCTACGGCGTCCTGTCCATCATCTTCTGGACACTGACGACCATCGTCTCGCTCAAGTACGTGGTGCTGGTGCTGCGCGCCGACAACGCGGGCGAGGGCGGACTCATCGCCATGCTTGCGCTGGCCGCCAACGCGGTGAAGGACAAGCCCGCGCTGCGGCGCGCCCTGCTGGTCATCGGCATCTTCGGCACCTCGCTGTTCTATGGCGACGGCGTGATCACGCCGGCGATCTCGGTGCTCTCGGCGGTTGAGGGCCTGACGGTCATCTCGCCCGCGCTGCACCCCTACGTGATCCCGCTGACCTTGCTCGTGCTGCTGGTGTTGTTCGCCGTGCAAAAGCGCGGCACCGGCGGCATCGGCCGCTACTTCGGGCCGATCACGCTGTTGTGGTTCCTGGCGGTGGCCGCGCTGGGCGTCTCGCACATCGTGCACCACCCCGAGATCCTGGGCGCGCTCAGCCCGCACCACGCGCTGCGCTTCCTGTGGCAGCAACCGGGCACGAGCTTCATCATCCTGGGCGCGGTCGTGCTGGCCGTCACCGGCGCCGAGGCGCTGTACGCCGACCTGGGGCACTTCGGCAAGAAGCCGATCCGCCTGGCCTGGTTCTCGGTGGTCATGCCTTGCCTCACGCTCAACTACTTCGGCCAGGGCGCGCTGCTGCTGGCCGACCCGAGCGCGGTGAGCAATCCCTTCTTCCGCATGGCGCCCACCTGGGCGCTGCTGCCGCTGGTGGTGCTGGCCACGCTGGCCACGGTGATCGCTTCGCAGGCCCTCATCTCCGGTGCCTTCAGCGTCACCAAGCAGGCCATCCAGCTGGGCTACCTGCCGCGCCTGAACCTGCGCCACACCAGCGTTCGCGACACGGGACAGATCTACATCCCCTTCGTCAACTGGTCGCTGTTCACCGCCATCGTGCTGGCGGTGGTCATGTTCAAGTCCTCCAGCAACCTGG
Organism: Hydrogenophaga sp.; assembly: GCF_035481345.1. GTDB lineage: Bacteria > Pseudomonadota > Gammaproteobacteria > Burkholderiales > Burkholderiaceae_C > Hydrogenophaga. The sequence continues at coordinate 5,967 of NZ_DATIGV010000080.1, read as the reverse complement.
CCTCGGCCTACGGCATCGCCGTCACGCTGGACATGCTGATCACCACCACGCTCACCTTCTTCGTCATCCGCCACGCGTGGAAATACCCGCTGTGGCTGTGCGTGGCCGCCACCGGCGTGTTCTTCCTCATCGACCTGGCCTTCTTCAGCTCGAACATGCTCAAGCTGTTCCATGGCGGCTGGTTCCCGCTGGTCATCGGCGGCGGGGTATTCACGCTCATGATGACCTGGAAGCAGGGCCGGCGCCTCATGTCGAAGGCGCAGCAGGCCGAGGCGCTGGACCTCAACGGCTTCCTGGACGCGGTGTTCGTCGAACCGCCGTTGCGCGTGCCGGGCGTGGCCGTGTTCATGACCGCCGAGCCGGGTGTCGTGCCCAACGCGCTGTTGCACAACCTCAAGCACAACAAGGTGCTGCACGAGCAGAACCTCTTCGTCAACGTGCGTTCGCACCAGGTGCCCTGGATCGGCTTCAACGAACGCCTGGAGGTCGAGCCGCTGGGCCACGACTGCTGGGCCGTCACCATCCACTACGGCTTCAAGAACGACCCGGACGTGCCGGCCGCGCTGGAGCCGCTGCGCCTGCGCGGTTGCGAGCTCGAGCCCATGACCACCAGCTACTTCCTCTCGCGCGATGTGGTCACGCCCACGCTGGGCAGCGGCATGGCGCCCTGGCGCGAGAAGCTCTTCGCGGCCATGCACCACAACGCCGCGGGGGCGGCTGCCTTCCTGCACCTGCCGGCCAACGCGGTTGTGGAGCTCGGCTCCAAGGTCGAGATCTGAGCGAACTGGCTCAGCGGCCTTGCCAGTAGCGCGGCGACCGGCGTTGGTGGGCAATGGCGAGCACCGTGGCAGTCGTGCCCTGGAGGTCGTAGTACACGGTGTACGGGAAGCGGCTCAACATCCGGAAGTGGATGCCGTTGTCATCCTGAGGCCAAGTATCGGCATCGCGCGCCAACGCGTCGATCCTGTCGAAGACTTCGACCCGAAACGCATCGGCCGCCAGCGGGCTGCGTTGGAAATACCAGTGGAACGCCTCGCGAAACTCCGCCTCCGCCTCGGGGAGGATCGCGATACAGAAGCGTGTCACAGAGAGGCCAGCCGCTGACGCGCCTGAGCCCAGGGCGATGCGGTGGTGCTGCCCGCACGCAGGGCCTCGCGGCGCGCGAGCAGTTCCTGTTTCCAGGCCTCGGTCACCGAGCGGTCTGTCGTGCCTTCCAGGCTGTCGATGAGCGCGGCGGCCACGGCTGAGCGTTCCTCGGGCGGCAGGCCGAGGATTTCGTCGAGCAGATGGTCTACGCGGGCGTTCATCGCGAACCAGTCTAGCACCGGGTCCGGAAGCCTGGAACAACTCCCGGCAGAATCGCCCGATGCGATTTTTCCGTGACCTCAGCCTCTCCGCCGCCACCGCCGGCTTCGTCGCGGTGCTCGTGGGTTTCACGAGTTCGGTGGCCATCGTCTTCCAGGCCGCGCAGGCCTTCAACGCCACGCCAGCGCAGATCACGTCCTGGATGTGGGCGCTGGGCCTGGGCATGGGGCTGTGCTCGGCGATTCCCTCGCTGATCCTGCGCCAGCCCGTGATGGTGGCCTGGAGCACGCCCGGCGCGGCGGTGCTGGCCAGCGCCGGGCTGGCCGGCGGTTTCACCATGGCCGAGGCCATCGGCGCCTTCCTCATCTGCGGCGCGCTCATCACCCTGGCGGGCGCCACGGGCTGGTTCGAGCGCGTGATGAACCGCATCCCCATGGCCATCGCCGCTGCGCTGCTGGCCGGCGTGCTGGCGCGCTTCGGCCTGCAGGCCTTCGGCGCCGCGCAAACCGCGCTGGCCCTGGTGGTGCTGATGCTGCTGGTCTACCTCGTGTCGCGCCGCCTGGTGCCGCGCTACGCGGTGGTGTTCACGCTGCTCGCGGGTGTGGCGCAGGTGGTGGGCACCGGCCGCTTCAACGCGGGCGCGCTCACGCTCGAGTGGGCGGTGCCGGTGTTCACCGCGCCCAGCTTCAGCTTCGCCGCTTTCACCAGCCTGGCGCTGCCGCTGTTCATCGTCACCATGGCCTCGCAGAACCTGCCGGGTGTGGCGGCCATCCGCGCGGCAGGCTACGACATGCCCATCTCGCGCATCCTCACCGTCACGGGCATCGCCACGCTGGTGCTGGCGCCCTTCGGTGCGTTCGCGTTGAACCTCTCGGCCATCACCGCCGCCATTTGCATGGGCCCCGAGGCACACCCCAACCGCGACAAGCGCTACACCGCCGCCGTGGTCTGTGGCGCGCTGTACGTCGCCATCGGCCTGGTGGGCGCGCTGGTCACGGGCCTGCTGATTGCCTTCCCGCGCGAGTTGGTCATGGGCATCGCCGGCATCGCGCTGCTGGGCAGCATCGGTGGTGGCCTGCACGCCGCGCTCAAGGACGACGAGCACCGCGAGGCCGCGCTCATCACCTTCCTCGTCACGCTCAGCGGCGTGGCAATCGCCGGCATCGGCTCGGCCTTTTGGGGGGTGGTGGCCGGCGCCATCGCGCTCTTTGTGCAACAGTACGGCCTCGCGAAAAAACCTCCCCGCCCATGACGAAGAAGATCCTGGTCGTCGCCGACCCGCTCGAAGTTTTCAAGACCTACAAGGACAGCACCTTCGCGATGATGCGCGAGCTGCAGCGCCGCGGCCACACGCTGGCGGCCTGCGAACCGCGCCACCTGCAGTGGGTGAGCGGTGGGCGCGTCACGGCGCAGGTGCGGCACCTGCGCCTCACCGGCGAGCTGGACCACTGGTTCGACGTGACGGGTGAAGGCCGCGAGGCCCTGGCCGGCTTCGACGCCGTGCTCATGCGCAAGGACCCGCCCTTCGACAGCGAATTCTTCTACGCCACCCACCTGCTGGAGCAGGCCGAGCGCGAGGGCACGCGCGTCTTCAACAAGCCCGCCGCGCTGCGTGACCACCCCGAGAAGCTGGCGCTGATGGAATGGCCGCAGTTCGCGCCGCCCACGCTGGTCACTCGTTCGGCCGAGGACGTGCGCGCCTTCCACGCCGAGCACCGCGACGTGATCCTCAAGCCGCTGGACGGCATGGGCGGCATGGGCATCTTCCGGGTGAAGGACGATGGCCTGAACCTGGGCTCCATCACCGAGACGCTCAACCAGGGCGGTGCCACCAGCGTGATGGTGCAGCGCTACCTGCCCGAGATCGTGCAGGGCGACAAGCGCCTGCTGCTGATCGGCGGGAAGGTGGCGCCCTTCGTGCTTGCGCGCATTCCGCAGGGCAGCGAGGTGCGCGGCAACCTGGCGGCCGGCGGCAAGGGCGTGGCCCAGCCGCTCAGCGACGACAACCGCGCCGTGGCCGAGGCCATGGCGCCCACGCTGGCCGCGCGCGGCCTGCTGCTGGTGGGGCTGGACATGATCGGCAACCGCGTGACCGAGATCAACGTCACCAGTCCCACCTGCTTCCAGGAAATCCAGCAGCAGACCGGCTTCGACGTGCCCGCGATGTTCGTGGACGCGCTGGAGGCGGCGCTGGGCTGAAGCGATGTGTTACCGGGGCAATGCGTGCGGGGGAGCCCGCCAGGCCTCACACTGAGCCGATGAACGCGCCCTCATCCACCCCGACCGTCCCCGCCAACGTGGCCATGGCCTCGCCGCCGGTGGACCCCCTGTTCCTCGCCACCCCGAAGATCTCCACTTTCCAGGGCGAGCAGTCGCTCACCAACGCCAGTGGTTTCTTCTTCCAGCGCGGCGAGCGCCTGTTCCTGGCGACCAGCCGCCACGTGTTCATCGACGAGGACAGCGACCACCGGCCCGACCGCATCGAGATCACGCTGCACCTGGATGCGAAGGACCTGACCCGCTGCACGGGCTATTCGATGCTGCTCTATGCCGATGGCACGGCCATGTGGCGCCAGGGCATGGACAGTGGCGGCGACATCGACGTTGCCGTGCTGGAGATCGAGCGCGAGGCCCTGCCGCAGGAGGCGGTGCTGTTTGCTTTCACGCCCGAGCATCTGATCCGCGACTTCGGTGCCGTCCCGGTCGACGCCACGCTGTTCATCGTGGGCTTTCCGCTGGGCTTTCAGGACGAGGTGCACCAACTGCCGGTGCTGCGGCGCGCCGCGATCGCCTCGCCCTTCGGCATCCGCTTCCAGGGCCAGGGCATGTTCCTCACCGACGGGCGCGCCCACCGCGGCATCAGCGGGGCGCCGGTGGTGATGCGCGACACCGGGCCCGCGACCGGGGCCTTGCCCTGGCGGTTGTTGGGGATCCATTCCTCGCGCCTGGACATGGGCAACCGGGACCAGGCGCTGGACGAGTCCCTCGGCCTGAACGGGGCCTGGTACGCGGACATCCTGCTCACGCTGACGCAGGACCCTCCCGCCCCGGCCCCCGCCCCGGCTGCGCCAGCCGGGCCTGCGGCAAGCGGCAAGCCGCCGTCCAAGGCCCCGGCCTGAGGCACCGAGCCGACGGCGCCGCTCAGCGCGGCTGCTTGACGATGCGCAGGTAGGGTTTGGGCGCTTTCCAGCCCTCGGGAAACAGCGCCTTCGCGTCGTCGTCCGACACCGAACCCGCGATGATCACGTCCTGGCCCTGCGTCCAGTTCACCGGCGTGGCCACCTTGTGCTTCGCGGTGAGCTGCATCGAATCCAGCACGCGCAGGATCTCGTCGAAGTTGCGGCCCGTGGTCATGGGGTAGGTGAGCATCAGCTTGATCTTCTTGTCGGGGCCGATGATGAACACCGAGCGCACGGTGGCGTTGGTGGCGGCGGTGCGGCCATCGGCGGTGCCAGGCTCTTCGGCCGGCAGCATGTTGTAGAGCTTGGCCACCTTCAGGTCGACGTCACCGATCATGGGGTACTTGACGGTGGCGCCCTGCGTTTCCTCGATGTCGGCCACCCATTTGCCATGGCTCTCCACGGGGTCCACCGACAGGCCGATCAGCTTGGCGTTGCGCTTGGTGAATTCGGGTTCGATGCGCGCCATGTAGCCCAGCTCGGTGGTGCAGACCGGCGTGAAGTCCTTGGGGTGCGAGAACAGGATCGCCCACTGGTCGCCGATCCAGGTGTGGAAGTCGATGACGCCCTGCGTGGTCTGGGCCGTGAAGTTCGGTGCGGTGTCGTTGATGCGAAGGGACATGCCGGTCTCCTGGGCTGGTGGGAAACCCCGTAGTGTGCGCACTCGGAAAGACCGTGTCGACGAGAAAGCTTAGGCGGGGTTCGCATATGGCGGCCCCGCCGCACCTCAGTACAGGCGCACCGCGACGTCGAAGTGCCAGCTGCGGCGGATCTCGATCACGTCGTACTGGCGCGACATGGCCGGCGTGAAGGGCAGGTGCACCATGCCGAGCACCATGCGCGGAATGGCCTCGTCGATGGCGGCCACGCCGCTGGTGCGCACCACCGTCACCGACTCGATCGAGCCGTCGCTGCGGATGGCGACGTTGACCACCGGGTCGGTGTAGCGCTGCTTGGCCGCCTGGCGCACCAGCTCCACCGGCATGTTCATCTCGATGCGCTTGGCCCAGGCCTCGGCGTAGAGCACGAGTTCTCGGTTGGGGTCGTAGCGGCCGAACATCCGCACGCGGCGCAGGGTGCTGGCGGAGGGATTGCGCTGCGCCTCGGCCTCGGCGGCCGCGCGGCGGTCGGCCTCCTCGTTGAGCTGGCGGCCGATGGCGCGGCGGCGCTCCTCGCGGGCCTCGTCCTCGGCCTGCCGTTCGGCCTGCAGGCGCGCGGCCTCGGCCTGCGCGGCGGCGTCGCGCTCGCCCTGAAGGCGGGCGGCCTCGGCCTGCGCGGCGGCTTGTGACGCAGCGGCCGCGGCAGCGGCGGCGCGGGCTGCTGCCTGGCCTTCCGCCTCGAGCCTGGCCGCCTCGGCTTGAGCTTGAGCTTGAGCTTGAGCTTGAGCTTGAGCTTGGGCTTGGGCTTGGGCTTGGGCTTGAGCTTGAGCTTGAGCTTGAGCTTGAGCTTGAGCTTGAGCTTGAGCTTGAGCTTGAGCTTGAGC
>NZ_DATIGV010000079.1:0-30221 GCF_035481345.1 Hydrogenophaga sp. | reverse complement strand
TGCGCCAGCGTGCGCACGAAGGGCACCATCACCTGCACGTTGGTGAGGCCCATGTCCTCGCGCACGCGCTTGAGCGCCTCGCACTCCATGGCGAAGGCCTCGGCGAAGTCGGCGCTGATGTAGCGCGCCGCGCCGCGGAACCCCAGCATGGGGTTCTCTTCGTCGGGCTCGTAGCGCGAACCACCCACGAGCTTGCGGTACTCGTTGCTCTTGAAGTCCGACAGGCGAACGATCACCGGCTTGGGCCAGAAGGCCGCCGCGATGGTGGCCACGCCCTCGGCGACCTTGTCGACGTAGAACGCGCGCGGCGAGGCGTGTCCGCGCGCCACCGACTCCACCGCCTTCTTCAGGTCCGCGTCGATCTGCGGGTAGTCGAGGATGGCCTTGGGGTGCACGCCGATGTTGTTGTTGATGATGAACTCGAGCCGCGCCAGGCCCACGCCGCCGTTGGGGATCTGCGCGAAGTCGAAGGCGAGCTGCGGGTTGCCCACGTTCATCATGATCTTCACGTCGAGATCGGGCATCTCGCCGCGCTGGACTTCGGTCACCTCGGTTTCGAGCAGGCCGTCGTAGATGTTGCCGGTGTCGCCCTCGGCGCAGCTCACGGTGACGAGCGTGCCGTCCTTGAGCCGTTCGGTGGCGTCGCCGCAGCCCACCACGGCCGGGATGCCGAGTTCGCGCGCGATGATGGCCGCGTGGCAGGTGCGCCCGCCGCGGTTGGTGACGATGGCGCTGGCGCGCTTCATCACCGGCTCCCAGTTCGGGTCGGTCATGTCGGTGACGAGCACGTCGCCCGGCTGCACCTTGTCCATCTCGCTGATGCTGTGCACCAGCCGCACCGGGCCCGTGCCCACCTTCTGCCCGATGGCGCGGCCGCTGGCCAGCACCGCGCCCTTGCCCTTGAGCTTGTAGCGCACCTCGGTCTTGCCGGCGCTCTGGCTCTTCACGGTTTCGGGCCGGGCCTGCAGGATGTAGATCTGGCCGTCGGTGCCGTCCTTGCCCCACTCGATGTCCATGGGCCGGCCGTAGTGCTGTTCGATCACCAACGCGTACTGCGCCAGTTGCGCCACGTCGGCGTCGCTCAGGCTGTAGCGATTGCGCTGCTCCACCGGCACGTCCACGGTCTTCACGAGCTTGCCCTTGAGTGGGCCTTCAGCGGCCTTCTCCTCCGCCGTGCTGAACACCATCTGGATCAGCTTGCTGCCCAGGTTGCGGCGGATCAGCGCGCGCTTGCCGGCCTGCAGCATGGGCTTGTGCACGTAGAACTCGTCGGGGTTGACCGCGCCCTGCACCACCGTCTCGCCCAGGCCGTAGCTGCTGGTGATGAAGACCACGTCGGAGAAGCCGCTCTCGGTGTCGATGGTGAACATCACGCCGGCGGCGCCCAGGTCCGATCGCACCATGCGCTGCACGCCGGCCGACAGCGCCACCTCGGCGTGGGCGAAGCCCTTGTGCACGCGGTAGCTGATGGCGCGGTCGTTGTAGAGGCTGGCGAAGACCTCCTTCATCTTGTGCAGCACCTCGTCGATGCCGACCACGTTGAGGAAGGTTTCCTGTTGGCCGGCGAAGGACGCGTCGGGCAGGTCCTCGGCGGTGGCGGAGGAGCGCACCGCGAAGGAGGCCTTCTCGTTGCCTGCGCTCAGGGTGATGAAGGCTTCACGGATGGCCTTTTCCAGGTCGGCCGGGAACGGCTGGGCCTCGACCCAGCCGCGGATCTCGGCGCCGGCCGCGGCCAGGGCGCGCACGTCCTCGGTGTCCAGCGAGCCCAGGCGGGCGTTGATGCGATCGGCCAGGCCGTCGTGCTGGAGGAACTGGCGAAAGGCGTGCGCCGTGGTGGCGAAGCCCGTGGGCACCTTCACGCCGCTGGGCAGCTGCGAAATCATCTCGCCGAGGCTGGCGTTCTTGCCGCCGACCGACTCGACGTCGCTCATTCGCAGCTTTTCGAAGGGCACGACCAGTGCGGTCGCCTCGAACAGGTTGGACATGGAAAAACTCCTGAGGTTGAAAAACCGGGGATCCATGCGCCAGCGTGTGACCTGTGCTTGTGTTGTGGGTCGGCCACCGGGCAAGGTGCAAATCGGGGGCGGCGCGGCCCGGATAATGGCCCGCCACGCAACAGCAGCGGATTGTAAGGACGCCCCTCCCATGTCCCTCAGAACGGTTTTCTTCGTCTCCGACGGCACCGGCATCACCGCCGAAACCTTCGGTAACGCCATCCTGGCGCAGTTCGAGGCCACGGTGCGCCGCGTGCGCCTGCCCTTCCTGGACAGCGTGGACAAGGCCCACCAGGCCGTGCGCCAGATCAACCACACGGCCGAGGTGGAGGGCAAGCGCCCGCTGGTGTTCACCACGGTGGTCAACGACGAGGTGCTCGACGTCTTCCAGCACCACTGCCGCGGCATGCTGCTCGACATGTTCGGCACCTTCGTGCAGCCGCTGGAAGAAGAGCTCGGCATCAAGAGCAACCACCGCGTGGGCCGCTTCTCCGACGCCTCCAAGAGCAAGGCGTACCACGACCGCATCGAGGCCATCAACTACTCGTTGGCGCACGACGACGGCCAGAGCGACAAGGACCTGGAGAGCGCCGACGTGATCCTGGTGGGCGTGAGCCGCAGCGGCAAGACGCCGACCTCGCTCTACCTGGCCATGCAGTACGGTCTGAAGGCCTCCAACTACCCGCTGATTCCCGAGGACTTCGAGCGCCGCAAGCTGCCGCCGGCCCTGGTGGCGCACCGCAAGAAACTCTTCGGCCTGACCATCGCGCCCGACCGCCTGAGCGAGATCCGCAACGAGCGCCGCCCCAATTCGCGCTACGCCGACCTGGAGAACTGCCGCCACGAGGTGGCCGAGGCCGAGGCCATGATGCGCCGCGAGGGCATCCGCTGGCTGTCGACCACCACCAAGTCGATCGAGGAAATCGCCACCACCATCCTGCAGGAGCTGCGGCCCGAGCGCTTGGAGTACTGATCGAACCCCCACGCTCCGCCGCTGCGCGGGTCGCTGCCCCCCGGGGGGGCTGATCCGCCTTGGGGCGGCCCGGCGGCGGATCGACCCCTACGGCCCGCCGCCCGTCTCCCTCAGTTGGGGGGAGCGGCCCGCACCGCGCGATTGACGCGCATGGGGCACGCTCCCAGAATCCGTGCGGCGTTTCACGGATTGTTACCCCTGGAGGGTGCCATGACGAAGAAGGGCAAGGCGGACAGCGGCGGCGCCCCCCGGGGACTGTCGCTGCACATCGGCATCAACGAGGTGAGCGCCGATGCCTATGAGGGCTGGACCGGGCCGCTGGCGGCCTGCGAGGCCGACGCCCATGACATGGCCGAGCTGGCCACCTCGCGCGGCCTGAAGGCCACCCAGCTCATCACCTCCAAGGCCACGCGCCGCAACGTGCTGCGCGCCCTGCGCGCCGCCGCCAAGGCCCTGGTGGCGGGTGATCTGTTCCTGCTGACGTTCTCCGGCCACGGCGGCCAGGTCGACGACGTGACCGGCGACGAGGACGAGCAGGACGACAAGCTCGACGAAACCTGGTGCCTGTACGACGGCCAGCTCATCGACGACGAGCTCTACCTGGAACTGAGCCGCTTCGCCGAGGGCGTGCGCGTGCTGGTGCTGTCCGACAGTTGCCACAGCGGCACCGTCACGCGCGCGCCCGACCCGGCCCTGGCCGCCGGCCGGCCGCGCCAGATGCCGCGCGACATCGCCCGGCGCGTGTACCACGCCCACCGCGGCTTCTACGACGATCTGCAGCGGGAGGTGGCCAAGGCCGCCGGCGCCGCGCCGGTGGACCCCGACACCGCACTGGCCAACGTGGCGGTGAGCCACCGCCTCACCGCCATCGTCAAGGACTTCAAGCCCGCCGTCATCCTGATCTCGGGCTGCCAGGACAACCAGTTCTCCATGGACGGTGACCACAACGGCGCCTTCACCGGCCAACTGCTGCGCGTGTGGAACGACGGCCGCTTCAAGGGCAGCCATGCGCGCCTGCACGCCCTGGTGCGCGCGGGCCTTCCGGCCACGCAGTCACCCAACCTGTTCACGCTCGGCCCGGCGGCCGAGTTCCTGCAACAGACGCCCTTTACGGTGTAGCCAGCGGTCCGGGCACGACCGCCTTCCCAGCGTGCCCCTCTCGTCCGAGGAGCCGAGATGCTCAAGATCGCCAACCACCGGCTGAGCGGGCCGGGCGTGAGCCACCAGGCCACGCCCAACACCGGCGGGGCGCTGCGCCCGCGCTTCGTGGTGCTGCACTACACGGCGGGGCGAGACACCGACAGCGCCGTGCGCTCCCTGTGCGCGCGCAAGCCGCAGGGCAACGCCTCGGCCCACCTCGTGCTCGGGCGCGACGGGCGCATCGTGCAACTGGCCGACTTCAACGTGGTCACCTGGCACGCGGGCCTGAGCCAGTGGGCCGGCGTCAACGGCCTCAACGCCGTGGCCATCGGCATCGAGATGGACAACGCCGGCCTGCTGCACCGCGAGGGCGATCGCTGCGTGTCCTGGTTCGGGCGGGCCTATCCCGAGGACGAGGTGGTGCTGGCCGAGCACAAGCACGGCGGCGGCCTGCGGCCCTGGCACCACTACACCGAAGCCCAGATCGGGCGCGCGCTGGAGTTGTGCGAACTGCTGGTGGCGCACTACGGCCTGGAGGACGTGCTGGGCCACGAGGACGTGGCGCGTGGCCGCAAGGTGGACCCGGGCCCGGCGTTTCCGCTGGCCGCCGTGCGCGGCCGTGCGCTGGGACGGGTCAGCGACGCGCCGCCGCGCTGGGTGGTCACCGCCACGCGGCTGAACATCCGCGGCGGGCCAGGCGCCGACCACGCCGCGCTGGGCGCCGCGCTGCGGCGGGGCACCGAACTGATCCTGCTGGAGCCGCTGGACCGCTGGAGCCGCGTGGCGGTGGTCGGCGAGACCGACCTCGAGGGCTGGGTCTGCAACGACTTCATCGAGCGCCTGGCGGTGCCACGCTCGGGTGCGGGGGTGCTGCATCGATCGCAGCGGCAGGTGCCCGTGACCCCGGTGGCGCGCCTGGCGGCCGGCAGGGCCGCTGCCCTCCCCCCACGCCTCCCCGGCCGCGCCCGGACGAAGCGCGTCGAGGTGAGTCAATGAGCCCCGCCAGCGACAACCCACCCATCGTGTTCGTGGTTCACGGCCAGGCCGCGTCCCCAGACGCCACACGCGGCGGCCCGGGCGGCGCACCGGGCGCGCTAGGCGAGCGGGGCGAGGTGCTGCAGCGCGTGCAGGTGGGCGCGCTGCGCGGCGGCGGCGCGCCCCAGCGCCTGAGCGCGCGGCCCGGGCTGGACGCCGTGGTGCTGCACATCACCGACGGGCCCTCGCTGGTGCTGCACCCGCTCACCGCACAGGCCCTGATGCAGGCACAGGCCCCGACGGTTCACGCCGGCGCGGGGGAAACCGCCATCCCGGCGCAACTGGGCTGGCCCGGGCTGGCGCCGCGCGGCGCCACGCGAGGTGGCCTGGGCAGCGCCCTGCTGTCGGCGGTGGAGGTGATCACCGGCATCGCCCTGGAGCCCGCCGCGCGGTTCACCGCGCGGCGCCTCGCCCGGCGCTTCGACGAGCAGGTGACGCCCGGCGTGCACCCGCTCTCGGCCGAAGCCCTGAGCGATTCGCTCAAGGGGGAGGTGCCGCTCGAGCGCATCCCCGCCGCGTCGGCGGGCGCGCCGCTGCTGGTGCTGCTGCACGGCACCTTCTCCGACACCCACGGCACCTTCGGCAAGCTCTGGCTGCACCACCCGCAGCGCGTGCGCGAACTGTTCGGCCACTACGGTGGCCGCGTCTACGCGCTCGACCACCCCACGTTGAGCGCGAGCCCGATCGACAACGCCCTGATGCTGGCCAAGGCCCTGCCCGATGGCGCGCGCGTGCACCTGCTCACCCACTCGCGCGGCGGCCTGGTGGGCGAAGTGCTGGCGCGCGTCTGCGCGCACCCCGAACTCGACGAGGCCGCGCTCGCACCGTTCCAGGCCACGGGGCACCGCGACCAGCTGCGCGCCCTGCGCGCGCTCGCGGCCGAGCTCCTGGGCCGCGACATCCGCGTCGAGCGTCTGCTGCGCGTGGCCTGCCCCGCGCGCGGCACGCTGCTGGCCTCCGGACGGCTCGACGCCTACGTCTCGGTGCTCAAGTGGACGCTGGAGCTGGCCGGCGTGCCGGTGGCGCCGCAACTGCTTGACTTCCTGGGCGAGGTGGCGAGCCACCGCACCGATCCGCAGGAGCTGCCCGGGCTGCAGGCCATGACACCGCTGAGCCCGCTGGTGCAGTGGCTGCACGCCAGCGACGCGCGCGGCCCGCTGCCCGGCCAGTTGCGCGTGGTCGCGGGCGACATCGAAGGCGACTCCGTCCGCGCCTGGGTCAAGACGCTGCTGGCCGACGCCTTCTACTGGACCGACAACGACCTCGTGGTGCAGACGCGCTCCATGTACGGCGGCGCGCCGCGTGCGGCCGACGGCGCGCAGGCGGGCGCGAGCTTCGTGCTCGAACGCGGCGGCGGCGTCACCCACTTCGCCTACTTCAGCCACCCCCGCACCGCCCAGGCGGTGTGCGACGGCCTGACGCAGGCGCAGCCCGCGGGCTTTCGCGCCATCGGGCCGCTGTCCTGGGCGGGCCAGAGCGAGACCGGCGTGCGCGCCGCCCCACCGCGCGGCGACACGCGCGAGGCGGCGCGCCGGCCCGCCGTGATCCTGTTGCCGGGCATCCTGGGCAGTCACCTGGCCGTCGACCGCCAGCGCGTGTGGCTGGGCCTGCGCATCGTCGGCGGCCTCGAGCGCCTGGCCTGGCAGGGGCACGCGGGCGAGGTGCGCCCCGACGGCCCCATCGGCGCCTTCTACGACAAGCTCGCGCGGCGCCTGAGCGAGACGCACGAACTCATCCCCTTCGACTTCGACTGGCGCCGCCCGATCGAGGAAGAAGCCCGCCGGCTCGCCGAGTGCATGGAGCGGGCGCTGGCCGCGCGCGAGAGCGGCGACCAACCGGTGCGCCTGCTCGCGCACTCCATGGGCGGCGTGCTCGCGCGCACGGTGCAGCTCGAACGGCCCGACGTGTGGGAGCGCTGGGCGCAGCGCCCCGGCGCGCGCCTGCTCATGCTGGCCACGCCCAACGGCGGCTCCTTCGCGCCCATGCAGGTGCTCTCGGGCGACGACAACTTCGGCAACGCACTGGTGGCCTTCGGCCTGCCCTTCCAGGACCACCGTGCACGCGAGATCATGGCGGGCATGCCGGGCTTCCTGCAGTTGCAGGCCGGCCTGCTCGACCCGGCGCTCGGCCTGGCCTCTAGCCAGCGCTGGCGCGAGCTGGCCGAGCAGGACATGAAGACCCTGGAGCGCGCCCTGATGTGGCACAGCGAAGGGCCGCAGCGCTCCATCTACCGGTGGGGCATTCCGCCGCAGCCCGTGCTGGACCAGGCGCGCGCGCTGCGCGAACGGCTCGACCGCCAGGCGCGCGAAGCCCTGCCCACCTTCCGCGAGCGTGTCGTCATGGTCATCGGCCGCTCGCGCTTCACGCCCGCCGGCTACGAGTTCGACGAGGACGAAGGACTGGTCTACCTCGACCGCCCCGACGGGGGCGACGGTCGGGTGACACAGGAGAGCGCCCTGCTGCCCGGCGTGCGCGCCTGGCGGCTGGACTGCGCCCACGGCGAGCTGCCCCAGGCCGAGCGCGCCTTCGACGCCTACCTCGACCTGCTCGAGCGCGGCGAGACCACGCGGCTGGAACCGGTGGGCGGTGCCGCCCGCGGCGCGCCTGGCGGGCCCGGCGAAGCGCCTCCTGTGCGCAGCCGCCCCTCGCGCCAGGGGCGCGCGCTCGACGAGCCGCTGATCGACGTGCACGCGCTGCTCGATCCCGAGGAGAGCCCCCTGGCGCAGGCGCCCTCGCCCGGCGCGCCGCCACTGGCCATCACCGTGCACAACCGCGACCTGGTCTTCGTCGGCCAGACGCTGCTGGTGGGCCACTACGTCTCGTCCCGCCTGACCGGCACAGAGGCCGTGGCGGACCGGCTGCTGGGCGGCGTGCTGTCGGCCTCGCTGGCCGCCGGCCTGTACCCCGAGGCACCGGGCACCCACCAGATCTTCGTCAACCGGCACGAGAACCCCGCGCGACCGCTGAGCCTGCCCCAGCCGCCCTGGGTGGTGGTGGCCGGCCTGGGCGCCGAAGGCAAGCTCGGCAGCGCTCAGCTCGTGCACACCATCTGCCAGGCCACCGTTGCCTGGGCCATGCGCCTGGCCGAAGACCCGGCGGGTCCGCCAGCGCAGTTCGAGCTCACCAGCACGCTCATCGCCAGCGGTGGCAGCGGCATCCACGTGGGCACCTCGGCGCAGGCGCTGGCGCACGGCGTGCGCGAGGCCAATGCCCGGCTGGCCCAGGGCCAGTGGCCACAGGTGAGCCACCTGCACATCAACGAGCTGTACCTCGACCGCGCGACCGAGGCCTGGTCGGCGCTGCAGATGCTGGCGGGCGCCGCGCAGGGGCACTTTCGCCTCAGCCCGCTCATCGAATCCGGCCCCGGGGCCCTGCGCCGGCCGCTGGACAGCGGCTACCGCGGCACCGGCTACGACTTCGTCAGCGCCACCGTGCACGACGACCGCCACGGGGAGCCCGTGATCACCTACACCCTGGACACCAAGCGCGCGCGCAGCGAGGTGCGCCAGCAACCGCTGCAGCAGCGGCTGATCCACGACCTGGTCGCCACCGCGTCGAACCACCTCACGCGCGATCCCCAGCTCGGCCGCACGCTGTTCCAGTTGCTCGTGCCGCAGGACCTGGAGAGCAGCCTGGAAGGCACCAGCGAACTCGTGCTCGAACTCGACGACCGCTCGGCCACCATCCCCTGGGAATTGCTCGACGCCCCGTTGGACCGCCGGCGCGACCCCAAGGAGCCCTGGGCCATCCGCAACCGCCTGGTGCGCCGCCTGCGCACCGAGGTGTTCCGCTCCCAGGTGCGCGACGCCACCATCGAGGACCATGCCCTGGTGGTGGGCGAGCCCGCCAGCGGCCCCCAGCCCCTGGCCGAACTGCCGGGCGCGCGCGCCGAAGCCCGGGCCGTGGCCGCCGCGCTGCTGGGGCCCAAGGGCCTGGCGGAGAAAGAGGTGCGCCGCCTCATCGCCGACGAGGATGGCCACAAGCCACGCGCCGCCGACGTCATCAACGCGCTGTTCGAGCGGCCCTACCGCGTCCTGCACATCGCCGGCCACGGCGAGCTCGCCGCCGCGCGCGACGGCGGCCCGGTGCGCCCGGCCCTGCGCGGCGTGGTGCTCAGCGATGGCGCCTTCATCGGCCCGCGCGAGATCGAGGCCATGCGCGTGGTGCCGGAACTGGTGTTCCTCAACTGCTGCCACCTGGCGGCGGACAAGAGTGCCTCGCTGGCCGGGGCCGACAACCGCAGCGAACTCGCCGCGGGCCTGGCCCAGCAGTTGATCCGCATCGGCGTGCGGTGCGTGGTGGCGGCCGGCTGGGCCGTGTCCGACGGCGCCGCTGCGGCCTTCGCGACCACCTTCTACCGGCGCCTGCTCGCGGGCCAGCGCTTCATGGACGCCGCACAGGCCGGTCGCGTCGAGGCCTACCGCGCCGACGCAGGCAGCAACACCTGGGCGGCCTACCAGTGTTATGGCGACCCGGACTGGGTCTGGCAGCGCGCGGGCGGCGAAGCGGCCAACGCACCGCTGCCGGCCGAGCAGCGCTACGCCTCGGTGGCCTCACCGTCGGCGCTGGTGGTGGCGCTCGAATCGCTCATCGCGCAGTGCAACACGGGCGATCTGGCGCCGGCCGAGATGGTCGAGCGCCTGCGCCACCTGCAAGACCGGTTCCAGGAACCCTGGGGAAGCAGCGGCGCCATCGCCGAAGCCTTTGGCCTGGCCTGGCGCGAGGCCGACCGGCTCGACGACGCCGTGCGCTGGTTCGAGCAGGCGGTGCGCGCCGATGACGGCAGCGCGGGCATCCGGGCGGCGGAGCAACTGGCGAACGTGCTGGCGCGCCGCGCCTGGTACCGCCTGCGCGACGCCACGCGCCAGCCCGACACCCAGCCCGAGGCGCTTCGCCAGGCCCGCGCCGACGTGGTGCGCGCCCTCGACAGCCTGCGGGCGCTGGTGGCGCTGGCCGACTCCGTCGAGCGCGCCAGCCTGCAAGGCGGCACCTTCAAGCGGCTGGCGCAGATCGAACGTCTGGCGCACGAACGCGGCCTGGCGCCCGATGACTCGGCGTGCGCGAAGGCGCTGGAGGGCATGGCCGAACACTACCGGCGCGCCGAAACCCTGGCCCTGCGCCAGGGCCAGGACGAGGCCTTCCACCCCGCGATGAACCTGCTGGCCGCCGACGCGGTGCGCGGGCGTCCTCTGGAGCCGCGGCGCATGGCCCAGGCCACCACGAGCCTGCGGCGCCAGCACGCCCGCGCGCCGAACTTCTGGAGCGCTGTGGCGGACGCGGAACTGCTCATCCTGCAAGCGCTCGACAAGGACCGGCTGGCGCAGGCGCAGCCCGGTATCGACGCCATGCTGGTCGACCTGCACGCCCACGCGGGCTCGAGCTGGCTGTGGAAATCGCCGGCCGACCAGCTCGAATTCCTGCTCGGGCTGGCCGATGCGGGCCAGCGCAGCGCCGCGCACCGGGAGGCGGCGGCGCTGCTGTTGCAGCGCCTCAGGCGTTACGCGGGAATGGCCGACGCCTGATCAGGCCGCTGCCGCTTCCGCCACCGGCTGGCGGATCAGGTGATCGAACGCGCTCAGCGCGGCCGTGGAACCCGCGCCCGCGGCGATCACGATCTGCTTGTACGGCACCGTGGTGCAGTCGCCGGCCGCGAACACGCCCTCCACATTGGTGTGGCCCTTGGCGTCGATCACGATCTCGCCGAAGCGGCTGAGCTCCACCGTGCCCTTGAGCCACTCGGTGTTGGGCACCAGGCCGATCTGCACGAACACGCCTTCCAGTTCCACGTGGTGCTGCTCGCCGCTCACGCGATCCTTGTAGCTCAGGCCGTTGACCGTGCCGTTGGCGCCGGTGATCTCGGTCGTCTGCGCGTTCACGTGGACGCTGACGTTGGGCAGGCTCTGCAGCTTGCGCACCAGCACCGCGTCGGCCTTGAGCGCGTCGGCGAACTCGACCAGCGTCACGTGCTGCACGATGCCGGCCAGATCGATCGCGGCCTCCACACCCGAGTTGCCGCCACCGATCACCGCCACGCGCTTGCCCTTGAACAGCGGGCCGTCGCAGTGCGGGCAGTAGGCCACGCCCTTGTTGCGGTACTCGGCCTCGCCGGGCACGTTCACGTTGCGCCAGCGCGCGCCGGTCGACAGGATCACGCTGCGCGCCTTGAGCGCCGCGCCATTGGTCATGTGCACCTCCACCAGGCCGCCGGGCTCGCTGGCGGGCACCAGCTTCTCGGCGCGCTGCAGGTTCATGATGTCGACGCCGTAGTGGCGCACCTGCGCCTCCAGCGCGGCGGCGAACTTCGGGCCGTCGGTCTCCAGCACGCTGATGTAGTTCTCGATCGCCAGCGTGTCGTTCACCTGGCCGCCGAAGCGCTCGGCCGCCACGCCCACGCGAATGCCCTTGCGCGCCGCGTACACGGCCGCCGCGGCACCCGCCGGGCCACCGCCCACGATCAGCACGTCGAACGGGTCTTTCGCGTCCAGCTTGGCCGCTTCGCGCGCGTCGGCGTTCACGTCGAGCTTGGCGACGATTTCTTCCAGCGACATGCGGCCACCGCCGAACTCCTGGCCATTGAGGAAGACCATGGGCACCGCCATCACCTGGCGCTGCTCCACCTCGGCCTGGAACAGGCCGCCGTCGATCACCGTGACCTGCACGGCCGGGTTGCGGATCGCCATCAGCGACAGCGCCTGCACCACGTCCGGGCAGTTGTGGCAGCTCAGGCTCATGTAGACCTCGAAGCGCAGATCGCCCTGCAGCGTGGCGATGGCGTCCAGCGTCTCCTGCTCGGCCTTGGGCGGGTGGCCGCCGGTCCACAGCAGGGCCAGCACCAGCGAGGTGAACTCGTGGCCCAGCGGAATGGCGGCGAAGCGCACGCCCGTGGTCTCGCCCTCGCGGGCGATCACGAAGGACGGCTTGCGTTCGTCCTTGCCGCTGTCATCGAAGCTCACCTGCTCGGACAGGCTGGCGATGGTCTGCAGCAGCTCGCGCAGTTCCTGCGACGAAGCGGATTCGTCGAACGAGCCGATGAGGCGGATGGGCCGCTGCAGCTTGCCCAGGTAGGCCTGCAACTGTGCCTTGAGGGTGTCGTCGAGCATGGGGACTCCTTTCGGTTCGGTTCAGCGTTTTGCGAAGAACCCTGGGCGCGCACGGCGCCCAAGGGTCAACGCAAAACCCTCAACGGGGCTTCAGCGAATCGCGGCGATCAGATCTTGCCGACGAGGTCCAGCGAGGGCGTCAGGGTCTTGGCGCCATCGTTCCACTTGGCGGGGCACACCTGGCCGGGGTTCTTGGCCACGAACTGGGCGGCCTTGAGCTTGCGCAGGGTTTCCTTCATGTCACGCGCGATGGCGTTGTCGTGGATCTCGGCGGTCTTGATCACGCCTTCGGGGTTGATGATGAAGGTGCCGCGCAGCGCCAGGCCTTCTTCGGGGATGTGCACGCCGAAAGCGTTGGTCAGTTGGTGCGTGGGGTCGCCCACCAGCGGGAACTTGGCCTTGCCCACGGCGGGGGAGGTCTCATGCCACACCTTGTGCGAGAAGTGCGTGTCGGTGGTGACGATGTACACCTCGGCGCCCAGCTTCTGGAACTCGGCGTAGTTGTCGGCCGCGTCTTCCACTTCGGTCGGGCAGTTGAAGGTGAAGGCCGCCGGCATGAACACCAGCACCGACCACTCGCCGCGCAGGCTCTGGTCGCTCACCGGCACGAACTTGCCGTTGTGGAAGGCCGTGGTGGAAAAGGGTTGAACGGTGGTGTTGATCAGGGACATGGGAACTCCTGGTTGCGGTTGAAGGGAATGGGGAACGGTGGCGGCGCCGAACAGCGTTCTACGCGACAGGGGCAATCATAGTGGATGACTATGAATGATCCGGATTAATAGTCTTTATCCGACCCATAGGCATTTTTGTGCCGTGCAGCACGAATGACGCCCGCTGCGGTCCTGGGCAATCGGTACGCCTGGGGCGATGTTGATGTGCCAACGCAACAAAGTGTGTAGAAATTTTGCACGTATTGTTAATGAGAACCGTTTTCATTAGCAATAATCCCGCCCGCAGCCAGCCACCGACGCCGCGCTCCCCCTCGTGCCGACCGGCACTTGCGCGCCGTGATGAGGAAGCCAGCCAGCCGACTCACCACTGCCTCAAGGACCCAACATGGCACGCAACCGCCGCCTCTCCCCCCGCCCTTCCGCCCAACTCCTGGCTCTGCTGGCCGCCGTCGCCCCCGCGGCCGGCATGGCGCAAAGCGCCCCCAACGCCACCCTGCCCACCGTGACGGTGAAAGAGGCGCCCGAGGTGCCGTACAAGGCCGAGAAGTCGGCCAACGACAAGTTCACCGCCCCCCTGCTGGACACGCCCAAGACGGTGCAGATCATCAAGAAGGAGGTGCTCGAGGAGCAAGGCGCCATCACGCTGATGGAGGCGCTGCGCAACACCCCCGGCATCACCATGCAGATGGGTGAGAACGGCAACACCTCCGCCGGCGACACCTTCCAGTTGCGCGGCTTCTCGCTGCAGCAGTCCACCTTCGTCGACGGCATTCGCGACCTGGGTGCCGTCACGCGCGACACGTTCAACCTGGAGCAGATCGAGGTGGTGAAGGGCGCCGCCGGCGCCGAGACGGGCCGTGGCGCTGCCTCGGGCTTCCTGAACCTGGTGACCAAGCAGGCGCACCTGGGCGACGAGAACAGCGCCTCGGTCACCCTGGGCACCGCCCAACGCAAGCGCGTGGCGGCCGACCTGAACAAGCAACTCGGCAACGAATCCGCCATCCGCATCAACGCCATGGTGCAGGACAGCGGCGTGGACGGCCGCGACTACGTGGAGAACACCGGCCAGGGCCTGGGCCTGTCGTACGTGACCGGCCTGGACACGCCCACGCGCATCCACCTGTACAGCCAGCACATCCGCCAGAAGAACGTGCCGGACGGTGGCATTCCGTCGATCGGTTTCGAGGGCTTCTACAACGCCACCCCCGCCGTCCGCAACGCCCCCAAGGTCGATCGCGACAACTACTACGGCGGCGTGAACGACCGCGAGAAGGTCGACGCCGACATGATCACCGCCAAGATCGAGCACGACCTCGGCGCCGGTACCACGGTGCGCAACATCACGCGCGTCGGCCAGACGCACATGGACCGCACATTGACCGGCATCAACGCCATCAGCACCACCGGCAACGGCGCGGTGCTGGCGAACCCCTTGACCTGGAACATCAGCCGCTCGCGCCAGCGCGTGGACCAGGAAAACGAGATCTTCGCCAACCAGACCAGCGTGAACACCGAGTTCAACGCGGGCGGCCTGGCGCACTCGCTGGCGGCCGGTGTGGAACTGCTGCATGAGAAGCAGACGAGCTTCGACCATGGCACCGCCGTGGGCACGACGCCGCCAGCCAACCTCTACAACCCCAATCCGCACGAGGCGATGGCCAATTTCGGCCCGCGCACGGGCGCGGAGTCCGGTGGCACCACCAACACCATCGCGCTGTACGCCTTCGACACCGTCAAGTTCAACGAGCAGTGGTCGCTCACCGGAGGCCTGCGCCTGGACCGCTACAAGCTGCGCACGCGCGCCAACAACGCAGCCGGTGTGCTCACGACGGCGCTCGACGATTCGCGCACGCTCAAGAGCTGGAGCCTGGGCACCACCTACAAGCCCGCCCAGAACGGCAGCGTCTATGCCGCTTACGCCACCTCGGAAACTCCGCCCGGCGGCAACAACTTCACCCTGAGCGCGCAGGACAACAACCAGAACAACGCCGCGCTGGACCCGCAGGAGACCCGCTCGATCGAACTCGGCACCAAGTGGGACCTGCTCAACAAGCGCCTGAACGTGGCGGCCGCGATCTTCCGCATCGAGAACGACAAGCAGACCTCGACCGACCCCGTCACCAACACCGTGCAGCAGTTCGGCAAGACGCGCGTGCAGGGTATCGAACTCTCGGCGGTGGGCCAGATCACCAACTTCTGGCAGATCAGCGCCGGCCTGGCCAAGACCAGCACCAGGCAAATCGATCAGCGCAGCGGCACGAACGGCGTCACGATCACCGACGGCGTGCGCTGGTCGCCCGACCTGACGCTGACGCTGTGGACCTCGTACCAGTTGGACAAGTGGACGATGGGCTTCGGCACGCGCTACGTGTCCGAACAGAAGCGCGTCATCAACGGCGCCAACCCCGCCACGCAGAACGTGCCCAACATCCCCTCCTACTGGGTGGCCGACGCCATGCTGGGTTACCAGATCAACGACAAGGTCAGCCTGCGCCTGAACGTCTACAACCTGTTCGACGAGGAATACCTCTCGGTGCTGAACAACGGCGGCTCGCGCCTGACGCTGGGCGTGCCGCGCTCGGCGATGCTGACCGCCAACTTCAAGTTCTGACCGACCGCGACACCCAAGGACTTGCCGCCAGGCCACCCGCCTGGCGGTTTTTTTTCGCCCGCGCGGCGGGCAGTGCTCAGTACACCTCGGGCACGTAGATCTCGCCCGGCACCTGGTGGCGGCGGTAGCCCTCGTGGCGGATGCGCTCCGGCAGCGTGATGCCCGGGCGCTCCACCTCGTGGTACGCAATGAGCGAGAGCAGGTGGTGGATGCAGTTCAGCCGCGCCGTCTTCTTGTCGTCGGCCGGCACCACCCACCAGGGCGACTCGGCAATGTGCGTGCGCGCGAGCATCTCTTCCTTGGCCTTGGTGTAGAGCTCCCAGCGGCGGCGGCTCTCCAGGTCCATGGGGCTGAGCTTCCACTGCTTCAGCGGGTCGTGGATGCGGCCGAGGAAGCGCGCCTCCTGCTCCTCGTCGGAGATGGAGAACCAGTACTTCACGAGCTGGATGCCCGAGTTGACGAGCATCTTCTCGAACTCGGGCACGGTGCGAAAGAACGACTCGAGCTGCGCGTCGTCGCAGAAACCCATCACGCGCTCCACGCCGGCGCGGTTGTACCAGCTGCGGTCGAACAGCACGATCTCGCCGCCTGCGGGCAGGTGCGTGACGTAGCGCTGGAAGTACCACTGCGTACGCTCGCGGTCGTTGGGCGCGGGCAGCGCCACCACGCGGCACACGCGCGGGTTCAGGCGTTGCGTGATGCGCTTGATCACCCCGCCCTTGCCGGCCGCGTCGCGGCCCTCGAACACCACCACCAGCTTGTGGCCGGTGCTCACCACCCAGTCCTGCAGCTTCACCAGTTCGGCCTGCAGGCGGAAGAGTTCGCGGAAGTAGACCCGCCGCGCTTCCTTGCGCTGCGCGGCGGCTTCGGGGTCCGCGTCCTCTCGCAGGTCGCGGTCCTCGATCTCCATCTCGAGTTCCTCGTCGTAGCCGTCCATGAGGTCGTCACTCAGGCGGCGCATCAGGTCGTCGTTGTGGTTCATGAGCATGGCGCTGTCCTTTCTTCTACCGAACAGGCCAGTGTTACCCCGATGTGTGACGTTCACATGACAGTCACACGAAGCCCATGCGACGACCGGCGCTAGGCCCGCCAGCGCCACAGCGCGGCCAGCGTGGAGCTCAGTACGCCGATGGCCGCGATGGCTGGCCAGCCCCAGTGCGCGTAGGCGAAGGCCCCGAGCACCGAGCCCCCCGCCATGCCCACGAACATGGCCGTGATGAGCATGGCGTTGAGGCGGCTGCGCGCCGCGGGGTCCAGCCCGTAGACCGTGCTCTGGTGCGCGATCAGCGCGGCCTGAAAACCGAAGTCGAAGCCGATGGCGCTGATCACCAGCAGCAGGAGTTGGCCCGACGCGGGCAGCCAGTCCATGCCCAGCATCAGCGCATAGGCCAGCGCAGCCACGCTGGCGCCCAGCACGGCCACGCGGCGCGGGCCATGCCGGTCGGCCAGGCGGCCCGCCAGCGGCGCGGCCAGCGCGCCCGCCGCCCCCGCCAGGCCGAAAGCGCCCGCCGCGCCGCTGCCCAGGTCGAAGCGCGCGTGCAGCATCACGGCCAGCGTGGACCAGAAGGCGCTGAAACCCAGGCCAAGCAGCCCCTGCGCCAACGCCGCGCGGCGCAGCGGCGAGTGCTGGCGCCACAGCCCCGCCATGGACCGCAGCAACTGGCCGTACCCCAGGCGCGTGGCGGCCGGGAACGAAGGCACGCGCCAGTACACCGCCACGGCCAGCAACACCAGGCTCGCGGCGGCCAACCCGAACATGGCGCGCCAGCCCAGCGCCTGCGTGACCAGGCCGCTCACCACCCGCGACAGCAGGATGCCCAGCAGCAGGCCCGTCATCACCGCGCCCACCGCCTTGCCGCGCTGGTGCTCGGGCGCCAGCGACACGGCTGCGGGCACGAAGTCCTGCGCCAGCGTGGCCGTGAGGCCCACGAACAGGCTCGCGGCCAGCAGCACGGCCATGCCCGGCGCCAGCGCGCTGGCCAGCAGCGCCAGCGCCAGCAGCCCCGCTTTCACCAGCATGACGCGGCGCCGGTCGTAGCGGTCGCCCAGCGGCGCGAGCAGCAGGATGCCGGCCGCGTAGCCCAGTTGCGTGAGCATGGGCACCGCGCCGATGGCGCCCTCGCTGGCCTGCAGGCCGCGCGCCAGGTCCGGCAGCAGGGGCTGGCTGTAGTAGATGGCCGCGACGCTGAAGCCCGCGCCCGCCGCCAGCAGCGGGGCCAGCCCGGCCGGGACCGGGCGGGCCCCGGCCTGGTCATGCGTCAGGTGAATGGAAGACATGGAGGGTTCCGAATGCGACTGTTGAGATGCAGCGCATTCTTCCCATTCGTTCGAGGCATGGATAGACTTCGCCGCGAACATGCTTCATACGTCCTACGCATGAAAGAAGCCACCCTGGCCATCGACCGCATCGAGCTGCTGCAGACCTTCGTGCGCATCGTCGAGAGCGGCAGCCTGTCGGCCGCGGCGCAGCGCCTGAACACCACCCAGCCCACCGTGAGCCGTCGCCTGCAGGCGCTGGAGCGCCACTTCGGCGTGCGCCTGCTGCGCCGCTCCACCCACGCGGCCACGCTCACGCCCGACGGCGAGCGCTGCCTGGCGATGGCGCGTTCGCTGATCGACGAGTGGGACGCCATGCAAGAAGAACTGCGTGGCTCGCGGCGTGCGGCCAGCGGCACGCTCAAGGTGCAGGTGCCGCACGCGCTGGGGCAGGAGCACCTCATGGCACCGCTGGCCGAGTACCTGCGCGCGCACCCCGACGTGCGCGTGGAATGGTTGCTGGCCGACCGCCAGCCCGACTTTGCGGCCGAGGGCATCGACTGCGCGATCCAGGTCGGCGAGGTTCGCGACCCGAACGTGGTGGCCGTGCCGCTGTTCGAGCTGCCGCGCATCGTGATCGGCGCGCCCGCGATGCTGGGCCGGCACAAGGCACCGCGCACACCGGAGCAGTTGCGCGAGCTGCCCTGGCTGGCCTTGCAGACCTTCTACCGGGACCGCGTGGTGTTGCACCCCGTGGGCGGCGGCACCGCGCAGCGCTTCGACATCCGCCCGCGCCTGCGCACCGACAGCCTGTACGCCCTGCGCAACGCCGTGCTCGCGGGTCTGGGGGTGGCCATCGTCTCGGCCTGGCTCGTGGGGCAGGATCTGCGCGAAGGCCGCCTCGTGCACCTGGTGCCCGACTGGCGCGCCGAGCCGCTGCCGGTGCAGCTCGTCTACCCGCCGGCGCGCTTCCAGGCCGCGCGGCTGCGGCGCTTCCTGGAGATCGTGAAGGCGCACGGCCAGTCGCTCGCGCGCTGAGGAAAACCCGCGTCCGGCCAGGGCGCGAAATTGCGCCACACTCGGGCACCCCTCCCCCACCCGACGCACCCCACGAACCCGCCGCATGCACGCCAATGTCGCCCTGATCAACACGATTGCCGCCGGCCTCGGGCTGGCGCTGATCCTGGGGTTCCTCTGCGCGCGCGTGAAGCTGCCCGCTCTGGTGGGCTACCTGCTGGCCGGCGTCATCATCGGCCCCTACACCCCCGGCTTCGTGGCCGACACCCAGATCGCCTCGCAGCTCGCCGAGATCGGCGTGATGCTGCTGATGTTCGGCGTGGGCCTGCACTTCTCGCTCGACGACCTGCTCTCGGTGCGCAAGATCGCCTTGCCTGGCGCGGTGGTGCAGATGGTGGTGGCCACGCTGATGGGCATGGGCATGGCCACCTGGTGGGGCTGGGGCATCGGCCCCGCGCTGGTGCTGGGCATCTCGCTGTCGGTGGCCAGCACGGTGGTGCTGCTGCGCGCGCTGGAAAGCCTGGGCATCCTGGGATCCATCACGGGCCGCATCGCGGTCGGCTGGCTGGTGGTGGAAGACCTGGCCATGGTCCTGGTGCTGGTGCTGCTGCCACCGCTGGCGGGCTTCCTGGGCGGCACCGCACCCGACAACGGTGGCGCCGAATCCGTGGGCACGGCCCTGGGGCTCACGCTGCTGCGCGTGGGCGCCTTCGTGGCGCTCATGCTGCTGGTGGGGCGCAAGCTGTTCCCCTGGCTGCTGTGGCAGGTCACGCGCACCGGCTCGCGCGAACTGTTCACGCTGTGCGTGGTGGCCGCGGCCGTGGGCATCGCCTTCGCCTCGGCCGAACTGTTCGGCGTGTCCTTCGCGCTGGGCGCCTTCTTCGCCGGCATGGTGCTGCGCGAGTCCGAGTTCAGCCACCGCGCGGCGGAGGAATCGCTGCCCCTGCGCGACGCCTTCGCGGTGCTGTTCTTCGTCTCCGTGGGCATGCTGTTCGACCCCTACGTGCTGATCCGGGAGCCGGTGCACGTGCTGGGCGTCGTGGCCATCATCGTGGTGGGCAAGTCGCTGGCGGCGGTGGCGCTGGTGCTGCTGATGCGCTACCCGCTGCACACCGCGCTCACCATCTCGGCCAGCCTGGCGCAGATCGGCGAGTTCTCCTTCATCCTGGTGGGCCTGGGCGCCCGGCTCGGCCTGATGCCCGACGAGGGCCACAGCCTGGTGCTGGCCGGCGCGCTGATCTCCATCGCCATCAACCCGCTGCTGTTCAAGGCCATCGAGCCGCTGCGCGAGTTGCTGCGCCAGCATTCGCCGCTGATCCGCCGCCTGGAGGCGCGCGACGACCCGCTGGCCGAGCTGCCGCGCAGCACCGAAGCCAAGTACCTCTCGCGCCAGGTGGTGCTGGTGGGCCATGGCCGCGTGGGGCGGCGCATCGCGCAGGCGCTCAAGGCCGCGGGCCAGCCCTTCGTGGTGGCCGACCAGAACCGCGAAGTGGTGGAGGCCCTGCGCGCCAAGGGCATGGCGGCCGTGGTGGGCAACGCGGGCGAGCCCGAGGTGCTGATCCAGGCCCACATCGCGCAGGCGCGCATGCTGGTCATCGCCACGCAGGACACGCTCTCCCTGCACCAGATGATCGAGACCGCGCGCACGCTCAACCCCGAGATCCAGATCGTGGTGCGGTCGCACAACGAGGACGAGGCCGAGCGCCTGCGCGCCGCCGGCGTGGGCACGGTGTTCCTGGGCGAGGCCGAACTGGCGCACGCCATGGCGCGGCACGTGCTGGCGCCACCGCCCCTTGAAAAGGCGCATTGACCGCCCTTTCGGCATCGGAGGACGCCCCGCTGGGGTGGTCCCGTAGAATCGCCGCTCCATCATGCGCCGCTGGCTCATCGCGCTGTTCGCCTGCCATTTCCTGCTCGGGGTGGTGGGCTTCAACATCCCGGACCACATCGTCGACGTGCCGCGCGCCGCCGACGCGCTGGTGAAGGCCGCCACCAGCGACCCGCTCGCCAAGAGCCAGAAGGGCCTGGCCGACCTGGAGCACGCGCTGGGCGACGAGCTCCCCGACCTCCCCGACACCCTGCAGCGGCGCGCCGCACCGCTGCTGTCGCACGTGATGACGCCGGCCCGGGCGTCCACGAACGTGGGCCTGCCGCGCTGGCCCCTGCTGGACGGCCCGTTCCGCCCGCCCCGGCGCGCCTGACCCAGCCCCCCCGGTTCCCACGCCCTGTCCGCCTTCGAGCGCCGCCGCCCCACGCGGTGGCCGCGGACGGCCCGGCACTTGCTTCTCACACCTCCATGGAAATTGCCTTACTGATCGCGCTCATCCTCCTCAACGGCGTCTTCGCCATGTCGGAGCTGGCGCTTGTCACCGCGCGCAAGGCGCGCTTGCAGAAACTCATCGACGAGGGCGACGGCGCGGCCGCTGCGGCCGTCAAGCTCGGCGAAGACCCGAACCGCTTCCTCTCCACCATCCAGATCGGCATCACCTCCATCGGCGTGCTCAACGGCATCGTCGGCGAGGCGGCGCTGGCGGGCCCGCTGGCGCTCTGGCTGCAGACCCTGGGTGCGCCGGAACAGGCCAGCCAGTACGGCGCCACGGCGCTGGTGGTGGTGGTCATCACCTACTGCTCCATCGTCGTCGGTGAACTGGTGCCCAAGCGCCTGGGCCAGACCTACCCCGAGGCGCTCGCGCGCCTGGTGGCGCGGCCGATCGACTGGCTGTCCAAGGCCACCAAGCCCTTCGTGATGCTGCTGTCGGTGTCCACGCGCGCGCTGCTGCGCCTGCTGGGCGTGAAGGAAGGCAACGTGAACGCGGTGACCGAGGAAGAGATCCACGCCATGCTGGCCGAGGGCACGAGCGCGGGCGTGATCGAATCGCACGAGCACGCCATGGTGCGCAACGTGTTCCGCCTGGACGACCGCCAGATCGGTTCGCTGATGGTGCCGCGCAGCGACGTGGTGGTGCTCGACCTCGAGGAGTCCTTCGAGGTGAACATGGCGCGCGTGGAGACCAGCGAGCATTCGCGCTTCCCCGTGGTCAAGGGCAACCTGGGCAATCTGCAGGGCGTGCTGAACGCGCGCCAGTGGATGGCGCAGGCCTTGCGCGGCGCGGCGCGCGAGCTGGCCGAGCAGCCGCTGCAGCAGCCGCTGTACGTGCCCGAAACCATCACGGGCATGGAGCTGCTGGACAACTTCCGCCTCTCCGACGTGCAGATGGCCTTCGTGATCGACGAGTACGGCGAGCTGCAGGGCATCGTCACGCTGCAGGACCTCATCGAGGCCATCACCGGCGAGTTCCAGCCGCGCGACCCCGAGACTTCATGGGCCATGCAGCGCGAGGACGGCTCCTGGCTGCTGGACGGGCACATCCCGGTGCCCGAGCTGAAGGACCGGCTGGACCTGGACAGCGTGCCCGACGAGGAGCGCGGGCGTTACCACACGCTCAGCGGCATGCTGATGCTGCTGACGGGCCGCCTGCCGCGCGTGGGCGACTGCGCCACCTGGGAGGGCTGGCGGCTGGAGATCGTGGACATGGACGGGCGCACCATCGACAAGGTGATGGCGACGAAGTTGCCGATCGATCCGCCGGCGGTGGAGAGCAACGGTTCGGACGGCTGAGGGGGTTGTTGGCCGGCGCTTGCGGGCCACCGCTTCTGGGTAGCCCAAGGCCACTGGGTGGCCGACTCCGCGAATGTCCCCCGCCAAGGGCTGTGCCCTTGGCTCCTCCTTTATTTCGCTGCGTCGGCCACCCAGCGCCCTCGGGCAGCGGAGAGCCAGGCACACCACCACCTGCGGCACGCCCACGTGGTTGGAGGATCGGGCGACAGGGCGCTCTGTGTAGCGAAATAAAGGAGGAGGACCGGCGCAGCCGGTCCGGGGGACATTCGCGGAACAGAGCGCCCTGGCGCCCGATCTTCGCGAGGTGGTGGCGTGAAAGGCGCGGGCCTTCAGCCAAGCATCAGGAAGGCCGCGCGCCTTCCCACGCCGCCTGCAGCAGCGCGCGTATCGCCCCGGCCTCCAGCGGTCGCGGGTTGGGGTACTGGTTCTGCAAGGCGATCCCGCAGGCCTTGTCCAGATCTTCCGCCTTCATGCCGATGTCGCGCAGCGCCACCGGCGCGCCGTTGGCCTTCGCCAGGTCGAACACCGCCTGCGCGGCCTGGCCGTCGTCGCGACCCAGTGCGCGCGCGATGCGCCGCATGGCTTGCGGCGCGGCGGCGGCGTTGTAGGCCAGCGCGTGCGGCAGCACCACCGTGTGCGTCTCGGCGTGCGGCAGGTTGAAGCTGCCACCCAGGGTGTGGCACAGCTTGTGGTGCAGCGCCATGCCCACCGAGCCGAGCACGATGCCGCACAGCCAGGCACCGTAGAGCGCATCGCCGCGCGCCTCGATGTCTTTCGCATCCACCACGATGCGCGGCAGCGCGCGGCCGATGGCGGCGATGCCCTCTTCCGCCATCAGGTCGATCACCGGGTTGCCCTCCACCGAGTAAAGGCCTTCAGCCGCGTGCGCGATGGCGTTGATGCCGCTGGTCACGCTCAGGCCAACAGGCAGGCTCAGCGTGAGTTCGGGGTCGTAGATCACGCTCCGGGGCAGCACCTTCAGGTCCTTGCCGGTCTTCTTCAGGCCGGCCTCGGTGATCCCGTAGATCGGCGTCATCTCCGAGCCCGCGTAGGTGGTGGGAATGGCCAGGATGGGCAGGCCCGAGTCGAGCGCGATGGCCTTGCCCAAACCGGTGGTGGAGCCGCCGCCGATGGCCACGGCGCAATCGGCGCCCAGTTGGCGCGCCAGCTCGCGCGCCTCGCGCGCGGTCTCGATCGGCACGTGCATCACCGCGCGGTCGAAGATGCCGGCGGCGCGCTCGCCCAGCAGTTGCGACACGCGCTCGGCGCTGGCGCGCTGCTCGGGCGTGCACAGCACCAGCGCGCGCTGCGCGCCCATGGCCTGGATGGCCTGCGGCAATTGCGCCAGTGCGCCCGCGCCGAACACCACGCGGCTGGGCAGGCCCTGATAAACGAACGATCGCATGCGGTCTCTTTCCTTCCTCAATCGGTGGGCAGGCCGGCGGCGCGCTGCACCACGCGAATGATGGCCGCGTAGTCCAGCGCCGCATCGCCCTGCGCCTGCGCGGCCGACATGAGCTGGCGCGTGGCCGCCGTCTGCGTCAACGGTACCCGCAAGCGCGCGCCTTCGCCGAGGATGAGGTCGATGTCCTTGTTCATCTGGCCGACGGTGAAGGTGGGCGTGTAGTCGCGCTGCGAGAGCTGCACGCTCTTGGCCTTGACGATGGGCGAGGCCACGGCGCTGGCGCCGATCACCTGCCACATGTCGGCCCAGGCCAGGCCGCCCTTCTGCCCCAGGCTCAGCGCCTCGGCCAGCATGGCGCTGGTCTGCGCGATCATGAGGTTCACCACCAGCTTCATCAACCGCGCTTCTTCGGCCTCGCCCAGCCAGAACTGCGTGGGCCCCCAGCAGCGCAGCAGGGGCAGCAGGCGCTCGTGCAGGGCCTTGGGGCCCGAGGCCATCACCGTGAGCTGCGCCGCCTCGGCCATGTGGTTGTTGCCCGAGACGGTGCAGCGCAGGCTTTGCACACCGGCACGCGCGCAGGCCTCGGCCGCGCGGGCCGAGGCCTCGGGCGACACCGTGCTGGTGTCCACCCAGGCCGCGCCCTGCACCCCGTTCGCGACCACGCGCTCACTCACCGCGAGCAGCGCGCCATCGTGCGGCAGGGAAGAGACGATGACCTGCGCCCCAGCCAGGCCGTCGGCCACGCCCAGCCCGGCCTCGCGGGCCAGGGCCAGGCGCTCGGCCGACGGGTCTTCCACCGTGACGGTGTGCCCCGCGGCCAGGAGGTGGCGGGCCATGGGCAGGCCCATCTTGCCGACGCCGATGACGTGGATGCGCCAGGTTTCCGTTGTGCTCATTGCGGTTTGAGGTTGGCCGCGCGCGCGATGCGCGCGGCGGCGTCCATCTCGGTGCGGATGAACTGGTTGAAATCGGCCGTGGACAGGGGGTAGGCCACGGCGCCCTGGCGGCCCAGGCGCTCGACCACCGCCGGGTCGGCCAGGGCCTTGCTCGCTTCGGCGTGCAGCCGCTCGATCTGCGCCGGCGGCGTCTTCGCGCTGACCACCATGCCGACCCAGAACACGAAGTCCGAACCCGGCACGCCGGCCTCCACCGTGGTGGGCACGTTGGGCAGCGCGGCGTGGCGCGTGGCCGTGCTCACGGCCAGCGGCACGACCTTGCCCTCGCGAATCAGCGGCAGCGCGGACGACAGCGGCGAGAAGAACCAGTCCACGCGCTCGCCCATCACGTCGGCCAGGGCCTCGGGCGTGCCGCGGTAAGGCACGTGCGTGGCCTCGATGCCGGCCTGCAGGCGGAACTTCTCGGCGTTGAGGTGGGTGGCGCTGCCGATGCCGGCCGAGGCGTAGTTCAGTTGCCCGGGCTTCGCCTTGGCGGCGGCCACCACGTCGGCCACGGTCTTGTAGCCCTTGCCCGGCGCGGTGAGCATCACGTTGGGCAGCGCGGCCAGCGCGGTCACGCCGACGAAATCGCGCAGGGTGTCGTAGGGCAGGTTCGGGTACACGGCCGGGTTCACGGCGTGGCTCGACGAGGGGATCAGCACCGTGTGGCCGTCGGCCTCGGCGCGCGCCACCTGGGCCGAGGCGATGCTGCCGCCCGCGCCGGGGCGGTTCTCCACCACGATGGTCTGACCCATGTTGCGCTGCATGGTCTCGGCCACCAGGCGGGCCACGATGTCGGTGCCGCTGCCCGCGGTGAAGGGCACCACGAAGGTGATGGGCTTGCCCGGGCTGCCCTGCGCCCAGGCCGCGCCCATGACCAGTGCATACGCACCGGCGACCAACAGCCACTTCCCGCTCAAGCTTGTCTTCATCACGTGTCTCCTGCTGGGTGGATGTGACGGAGGCCCGCAGGCGCCCCCGCGCGTTCACTCACAAGCCCATGGCCTGGGTGATCTTCTGGCCGGAGGCGCGCAGCGCTGTCAGCAAGGGCGGCAGGTCCACGCCGACGAGGCGCCCGGCGCGCTTGCGCCACTGGCCCGCGACCATGACCGAATCGATGTTGGCCAGCGTGGCCTGGAACACCACCGCGCTCACCGGGTCGTGCACGGGCTGCATGTTCAGTTCGTCGGCGCGGATGAGCACCAGGTCCGCCTGCTTGCCCGGGGCCAGGGTGCCGATGCGGTCGAGCTGGCGCAGCATGCGCGCGCCCTCCACGGTGATCCAGGCCAGGGCCTCGCGCGTGGTGATGGTGGAGGTGTCGGGAATGGTGCCGTGCGCGGCGCGGTGGGCCACGTTGTCCAGGCTGCGCTGGATGCCCAGGGCGATGCGCGCCTGGCTGATCATGTCGCCGCCCATCACGCTCTCCAGGTCCACGCCCAGCGAGGGTGCGCG
This sequence comes from Hydrogenophaga sp., assembly GCF_035481345.1. Taxonomy (GTDB): domain Bacteria; phylum Pseudomonadota; class Gammaproteobacteria; order Burkholderiales; family Burkholderiaceae_C; genus Hydrogenophaga. The sequence continues at coordinate 4,013 of NZ_DATIGV010000079.1, read as the reverse complement.
GCCCAGCGCGCGCAGGCGGCCCGTGAGCGGGTGGCCGTGGCCTTGCGACATTTCGCTTTCGGCCGCGGCCGAGAAGCTCATGCCCAGTTCACAGAAGCGCTTCAACTGCTCGTCGCTGAGCGCGTGGCCGTGCACGATGTTGATCTGCTCACCAAGCAGGCCCTGTTCCTCCAGCCGCTCCCAGCCGTCGGGCGTGCGCGCCGGCCCGCCGCCCTGGTGCAGCGAGGCGATGAGGCCCAGGTCCTTGGCCATGCGGAAGTCGTGCACCGCCACGTCCAGCGTGCTGTAGTGCGGGCCCAGCACGGCGGCGTGGATCTCCAGCAGCGGTTTCCCCTGGTGGGCCTTGAGCAGGCGTTCCACCTCGGCGCGCGGGTGCGGCACCTCCCAGAAGGGCGTTTGCCCGGGCTTGGGATCGGGCTTGGGCGTGCCGTGGAAGAAGGCCGCGCGGATGCCGGACTGCAGCAAGGCGTCCACCGCCGCGTCGTTGTGCGCGGGCGTGGGGTTGTTGTGGCACCAGTCCACCAGCGTGGTGGTGCCGCAGTTGAGCTGGTTCAACGCACCCACCAGCGTGGCGATGCGCAGGTCCTCGGGCGCGAACACCGTGGCCAGGCCCGCGTGCATGTTCTTGAAGTACTGCAGCAGCGTCCAGTTGGCGGCCACGCCGCGCAGCGCGGTCTGCCAGGTGTGCATGTGGGCGTTGACGAAGCCCGGCACCAGGATGCAGCCGCTGGCGTCGACCACCTGCGCCTCGTCCACCGACAGGTGCGGCGCGATGGCCTCGATGGTGTCGTCCGATACCAGCAGGTCGCCCACGGGCAGGTCGCCCTGCGCGTCCATGGTGACGATGGACGCGCCGCGGATGAGGGTGCGCTGCGCCATCGTTCAGCTCGACAGGCCGTCGCTCACGTCCACGTTCAGCGGCGCGATCGTCAGGCCGGCGTCGTTCGCGGTTTCCTGCAGCAGGATGGCGAAGTCCACGTCGTCGTGGCCGCGGCCCACCATGCGCGCGATGCTCTCGCGCGTGGCCGCCGCCGAGGGCATGGGCACGCCATGCGCCTTGCCCGCGCCCAGGCCGAGGTCCATGTCCTTGAGCAGCAGCTTGGGCGTGAAGGTCACCTGCTCGAAGCTGAGCTTCGTGAGCACCGGCGTCTTGTAGCGCGTGTACATGCTGCCCAGCACCGAGTCGTTGATGCTTTCCAGGAACACGTGGCGCGGGATGCCGGCCTTCTCCGCCAGAACGGTGATCTCGCACAGGCTCTGGATGATCACGCCGAACATGGTGTTGTGGGCGATCTTCCAGACGCGGGCGAGCTCGCCCTCGCCCACCCACATGGCCTTGCGCGACATCGCCGCCAGGTATTTCTCGTTCGCGTCGTACAGCGCCTTCGGTCCCGAAGCCACCACCAGCAGCTTGCCCGCCTTGGCCACCTTGGCGTTGCCCGAGACGGGCGCGCAGAGGTAGGCCACGCCCATGCCTTCGAGCTTCTCGCGGATCTGGGCCGAGCCTTCCTGCGAGATGGAAGAACTGTCGATCACGGTGCGCGGCTTCTTCGCGCCGGTCATCACGCCGCCTTCGCCGAACAGCACCTGCTTGAGGTCGTCGGTGGTGGAGACCATGGTGAAGATGGTGTCGCAGCCGGCCAGGTCGAGCTTGCTGTCGACCACCTGCGCGCCGTACTCGGCCAGCGGCTCGGCCTTGCTGCGCGTGCGGTTCCACACCTTCACGCCGTGTCCGGCCTGCAGCAGTTTCTTGACCATGGCCTCGCCCATGCGGCCCAGGCCGATCCATCCCAATGATTGGCTCACGTGCTTGTCTCCTCTTGTGGTCTGTCGAGGGCGCCGAGTGTGTCCATGCACCACCCCCAGCGACAACCCGGCACGCGGAAATCAGTTTTTCAAGGGCGCCCGGGGTCACCACGGAAGCGGGCATGATCGGCCGCATGAGCGAGCCCCGCACCTGGGACATCTTCTGCCGCGTGATCGACAACTACGGCGACATCGGCGTCTGCTGGCGCCTGGCCGCGCAGCTCGGCGCGCGCGGCCAGGCCGTGCGCCTGTGGATCGACGACCCCGCGCCACTGGCCTGGATGGCGCCCGAGGGCGCAGCCGGCGTGCGCGTGCTGCCCTGGCGCGAGCCCTTCGACCTGCAAGGCGTGGTGCCGGGCGAGGTCTGGATCGAGGCCTTCGGCTGCGAGCCGCCCGAGGCCTTCGTCGCGGCGCGCACCACCGAGCCGGCCTGGATCAACCTGGAGTACCTGAGCGCCGAGGCCTGGGTGGAGCGCTGCCACGGCCTGCCCTCGCCCGTGATGAGCGGGCCGGGCAAGGGCCTCACCAAGCGCTTCTTCTACCCCGGCTTCACCGAGCGCACCGGCGGGCTGCTGCGCGAGGACGACCTGGGTGCGAGGCAGGCCGCGTTCGACCGGACGGCCTGGTTGGGCGCACACGGGCTGCCCACCGATGGCCGACGCATCGTGCTCTTTGGCTACGAGCCCCCCACCCTGGCGGCCGTGATGGCCGAGGCCCAGGCGCACTGGCTGGTCACGCCGGGCCGATCGGCCGCCGCCGCGCAGGGCCTGCCGCTGGCGCCGGGCGCCACGCGCCACGCCCTGCCCTGGCGGGACCAGCGCGGCTTTGACGAACTGCTCTGGAGCGCCGACCTCAACCTCGTGCGCGGCGAGGACTCGCTGGTGCGCGCCCTGTGGGCCGGCCAGCCCTTCGTCTGGCAGATCTACCCCCAGCACGACGACGCCCACCACGCCAAGCTGCGGGCCTTCCTGGACTGGCTGGACGCCCCGGCCAGCCTGCGCGCCTTCCACCACCACTGGAACGGCTTGCCGGCTTCGCCATCAGCGCCCGGCGCGCCGGCCTGGCCGGGGTGGGAGGTGGTGGACGGCTGGCGCGAGACCGTGCAGGCCGCGCGGCGGCGGCTGCTGGCCCAGCCCGACCTCGCGACGCAGCTGGGCCAGGCGGTGGGGCGAAAACGGTAAAATGCCGGGTTTCGCGACAAACCCGCAACCCGGGCCAGGTCCATCCACCGCAGATGCCGGCCCTTCGCCCGAACCGCCGGGCGATCCCTTCAACGGAACTCCCTCATGAAAATCGCCCAAGAAATCCGCGCCGGCAACGTCATCATGCACGGCAAGGACCCGATGATCGTCCTGCGCACCGAGTACGCCCGTGGTGGCCGCGGCGCCGCCACCGTGCGCATGAAGCTCAAGGGCCTGCTCGGCAACATCGGCACCGAAGTCGTCTTCAAGGCCGACGACAAGATGGACCAGGTCATCCTGGACCACAAGGAGTGCACCTACTCCTACTTCGCCGACCCCATGTACGTCTTCATGGACGCCGACTTCAACCAGTACGAGGTGGAAGCCGAGAACATGGGCGACGCCCTGAACTACCTGGAAGACGGCATGGCCGTCGAGGTGGTGTTCTACGACGACAAGGCCATCTCCGTGGAACTGCCCACCAGCGTCGAGCGCGAGATCACCTGGACGGAACCCGCCGTCAAGGGCGACACCTCAGGCAAGGTGCTGAAGCCCGCCAAGATCGCCACCGGCTTCGAGATCCCGGTGCCGATCTTCGTGGCACAAGGCGACAAGGTCGAAATCGACACCCGCACGCACGAGTACAAGAAGCGCGTCTGAGCGGCTCCGGCCTCCAAGCGCATGCGCAAGCACCAAAGGGCACCGTCGGTGCCCTTTTGCTTTGATGCCCTGCCCCGATGAAAAGCGAACCGATCCGTCCCGCACGCATCGACTTCACGCCGGAGGGCGTGCCATTCGCGCCGGCGTTCGGTGACGTGTACCACACCGCGGCCGGCGCGCTGGCGCAGGCACGGCACGTGTTCCTGGGCGGCAACGGACTGCCCGTCCGATGGGCCGGCCGCGAGCACTTCACGGTGCTGGAAACCGGGTTCGGCCTGGGCAACAACTTCCTCGCGACCTGGGACGCCTGGCGCACCGACCCCAGGCGCTGCGCTCGCCTGACCTTCCTGTCCATAGAAAAGCACC
>NZ_DATIGV010000078.1:0-33914 GCF_035481345.1 Hydrogenophaga sp. | reverse complement strand
TGGGCGCGCAGCACGAGAAAGGCCTCGCTGAAGCGGGCCAGCGTGAACGCAGAGCCGATGGCCACCACGCGCCAGTAGGCCGTTCCCAGTCGGTGCAGCGCCTCGCGCCGGATGGGGCTCCCAGATGCGGCGTTCGCGGCGTGCTCGGGCTCACGCACGCCCACGATCAGGAGCAGCACGGCCAGCACGCCTGGCACCACGGCGATCCAGAACACCGCCCGGAAGTCGCCCATCAGCAGCACCATGAGCACCGTGGCCAGCAAGGGTCCGACGAAGGCGCCCACGGTGTCCAGCGACTGCCGCAAGCCATAGGCCGCGCCGCGCTGCTGCGGGCTCACCAGATCGGCCACCAGCGCATCACGCGGTGCGCCGCGCACGCCCTTGCCGATGCGGTCGATGAAGCGGGCCGCGACGACCGTCCCGACCCCCTGTGCCAGCGCGAAGGCCGGCTTGGTCACGGCCCCGAGCGCGTAGCCGATGACGGCGAGCCACTTGCGGCGGCGGAAGTGGTCGCTCAGCACGCCGGAGAAGACCTTGGCGATGAGGGCCGTCGACTCGGCCACGCCTTCGATCAAGCCCACCACCGCCACGCTCACACCCAACGAGCCCACCAGAAAGAGCGGCAGCAGGCTGTGGATCATCTCCGATGAGATGTCCATCAACAGGCTCACGAAGCCAAGGACCCAGATCGCCCGCGGCAGCGCTGGCGCCATTGCCGGTGGATCGCCCGTTCGCGTGGGCCGGATCTCGGAGGGCATGGGCTCAGCTCTGTTTCACGTTCCAGGCACGGGTCGGCACGGCCGCGGCGTCTTCAACGCCGGCCACCCAGCAAGCCCCCCAGCACGCCCCGCAGGATCTGCCGGCCCAGCCCGCTGGCCACCGTGCGCGCGGCCGTCTTGGCCATGGTCTGCACCAGGCCGTCGTACTGGCCGCCGCGCGGGCCGGTGCGGCCGAACAGCACCTCGTTGATGACGCTTTTCTCCTCGGCGGCCGGTGCGCCCTTGCCCGCGCCGGGGATGCGCGGGGTCTTGGCGGCGGGCTGGCCCTCGGCGGCCTCGGCCGCTTCCTCGACGCGCGCCCCGGCGTGCGCGCGGAACATCTCGTAGGCGCTCTCGCGGTCCAGGGTCTTTTCGTAGGTGCCCGCCACCAGGGAGCCCTTGAGCAAGGCCTGGCGCTGCTCGGGCGTGATTGGGCCGATCTGGCTGCCCGGCGGCACCACGTAGGCGCGCTCGGTCTCGCAGGGCCGGCCCTTGGGGTCGAGGAAGCTCACCAGGGCCTCGCCCACGGCGAGTTCGGTGATGGCGGCCTCGATGTCGAGCCCGGCCTTGGGCCGCATGGTCTGCGCGGTGGACTTCACCGCCTTCTGGTCGCGCGGCGTGAAGGCGCGCAGGGCGTGCTGCACGCGGTTGCCGAGCTGGCCGAGCACGCTGTCGGGGATGTCCAGCGGGTTCTGCGTCACGAAGTACACGCCCACGCCCTTGGAGCGCACCAGGCGCACCACGAGTTCGATGCGCTCGACCAGCACCTTGGGCGCCTCGTTGAACAGCAGGTGGGCCTCGTCGAAGAAGAACACCAGCTTCGGTTTGTCGGGGTCGCCGATCTCGGGCAGGGTCTCGAACAGCTCCGACAGCATCCACAGCAGGAAGGTGGCGTACAGGCGCGGCGCGTTGAGCAGCTTGTCGGCGGCCAGGATGTTGATCACGCCCTTGCCGTCCACGGTCTGCATGAAGTCGGCGATGTCGAGCATGGGCTCGCCGAAGAACTGGTCGCCGCCTTGTTCCTCCACCTGCATCAGCCCGCGCTGGATGGCGCCGATGGAGGCGGCGCTGATGTTGCCGTATTCGGTGGTGAACTGCTTGGCGTTGTCGCCCACGTGCTGCAGCATGGCCCGCAGGTCCTTCATGTCGAGCAGCAGCAGGCCGTTGTCGTCGGCGATCTTGAAGATCAGGTTGAGCACGCCGGTCTGCGTGTCGTTCAGGTTGAGCATGCGCGCCAGCAGCAGCGGGCCCATGTCGCTGACGGTGGCGCGCACGGGGTGGCCCTGTTGGCCGAACACGTCCCACAAGGTGGTGGGGCATTCGGTGGGCTGGGGCACTTCGATGCCGCGCTCGGCCAGCACGGCGGCCATCTTCTCGCCGATCTTTCCGGTCTGGCTGATGCCGCTGAGGTCGCCCTTCACATCGGCCATGAACACGGGCACGCCAATGCGCGAGAAGCCCTCGGCCATGGCCTGCAGGGTCACGGTCTTGCCGGTGCCGGTGGCGCCCGTGATGAGGCCGTGGCGGTTGGCCAGGCCGGGCAGCAACTGGCACAGGGAAGTGGCGTTCTTGGCGATCAGCAGGGGTTCGGCCATGGTCGGGTCCTGGTGGGGTGGGCGGGCAAGCTCGGGCGCGATCGTAAAATCGCGGGCTCATTAGATCAAAGCCAGCAGGCATTTCGAGGACTTCCCATGGCCGGACACAGCAAGTGGGCGAACATCCAGCACCGCAAGGGGCGCCAGGACGAGAAGCGGGGGAAGATCTGGACCCGTGTGATCCGTGAAATCACGGTGGCCGCGCGCAGCGGCGGCGGCGACCCCGCCATGAACCCGCGCCTGCGCCTGGCGATCGAGAAGGCCAAGGCGGCCAACATGCCGGCCGATCGCATCAAGTACAACGTGGACAAGGCCTCGGGCACGCTGGAAGGCCTGTCGCTGGAGGAAATCCGCTACGAGGGCTATGGCATCGGCGGGGCGGCGGTCATTCTGGACACCATGACCGACAACCGCGTGCGCACCGTGGCCGAGGTGCGCCACGCCTTCAGCAAATACGGCGGCAACCTGGGCACCGAAGGCTCGGTGGCTTTCCAATTCAAGCACTGCGGCCAACTCATCTTCGCGCCCGGCACATCGGAAGACGCGGTGATGGAGGTGGCGCTGGAGGCCGGTGCCGACGACGTCATCACCGACGACGACGGCGCCATCGAGGTGCTGACCTCTCCGGCCGATTTCGAGGCCGTGAAGGACGCGCTGGAGGCCAAGGGCCTGAAGGCGGAAATCGCCGAGGTGACCATGCGCGCCGAGAACACCGTCGCGCTGAGCGGCGAGGACGCCGCGCGCATGCAGAAGCTGCTGGACATCCTCGAAGACCTGGACGACGTGCAGAACGTCTTCCACAACGCTGAAATCTCCGAATGAAGGTTCTTGTCATCGGCGGCGGTGGCCGCGAACACGCCCTGGCCTGGCGCCTGAAGCAGTCCGCGGGCGTGAGCGAGGTCTTCGTGGCCCCGGGCAACGCCGGCACGGCGCGCGACCGGCAGCTCACCAACCTGCCCATCACCGACAAGGTGGCGCTGCGCGAATGGGTGCAGGCCAACGGCGTCGAACTCACCGTGGTGGGCCCCGAGGCCCCCCTGGCGGCCGGCGTGGTGGACGAGTTCCGCGCGCACGGCCTGGCCATCTTCGGCCCCACGCAGAAGGCCGCGCAACTGGAAAGCTCCAAGGCCTTCAGCAAGGCCTTCATGCAGCGCCACGGCATTCCCACGGCCGAGTACCAGGCCTTCACCGACCCGGCGCAGGCCCACGCCTACGTGGACGCCAAGGGCGCGCCCATCGTGGTCAAGGCCGACGGCCTGGCCGCCGGCAAGGGCGTGGTGGTGGCCATGACGGCGGCCGAGGCGCACGAGGCCATCGACTTCATGCTGCTGGACAACAAACTGGGCGTGGCGCACAACGAAGGCGGCGCGCGCGTCGTCATCGAGGAGTTCCTGCAGGGCGAGGAAGCCAGCTTCATCGTGCTCTGCGACGGCGAGCACGCCCTGGCGTTGGCCACCAGCCAGGACCACAAGCGCCTGAAGGACGCCGACCAGGGCCCCAACACCGGTGGCATGGGCGCGTACTCGCCCGCACCGGTGGTGACGCCGGCCGTGCACCAGCGCGCCATGGACGAGGTGATCCTGCCCACGCTGCGCGGCATGAAGGCCGACGGCATCCCGTACACCGGCTTCCTCTACGCGGGCCTCATGATCACGCCCGACGGCGCGGTCAAGACGCTGGAGTTCAACTGCCGCATGGGCGACCCCGAAACCCAGCCCATCATGATGCGGCTGCGCAGCCATTTCGCCCAGGTGCTGCTGGCCGCCACGCGCGGTGAGCTCGACCGCGTGCAACTCGACTGGGACCCGCGCGTGGCGCTGGGCGTGGTGATGGCCGCGGCCGGTTACCCGTTCGATCCGCGCAAGGGCGACGCCATCACCGGCCTGCCGGCCGACGAGGCCGATCGCATGGTGTTCCACGCGGGCACGGCGGCGGACGGCGAGGCCGTGCGCGTCTCGGGCGGGCGCGTGCTGTGCGTCACCGCGCTGGCCGAGTCGGTGGCGCAGGCGCAGCGCCGGGCCTACGAGGTGGTGGACCGGATCGCCTTCGACGGCATGCAGTGCCGCCGCGACATCGGCTTTCGCGCGCTGTGATCGTTGCGCCCGATGCCATGGCACCCGAAGGCTGCTAGGGTGTGAGCATGGCCCTTGACAACCCGATCACCAACGTCCGCGAGTACCTCGTCGACCTGCAGGAACGCATCACCTCCACCGTGGCCCTGGTGGATGGTGGCCACTTCGTGGTGGACCGCTGGAAGAAGCGCCCCGGCGAGAAGCTGCAGGGCAGCGGCATCACGCAGATCCTGGAAGACGGACCGGTGTTCGAGCGCGCGGGCTGCGGCTTCTCGCACGTGCGCGGGCCGCAACTGCCGCCCTCGGCCACGCAGCACCGGCCCGAACTGGCCGGCGCGCCCTTCGAGGCCATGGGCGTGTCGCTCGTCTTCCACCCGCGCAACCCCTACGTGCCCACGGTGCACATGAACGTGCGCATGATCGCGGCCACGCCCAAGGGCAAGGCGCCGGTGTGCTGGTTCGGTGGCGGCATGGACCTCACGCCGTACTACGGCTTCGAGGACGACGCGAAGCACTTCCACCGCGCCTGCAAGGCCGCGCTCGACCCCTTCGGCGTCGACAAGTACCCGCGCTTCAAGCAGTGGTGTGACGAGTACTTCTACCTCAAGCACCGCGACGAGCAGCGTGGCGTGGGCGGCGTGTTCTTCGACGACTTCTCCGAACTCGGCTTCAATGGCAGCTTCGCCATGATGAGCTCGGTGGGCGACGCCTTCCTCGACGCCTACCTGCCCATCGTGGACCGGCGCAAGAACACCGCCTACGGCGAGCGCGAGCGCAGCTTCCAGCTCTACCGCCGCGGCCGCTACGTCGAGTTCAACCTGGTGTGGGACCGGGGCACGCACTTCGGCCTGCAGTCGGGCGGGCGCAGCGAATCCATCCTGCTGTCCATGCCGCCGCTGGTGAGTTGGGCCTACAACCGCCAGACGAAGAAGGGCACGCCCGAGGACCGGCTCTACCGCGATTTCCTGGTGCGTCGGGACTGGGTCTGATGGCCGTCGCCACCCAGCCCATCCAGCGCGTCGGCATGTTCGGCGGCGCGTTCGACCCGCCGCACACCGCGCACCGCGCACTCGCGCAGGCTGCGCTGGACCAGCTCCGGCTCGACGTGCTGCACGTGATGCCCACGGGGCAGGCCTGGCACAAGGCGCGCACGCTCTCGCCCGCGCACCACCGCATCGCCATGTGCGAGGCCGCCTTCGGCGACCTGCCGCGCGTGCGCATCGACCGCCGCGAAACCGAACGCCAGGGCCCCAGCTACACCGCCGACACCCTGGCCGAACTGCGCGCCGAGTACCCGGCGGCCACGCTCTACCTGGTGCTGGGGGCCGACCAGTTGCTGGCATTCAAGTCGTGGGTGCGCTGGGAAGAGGTGCTCTCGCTGGCCACGCTGGCGGTGGCCAACCGCCCCACCAACATCGGCGCGCAGGCCCTGCGGGGCGATGCGCCGCTCACCGACCTGAGCGGCGTGGACGTGCCCTTCGCGCGCCTGCGCATGCCGCTGCAGCACGTCAGCGCCACCGCCTTGCGCGCCAGGCTGGCGACCGAGCCGGCCGACGACCCGTCGCTGGACCTGCTGGTCCCTGACGCGGTCGCGAGCTATATTTCACAACACCACCTCTACCAGACCGCTACATGACCAGCGAATCCGCCGCGAAGAAAGACATCCAGAAACTGCAGAGGGCCATCGTCGATGGCCTGGAGGACGTCAAGGGCCAGGACATCGTGGTCTTCAACACCGAGGAACTGTCGCCGCTGTTCGAGCGCGTGATCGTCGCCAGCGGCACCTCCAACCGCCAGACCAAGGCCCTGGCCGCCAGCGTGCGCGACGCGGTGCGCGAGGCCGGCTTCGACAAGCCGCGCATCGAGGGCGAGGACAACGGCGAATGGATCATCGTGGACTGCGGCCCGGCCGTGGCGCACGTGATGCAGCCGGCCATTCGCCAGTACTACCGGCTGGAGGAAATCTGGGGCGCCAAGCCCGTGCGCCTGACCACGGCCACCGCCAAGAAGGCCGAGGCCGCGAAGAAGAAGGCCAAGCTCGCCGACCCGGTGGCCGAGGCCAAGCCGGTGTCGGCCAAGGCGGTGGTGCGCAAGGCCGCCGCGAAAGCGGCCAAGGCCCCGGCGCCCGCCAAGAAGGCGGCACCGGGCAGCAAGCCCGCCGCCAGCAAGCCCGCCGCCAAGAAGGCCGCCCCAGCCAAACCCCGCGCGGGCATGGCCAAGGTGGTGGTCGGGCAGGCCAGCGCGAAGAAGAAGACCGCTTCCAAGGCCGCTCCCGCCGCCCGCAAGCCGGCGAGGCCCGCCGCCAAGAAGAAGGCATGAAGCTCGTGATCGTCGCGGTCGGGCAGAAGGTGCCCGACTGGGCCCAGACCGCCTACGACGATTACGCCAAACGCTTTCCCCCGGAACTGCGCGTCGAGCTCAAGGCCGTCAAGACCGAGCCGCGCGGGTCCAAGACCGTCGAAACCCTCTGGGCCGCCGAGCGCCAGCGCATCGAGGCGGCCATTGCGCGCGGCGCGCGCGTGGTGGCGCTGGACGAGCGCGGCACGTCGCTGACGACGCAGGCGCTGGCCCAGCAGCTCAAGCAGTGGCAACTGGGTGGTGACGACGTCGCCCTGGTCATCGGCGGGCCCGACGGCCTGGACCCGGCTTTTCGCGAGGCCGCGCACCAGCGCATCCGCCTGTCCGACCTGACCCTGCCGCACGCCATGGTGCGGGTGCTGCTGATCGAGCAGTTGTACCGGGCGTGGTCCATCAACGCGAACCACCCCTACCACCGCGAGTGATGAAACAACGACCCCACGCTCCGCCGCTGCGCGGGTCGCTCCCCTCCGAGGGGGCGCGTTTCGCCTTGGGACGGCCCGGCGGCGAAACCTTCATCTACCTCGCTTCGCAAAGCCCGCGCCGCCGAGAACTGCTCACGCAATGGGGCGTGCGCCACGAGCTGCTGCTGCCCGACGCCGACGAGGACGCGGAGTCGCTGGAGGCCGTGCGTGCGAACGAGGCGCCGGCCAGTTACGTGCAGCGCGTCACCGCGCTCAAGCTCGAAGCCGCCATGGCGCGCCTCAAACGCCGCGGCCTGCCCGCCGCGCCCGTGCTGTGCGCCGACACCACCGTCGCGCTGGGCCGGCGCATCCTGGGCAAACCGGCCAACGCCGCCGAAGCGCGGCGCATGCTGGCCGACTTGTCGGGCCGGCCGCACCGTGTGCTGACGGCGGTGGCGGTGGGCAAAGGCGCGCGGCGCTGGACGGCACTGTCGGCCTCCAGCGTGGTGTTCGACGCGCTCACGCCCGCGCAGATCCGCCGCTACGTCGAGGGCGGCGAGCCCATGGGCAAGGCCGGCGCCTACGCCATCCAGGGCCACGCGGGCCTGTGGATCCGCCGCATCACCGGCAGCCACACCGGCATCGTGGGCCTGCCCGCCTTCGAGACCGCCCAGCTCCTGCGCGCGGCCGGCCTTTCCATCCTTTGACGAGCCCCATCCCATGAACCAGGACATCCTGATCAACTGGTCTCCACAGGAGACACGCGTGGCCGTGGTGGAGCAGGGCGCCGTGCAGGAGGTCCACATCGAGCGCACGCTGGAGCGCGGGCTGGTGGGCAACATCTACCTGGGCAAGGTGTCGCGCGTGCTGCCGGGCATGCAGTCGGCCTTCCTCGACATCGGCCTGGACCGTGCGGCCTTCCTGCACGTGGCCGACCTGATGCCCAACATCCAGGCCAAGCACGCGGCGCCGCGCGCGACCGGGCCAGCCCCCGCCGAACCGGCTCCGCCGCAGGCGGGCCATGGCGAGGCGCCGGTGGTCCCACCGGTCACCGCGCCCAAGGTGCTGGCGCCCAACCCGGTGCTGCCCATCGAGAAGCAGATCTTCGAGGGCCAGGCCCTCATGGTGCAGGTGCTCAAGGACCCGATCGGCACCAAGGGCGCGCGGCTCACGGCGCAGATCAGCATCGCGGGCCGGTTGCTGGTGTTCCTGCCGCAGGACAACCACATCGGCGTGTCGCAGAAGATCCCGCCCGCGCAGCGCGAGGCCCTGCGCCAGCGCCTGCTGGCCCTCACCGCCACGAGCGACGGCAGCCCCTCCGGTGGCTTCATTCTGCGCACCAACGCCGAGGATGCGGACGACGAGGAACTGGCCGACGACGTGGCCTACCTGCGCAAGACCTGGCTGCGCATCAAGGAGGCCGCGCTGCGCCAGCCCGCGGCTTCGCTGCTGCACGAGGACCTGAATCTCATGCAACGCGTGCTGCGCGACCTCTCGGGCGCGGGCACGCAGTCGATCCGCATCGACTCGCGCGAGCAGCACGGGCTGCTCACGGGCTTCGCGAAAGAATTCATGCCCGACACCGTGGCCAAGCTGCAGCACTACAGCGGCGAGCGGCCCATCTTCGACCTGTTCAACGTGGACGAGGAGATCGTGCGCGCGCTGGGCCGGCGGGTGGAGCTCAAGTCGGGCGGCTACCTGGTCATCGACCAGACCGAGGCCCTGACCACGGTGGACGTGAACACCGGCGGTTTCGTGGGTGCGCGCAACTTCGACGACACGGTGTTTCGCACCAACCTCGAGGCGGCACAGGCCATCGCGCGGCAACTGCGCCTGCGCAACCTGGGTGGCATCGTCATCGTCGACTTCATCGACATGACGCCTGAGGACCACCGCGAATCGGTGCTGGCCGAGTTCCGCAAGCAGCTCGCGCGCGACCGGGTCAAGACCATGATCGGCGGGTTTTCGCAGCTCGGCCTGGTGGAGATGACGCGCAAGCGCACGCGCGAGTCGCTGGCGCACATGCTCAGCGAGGCCTGCGAGGCCTGCGGCGGCAAGGGCCACGTGAAGACCGCTCGCAGCGTGTGCTACGACATCCTGCGCGAGATCCTGCGCGAGGCGCGCGCCTTCAACCCGCGCGAGTTCCGCGTCGTCGCGTCGCCCAAGGTGGTGGAGCTGTTCCTGGACGAGGAGCGGGCGCACCTGGCCGGGCTGTCGGAGTTCATCGGCAAGCCGATCTCGCTGCAGAGCGAAAACTCCATGACGCAGGAGCAGTACGACATCGTGCTGATGTGAGCGCGGCGCGGCCTACGCGACCTGGCCGGGCACTCGCGACTCGCTCTGCCGGACCGGCAGGCAGACCCGGAACCTGGTGCCTTCACCCACGCGGCTGTCCACCTCGATGCGCCCGCCATGGCGGCGCACGATGCCGTAGGAGACCGACAGCCCGAGCCCCGTGCCCTTGCCCACGGGCTTGGTGGTGAAGAAGGGGTCGAAGATGCGGCCCAGGTGGTCGGGCGCGATGCCGCAACCGTTGTCGGCCACCTCGACGAACACCTCGTCGGCATTCAGGCAGCCGGTGGTGAGCGTGATGAGGCCCCGGGTGGCACGGCCGGTCGTGGCGTGTGCCGCATTGACCAGCAGGTTCATGAACACCTGGTTCAACTGCGAGGCCAGGCAGAACACCTGCGGGATCTCGCCGTAGCGGTGCTCCACATCGGCCACGTACTTGGTTTCGTTGTGCACGATGTTGAGCGTGCTTTCCAGGCCCTTGTGCAGGTCGGCCCAGAGCCAGGCCTGTTCGCCAGCGTGAGAGAAGTCCTTGAGGTCCTGCACGATCTGGCGCACGCGTTGCACGCCGGCACCCGATTCGCGCAGCAGATCGACCACGTCCTCGCGCAGATAGCCGTATTCGTGCTGGTCCAGCAGCGCGCGCAGCGCGCCCGCGTCGGCGGGGGGCAGCGCCGTCATGCGCGACTCGAACGCGGCCACGATCTCCAGCAGCGCGCTCACGTAGGTTTGCAGCGTGCCCAGGTTGGAACTGACGTAGCCGATGGGGTTGTTGATCTCGTGGGCCACGCCGGCGGCCAACTGCCCGATGGAGGCCATCTTCTCGGCCTGCACGAGCTGCCCCTGCGTCTCCTCCAGCCGGTGGATCAGGGCCTGCTGCTCGTCGCTGCGGCGCTGGCGCTCGGCGAGTTCATTTTGCAGGCGGTCGTTGTGCTCGTTGAGTTCCTGCGACATCAGATCCAGCGAACGTTCGATCATGGCGCGATCGGAGTCGGCGTCCTCGTAGGCCTGGTTGACGGCCGCCAGCAGCGTGTCCAGGCCAGCGGGCGCCGCATCGGCCGTGCCGAAGCTGCGCTTGAGCTGGCGCTCCAGCAGTTTGTGCCGCGGCCCGGCGGCGCTCATGCCGCCTCCGCCAAGGTGGTGATGGTCATGGTCTGGTTGTGCAGTTCGCAACTGCCCACGTCGCCTTGTGGACACAGCTCGCCGTAGGAATAGAAACCCGTCAGCGTGGCGTGTGGCAGCACCTCGCGCACGGCCTCCAGCTCTTCTTCGACGCGTTGCTTGAGCACCAGGCGGCGTCCCACGCAGCTCACCAGCAGCGCCAGGCCACCCGGTGCGCCGTCGAGGTGCTGCAGGCTGGCACTGGCCGCACCCGACGCACCGTCGATGAGGCGGTCGAAGTTGGCCTTCATCAGGCGCGCTTGCGCGCCTTCGGGCACATCGCCGGCAAAGGTCAGGCTGCCAGCGGCCTCGTCGACACCCAGCACCGCGCGCACCAGGCCGGGGCCGCCCTGGGGGTCGTCGAGCAGCAATGGAAACAGCAGCGCCGAGCCGGGCAGGCCGGCGGCGTGTTCGCCGAGGTAGGTCTTGTACAGGCCCAGCGCGGACTGGCCGTCGAGTTCGAACAGCACGTTGCCCCGCGAGCGGGTGACGCGGCGCACGGGGCCAAAGCTGTCCCAGCCGCCGAGCGAGCCGTAGCCCACGCGAAGCGCTTCGCCGTACAGGCCCACGGCGACGACACGCCCCGTCGCCGCGGTCTCGCCGTGGCACACCAGCGTCTCGCTGAAGCGATCGCCGTCGGCGGCCAGGCCGCCGGTGGCGCACACATGCGGCGGCAGCGCCGCGCGCAGGGCGTGGGCAAAGGCACTGCCGTTGACCGCGAGCCCGTCGCACAGGGCCAGCACGTGGCGCAGATCCGGGCGCATCAGCGCCTGGGCGATGCCGCGCGCGGCATCGGCGCCGTCGTCACCCGGCGCGAGTGTCACCTCCACGCTGTCCACGGTGCAATGTTCGAAGCGCACCGCGGTGGCCACCAGGGTGTCGTCGTGCACGGTGGTGGCCGCCACTTCGCCCGCGGTCGAGCAGCCGATGACGTGCCCCTGAGGAAACGCGGCGGTCAGCGCCGCCATCGGCCCCTGGCTGCGCAGCCGAGCACCGCCGCCAAACAGAAGAACCAGTTGCACGCCGGCATCGCCAGCGGGTAGGGCGGGGGCCCAGCCGCCGTCGGCGGTCCAGAGATGTTGCGCGATCTGCATGGCGAACCTCGAAGGGGTGGCGCGGCCCCGGCGGCCGGGCGCTGCGCCTGATATCGACGGCCGTGGCCGGCGGCTTGAGCGGGACCTCGTTGTGTTGAGGATTTCGTCATGTCTGCAGCGGAGATTGACGCCGGCCATCCCGAATCCAGGTTTCCCCGCATCAAGCCAGGCCCTTGAGCGCCGAAGCCCAGGAGAACAACGCGTCCAGGCCGCATCTATGCCCACACCATCGACCCCCCGTTTGCCAGCTGGCACGGCCACCGTGTCGGGTGAAGACGCGTGCGCGCTCATCGAGCATTCGCAGACGGCGCACTTCGTGATCCAGGACGAATGCATCGCCTATGCCAATCCGGAGCTGGCGGCGCTGATGGGCTGGCCGCTGGAGGAGCTGATCGGGCACCACCACCGCGTGGTGACACCGCCTGAACACCTGGCGCGCGCTGGCGAGATCGTGGCGCGCCGCCTGGCCGGCAAGACGGGGCGTCCGGGCCAGATGGCCATGCAGCGCCGCGACGGCAGCCGCTTCGATGCGCGCATTTTCGCGACGCGCGTGTGCTTCGGTGGCCGGCCGGCGGTGCTGATCACCCTGCACGACATTTCGGAGTTGACCGAGGCCCTGAACCGGGCGCGCTGGAACGCCGAGATGCTGGAACGAACCGAGGCCCTGTGCCGCTCCGGTTCCTTCGAAATCACCTTGCCGCAAGGGCTGGTGACGCTGTCTGGCGGGCTGCGCCAACTGGTCGGTCTGGCCGAGGACACACCCCCTTGCCTGGTCGATGCGCTGGACTGGGTACCACCCGACGAGCGCGACTACGTGGCCGGCATCTGGCGCAGCGCCGAGCCGGGCGAGCCCTTCGATTTCCAGCACCGCGTGCTGACGGCGCAGGGGCAGCGCCTGGTGGTGTTGCACCGCGGACGCGTCGAGCAGGACGGGGCGGGCACCCTGCGCGGCGTGGCGCTGCTGCAGGACATCACGGCCCAGCGCGAAGCCGAGCGGCGCATGCAGGAACTGGCGACGCAGGACGAGGTGACGGGCCTGCCCAACCGGGCGGCATTCCTCGACCGGGTGGATGCGGCCATCGTCGCCGCGGGTTGGGAGCCGCGCATCGTCACCCTGCTCGCGATCGACGTGCCCCGCATTGCCGAACTGCAGGACCGCATGGGCTTTGGCGCTGGCGACGCGCTGGCGATGGCGCTGGCCGCGCGGCTGCAGCAGGAATTGGCCGAGGGCGAGACCGTGGCGCGGCTGGGCAGCCAGGAGTTCGCGCTGATGCTGGAGCTGACGCAGGACCCCGCCGAGGCACGCGCGGCCGTGCAGGCGCGCGCGGCGCGCTTGTGCCAGGCGCTGGAGGCGCCCATCGAGGTGGCCTCGACGCAGACCTTCGCGCGCTGCGTGATCGGCATGGCGAGCTACCCGGGCGATGCGCAGCGGCCCACCGAACTGCTGGAGCTGGCCCAGACCGCGCGCCTGCGGGCCACGGTGGAGGCGCCGGTCGTGCTCTACGAGCCCGAGTCCAACGTGCGGGCCTTGCGCGAGATGCGCGTGGAAGCCCTGCTGCGTCAGGCCATCGACGAGGACGGCCTGGCGCTGCACTACCAGCCACAGGTCGACCTGTCCGATGGGCACGTGGCAGGCGTCGAAGCCTTGTTGCGGTGGGACTCGCCCGCCCTGGGGCCCGTGGCGCCGGGCGAGTTCGTTGCGGTGGCCGAGCGCACGGGGCTCATCGGACGCCTGGGCGATTGGGTGTTGCGCCGCGTATGCCAGCAGATCGCGCGATGGCACGCCGAAGGCGTGCCGCGCGTGCGCGTGGCGCTCAACCTCTCGCCCCTTCAATTGCAGCGGCGCGACCTCGCGGCCCACATCCAGTCCATCCTGCTCGACAGCGGGGCCGACCCCATGCGCTTGTGCATCGAAGTGACCGAAGGCGCCGTGATGGCCGACGTGGCCCATGCCGCGGCCACTCTGCGCGAGATCCGGGCCCTCGGCATCGAGGTGGCGCTGGACGACTTCGGCACCGGCTACTCCAGCCTGAGCTGCCTGCGCAGCCTGCCCCTTGACGTGGTCAAGGTGGACCGTTCCTTCGTGCACGACGTGACCGCCGCGCCCGAGGACGTCTCCGTCACGCGGGCCATCATCACCATGGCGCAGGGCCTGCAGCTCAAGGTGCTGGCCGAGGGCGTCGAAACGGACGGCCAGCTGAGCTTGTTGGCGGCCAACCGTTGTGACCTGATCCAGGGCAATCGCTTCAGCGAGGCGCTGCCGCCAGAGGCCTGCGCGGCGCTGCTGCTGGAAGGCCGGCGTCTGCCCGAGCGCTTCCTGACGCGCGCGCGCAGCACGCGCACCCTGCTGCTGGTGGACGACGAGGAGCACGTGCTGGCCTCGCTCAAGCGCCTGTTGCGCCGCGATGGCTATGCGATCGTCACGGCGAACGGCGCGGCCGAGGGCCTGCAACGGCTGGCCGAAGGCGAGGTGGACGTGATCCTCTCGGACCAGCGCATGCCGGGCATGACCGGCGTGGAGTTTCTGCGCCGCGCCAAGGCGCTCTACCCGCACACCATGCGCATGGTGCTGTCGGGCTACACCGAGCTGCAGTCCATTCTCGACGCCGTCAACGAAGGCGCGATCTACAAGTTTCTCACCAAGCCCTGGGACGATGCGCGGCTGCGCGAGCACGTCGCCGAGGCTTTCCGGCAGAAGGCCATGGCGGACGAAAACCGGCGCCTGGCCCGCCAGGTGGAGGCCGCCAACGCCGACTACCAGGCGCTCAACCAGCGCCTGGAATCGCTGCTGGCGCGCCAGCGCGGCGAGTCCGAACTGCTGGCCCTGGTGGCGTCGAGCACGCGCGACGCGCTGGAAGCCTTGCCCGGGGCCGTGATCGTGGTGGACACGGATGGCACGCTGGCCTTCGCCAACGCGGAGGCCCGGCGCCTGGCCCCGCAGGCCGCCGCCGAGCTGGGCGGACCCGCCATCGGTGCGCTTCCGACGGCCCTGCACCCGCTGCTGGACGCAGGTGAGGGGGACCCCCTGCTGGTCGAGCTGGGCGGGACAAGCCACCGGGCGCAGCGTCGCCCGCTGTTGCGCGAGGGTGGGGTGTGCGGACACATCCTGCTGCTCACGCCAGAAAATCAATCAGGGGTACTGCAATGAGTTCACTGGTCAGCGGCGCCTCCACGGCCCCGGCCAACGCACGGCCGGCGCAGCCGCAGGTCCTCGGCGCCGAGGCGCAGCGCCTTGCCCATCTGGGTCTGCTGTTCCGGCGCTCGCTGGGCAGCGGGCATGTGCATCCGCTGCTGCCGGTGCTGCGCGAGTACCACGGGGTGACGCAGCCGCTGCCAAGGCCGGTGCCGGCTTCGCCGGTGCGCGGGCAGGGCTCGCCAGACGACGCGCCACGCGCGCCCATCACGGCCGAGGCCTTGCAGCGTGCCATCGCCGACCTGCCCAGTCTGCCGCGGGCGGTGCACGCGGCGATGGCGGCCCTGCACGACGAACGCGCCGGCGCGGCAGCCATTGCCGACAGCATCGAGCGCGACCAGGGTCTCACGGCGCGCACGCTGCGCGCCGCCAATACCGCCTTCTACGGCGCCACCGGGCGGGTCGCGACGATCCGCTCGGCGATCACGGTGCTGGGCCTGTCCACCGTGGCCGCGCTGCTGGCGGGGGTGTCCCTGGCCAACCTCTTCCCGCTGGGCGCGCAGGCCGGTGGCTTCGATTTCCCGCGCTTCTGGTGCCATGCGCTGACCAGCGCCTTCATCGCGCGCGGGCTGGCGCCCGTGGCGGGCTTCGAGGCGGATGTGGCCTTCACCGCGGGCCTGTTGCACGACGTGGGCGAGCTGGCGCTGGCCAGCGCCTTTCCGGTCGAATACGGCCAGGCGCGGCAGTACGCACTGCACGCCGATCTCGCCCAGTGGGAGGCGGAACGCGCGGTGCTGGGCGTCGACCACGGTGTGGCGGGCGAGTGGCTGGCGCGGCGCTGGCACCTGCCGGCCACGATCACCGCCGCCATCTCGGCGCACCACGCGCCAGCCGGTGAGGCCAGCACCGGCGCGGGCCTGGCCGATCTCGTGCAAGTGGCCGACGCGCTGGCGCACGGCATCGCCAGCGCCGAGGAGGGCGTGCAGGCCGTTCCCGAGGTCGCGGTCGAGGTCTGGGTGCGGCTGGGCATCGGCATCGACGACTGCGTGGCGGTGTTGCACGAGAGTGGCGCAGCGGCCACCGCCTTGTGCGAGGTGCTGACTTCATGAGCTCCGGGCCGTTCCCAAGGGGCTCAGCCCCGCAGTGCGCAGCACGGAGGGTCCTCCAGTGAGCGCCGTGACGGACCTGCCGCCTTCCCCGGCCGATGCGGCGTCCGGCGCCATGCCGTACACCGTGTTGTGCGTGGACGACGAGCCGAACATCCTGTCTGCGCTCAGGCGCAGCCTGCGCCCCGAAGGCTGGCGCGTGCTCACCGCGGACAGCGGAGCCGAGGCGCTGCAGGTGCTGCAGGCCGACCGGGTGGACCTGGTCATCTCCGACATGCGCATGCCCGAAATGAACGGCGCGCAACTGCTGGCGAGCGTGAACGAGCACTGGCCGCAGTGCGTGCGCCTGTTGCTCACCGGGCACGCCGACGCCGATGCGGCGGTTGCGGCGATCAACCACGGCCGCATCTTCCGCTACCTGAGCAAGCCCTGGGACGACGGCGAACTGCGCGCCACCGTTCGCCAGGGACTGCAGTTCCTGGCGCTCGAGCGCGAGCGCGCCCGCCTGGAGGCGCTGACCGCGCGCCAGAACGCCGAACTGCGCGAGGCCAACGAGCGGCTCGAACAACGCGTGGCGGAACGCACCCAGGCGCTGGCCCGGGCCAACGAGGCGCTCAAGCGCCAATACCTGACCGGCATCAAGGTGTTTTCGGGCCTCATCGAGATGCGCGGCGGGCGTCTGGCCGGGCATGGCCGGCGCGTGGCCGAGCTCGCGCGCAAGCTGGCGCAGACGATGGCGAGGCCCGAGGAGGAGGTGCAGCAGGTGTTCGTGGCGGCGCTGCTGCACGACATCGGCCTGATCGGCCTGCCCGATGCGCTGCTCACCAAACCCGTGGCGCGCTACGACGCGCAGGAGTCCGCGCAGTACCTGCGTCACGCCGAACTCGGCGAGCAGGCTCTGATGCCGCTGGAGGACATGCCGCCGGTGGCGGCGCTGATCCGCGCGCACCACGAACGCTTCGACGGCCAGGGCTATCCCGATGGCCTCAGCGGCGAGGCCGTGCCCGTGGGCGCGCGCATCCTCGCCGTGGTCGACGCCTTCGACGAACTGCAGCATGGGCACCTGGTGGACGCGCACATGTCCATGCAGGAAGCGCGCACCATGATTCGCCATGGCCGCGGCAGCCAGTTCGACCCCGAGGTGGTGGACGTCTTCCTGCACATCACCGAGCCCGAGCGCGCCCGGCACCAGCCCGAAGTGGCCTTGGGTTCGGGCCAGCTCGAACCCGACATGGTGCTGGCGCGCGACCTCGTCTCGCCCACCGGCACCTTGATGCTGTCCGCCGGGCACGTGCTGAGCGCCGCGCTGATCCAGCGCATCCGCAATTTCGACGCGAAGCTGGGCGGCAAGCTGGTGATCCACGTCAAACCAAGAGGAGCCGCATGAGTGCCACCCGCCTGCTGATCGTCGACGACGAGACCTCGATCCTGTCCGCCCTGCAACGGGCCCTTCTACTGGAGCATGGCCTCCATCCGTGCAATCTCCTCGGTCTGCGATTTCACGATTTCCTGGCACAGGGCGACGATCCGGGGATCGGTGATCTGCGCCTCCTGGCACATGAGGATGGCGCCCGAATGGTGCGGAATCATCGAGCGCAGGAATTCGCGGTCCCCGATGCCCGCCTGCGTGCGCATGGCGGCGAAGCTGGCGACGAAGACCGCCGCTGCCACCGCCACGGCCACGAGGTTCGCGCGCCTGTTCGGAAACATCGATCGCATGAAGACCATCATGACGACCGCCATCGGCGCGACCATCATCAGCGTCATGTAGACGTTGTTGAGGTTGAGCCGCAGGTGCTGCACCGTGGCGATCATCGTGTACATCACGAAGTACATCACCACGAAGTCGATCGCCAGCTCGGCGAGCAGCCCGAGGTAATGGCCCGATGGGGGGTGTTTGTCGTGCGCCTGCATGTGGCCTCCGCTTGATCGTCAATCGTCCGGCACGCGCCGAGACGAACACAAGGGCGGCAAACGGCGTGCCCAGCGCGCCGCTTCGGGCGCCGGGTGTCCGGGTGGCGCGGGGTGGCCGCTGTCTATGGGGCCGGGCTCAGGCCGCCCGCGCGGGTGGGGCTTCGCGCACCGGCCCCACGCGCTCCTCGATCGCCTGCTGCAGCTCGGGCCGCAGGCCCATCAGGAAGCCCAGTTCGGCCACCACGAACAGCGGACCGATGATCAGGCCCACGAGGTCGTCCACGAAGGCGGGCTTGCGGCCCTCGTAGTAGTGGCCGATGAACTGGATCACCCAGCCCACGACGAACAGGCCGATGCCCACCGTGAGCCACACGGCCGTGGACTGCGCGCCCACCGCCTGCGCGAACCACAGCGACAGGGCCAGCAGCACCGCCATCGCCGCGCCCAGGCGCACGTCCAGCTTGAGGTAGTACAGCACCGTGAGCGCGGTGACCACCGTGGCGGGTGACACGGCCACGGCGCCCCACTGCGCGAACACCGGCCGCGCCAGCAGCACGGCCACGGCCAGCACGATCATGGGGATGCCGACGAAGTGGGTGAGGATGTTGCGGCGGTCGCGGTGGTAGGCCGCGTACTGGGTGAGCTGTTCGGTGAGGTTGCGCATGGCGTGTCTCCGAGGCCGTGGGGTTGTCCCGCCGTTGTACACCCGTGCGCCGCCGCGCTCAATCCGGTGCGACCTGGGGCGCTGTCGCCTGGGCGTCCTCGCCGGCCGTGCCCAACCCCTGCGCGTGCAGCCGCGCGTACACGCCGTCGGCCGCCAACAACTGGGCGTGCGATCCCTGCTCGGCGATGCGCCCCTCGGCCAGCACGATCACGCGGTCGGCGTGTTCGATGGTGGACAGCCGGTGCGCGATGACCAGGGTGGTGCGGCCCCGCATGAGCCGCGCCAGCGCGTCCTGCACCAGCCGCTCGGACTCGTTGTCCAGCGCCGAGGTGGCCTCGTCGAGGATGAGGATGGGCGCGTCCTTGTAGATGGCGCGCGCGATGGCCAGGCGCTGGCGCTGCCCGCCCGAGAGCTCGGTGGCGTTGTGGCCCACGTTGGTGTGCATGCCCTGGGGCAGGCGCTCCAGCAACTCGCCCAGGTTGGCCGACAGCAGGGCGGCGCGCACGCGCTCGTCGTCGATGTCGTCGTCGGCCGTGCCCAGGGCCACGTTGGCGGCCAGGCTGTCGTTGAGCATCACCACGTCCTGGCTCACCAGGGCGAACTGGCGGCGCAGGCTGGCCAGATCCCACGCGGGCAGCGGCACGCCGTCGAGCGACACCGTGCCGCGATCGACCTCCACGAAGCGCGGCAGCAGGTTGATGAGCGTGGTCTTGCCCGAGCCCGAGGGGCCGACGAAGGCCACGACCTCGCCGGGGCGGATGTCCAGGTCGACGCCGCGCAGGGCCAGGCCGGCGTCCTCGCCGCCGTTCGCCGGCTCCGCCTTGGGCGGGTAGCGCACCCACACGCCCTGCAGGTGGATGGCGCCTTGCACGCGCTCGGCCACGTGTGTGCCGCCGGTCTGCTCGGGCGTCTGCTCGATGAGCTCGATGCCGCGCTCCAGCGCCGCCAGGCCGCGCGTGATGGGCGAGGCGATCTCGGCCAGGTGCCGGATCGGGGCGATGAGCATCAGCATGGCGGTGACGAAGGCCACGAAGTTGCCCACGGTGACGCCCGTGGTGCTGCTCTGCCACAGCGCCACGGCGATCACCGCCGACAACGCGGCCGAGGCCAGCAACTGGGTGAAGGGCGTCATGGCCGCCATGGCGATGGTGCTCTTGAGGGCGAGGCGGCGCAGCGCCACGCTGAGGTGGTCGAAGCGCTCGGCCTGGCGCCGCTGCGCGCCGTGCAGGCGCACCACCCGGTGGGCAAGGGCGTTTTCCTCCACCACGTAGGCCAGCTCGTCGGTGGCCTGCTGGCTGGCGCGCGTGAGGCGGTACAGGCGCTTGGAGAGCACGCGCATGATCCAGGCCAGCCCCGGGAACACCGCGATCACGATCAGCGTGAGCTTCCAGTTCAGGTAGAGCAGGTAGCCCATGAGCGCCAGCAGCGTCAGCGCGTCGCGCGCCAGCGTGAGGAAGGACGAGACCAGCATCTGCGAGCCGGTCTGCACCTCGTACACCAGCGTGTTGGACAGCTTGCTCGCGCTCTGGCGCGAGAACAGCGAGAGCTGCGCCGCGTTGAGCTTGGCGAACATGGCGCGGCGCAGGTTGAGCATGCCCGTGTTGGCCGTGTACGACAGCGCGTACTGCGCCACGAAGGAGGCCATGCCGCGCACGCCGAACAGGCCCATGAAGGCCACGGGCACCATCCACAGCGGAATGCGCCCGTCATTGAAGCCCTCGTCGAGCAGGGTCTTGAGCAGGGCGGGAATGAGCGGCTCGGTCAGCGCGCCGACCACCGTGGCCAGAGCGGCGAAGACGATGCCTGTCCTGGCGTCGCGGAAATAGGGCCAGACGCGCAGCAGCCGCTGACGCAGCGGGCCTGAGGGTGGGGCGGTGGACGGGTCGGTCGGGTTCAAATCGGGTGTTCGGATCGGGCGCCCCTGGTGAAGCGTTCGGGAACCAATGGGCGCGGGAGCGGTCCAGCAGGCCGCGAGGGCACACATCTTGTCACGGCTTGCCTGCGGACGTCCGTTATTATCGGCCGCTATCTCCAAGGGCACCGGGCCACGCGCCCCGCGCTGCCCGCCATCCCAACACCATGCACCAACCGCCTCGACTCCATCCCTCGACCGGGATGCCGCGCCGGCATGCCCTGGGTCTCCTGTCCGCCTCTGCCCTGCTGGGCTGGCCCGCTTCCAGCGCCCTGGCGCAGTTCCGGGTCGAGGTCACGGGCGTGGGCCTCACGCGCTTTCCCTTCTCCGCCGTCAGCTTCCGCGGCAATGAGGCCGCGAGCGAGAACATCGCCGCCATCGTGCGCGCCGACCTGGAACGCTCGGGCCAGTTCGTCGCCGTGCCGCCCCTGGCCGGCGCGCTCGACGAAACCTCGCGGCCCGACCTCGCCCCCTGGCGCGAGCGCGGTGCCGACTCCCTGCTCACCGGCAGCGTCACCCGCCTGGCCGACGGCCGCTTCGACGTGCGCTTCCGCCTCTGGGACGTGGTGCGCGCCCAGGACCTGGGCGGCCTGAGCTATCCCGTGGGCGCCACCGACCTGCGCCTGGCGGCCCACAAGATCGCCGACTACATCTACGAAAAACTCACCGGCGAAAAAGGCGTGTTCTCCACCCGCATCGCCTACGTCACCAAAGCCGGCACGCGCCACAGCCTGTGGGTGGCCGACGCCGACGGCGAGAACGCGCGCGCCGCGCTCACCAGCCCCGAGCCCATCATCTCGCCGAGCTGGGCGCCCGGTGGCGGGCAACTGGCCTACGTGTCCTTCGAGTCGCGCAAGCCGGTCATCTACGCGCACGAGGTGGCTTCGGGCAAGCGCCGCCTGCTGGCCAATTTCCGCGGCTCCAACAGTGCGCCGGCCTGGTCGCCGGATGGCCGCTCGGTCGTGGCCACGCTGTCCCTCTCGGGCAATGCGCAGCTCTACACCATGGACGCCAACGGCGGCGAGCCGCGCCGCCTGACGCAAAGCGCCAGCATCGACACCGAGCCCGTCTTCAGCGCCGACGGCAAGCAGATCTACTTCGTCAGCGACCGCGGCGGCTCGCCGCAGATCTACCGCATGTCCCCCCAGGGCGGCAATGCGCAGCGGGTCACCTTCACGGGCAACTACAACATCTCGCCCTCGGTCAGCCCCGACGGCCGCTGGCTCGCCTTCATCTCGCGCGTCAACGGTGCCTTCCGCCTGCACGTGATGGAGCTGTCCACCGGCACCGTCACCGCGCTCACCGAAACCAGCGGCGACGAAAGCCCCAGCTTCGCGCCCAACAGCCGCATGATCATCTACGCCACCCGCGATAAGGGCGGCGACGCGCTCATGACCACCACGGTGGACGGCCGCATCAAGACCCGCCTGGCCGGGGCGCAGGGTGACATCCGGGAGCCCGAATGGGGCCCGTTCCTGCGCTGACCGTTACCCGGCTTGCCAGCGGTTTTCGTTTTCTTTTCCTTCAACAACACCTCTCAGGAATCGCCATGTTCCCAACCTCCGCTCTCCGTCGCACCAGCGGCCTGCTCGCCGCCCTGATCGCCGCCGCCGTGCTCGCGGCCTGCGGCTCCAACGTCCGACTCGATGAGCCCCCGGTCGAAGACCGCACCGGCACCGCCGCCGGGGCCGGCGCGGGTGGGCAGGGCAGCGGCGTCGACCAGCGCGGCGTGGCCGGCGTGCAGGTGCCGGGCTCGGGCAGCACCCAGCCCACGCAGATGCAGCGCATCGTCTACTTCGACTACGACAGCTTCGAGGTCAAGCCCGAGGCCACGCAACTGCTCGAGGCGAACGCCCGCTACCTCAACGCCAACCGCAACGTGCGAGTGGCCCTGGAAGGCCATACCGACGAGCGCGGCGGCCGCGAGTACAACCTGGCGCTGGGCCAGAAGCGCGCCGAGGCCGTGCGCCGCGCGATGTCGCTGCTCGGCGTGCCCGACAGCCAGATGGAAGCCGTGAGCTTCGGCGAAGAGAAGCCCGCGCAGACCGGCGCCGACGAGTCGGCCTGGGCCAAGAACCGCCGCGTCGAGCTGACCTACCGTTGAGCTGCAGCATGAGCATCGCACGGCCGCCCGAAGAGGCTCGCACCGCAGCGCTTTGCGCGGAGGTCTCCGAATGAGCTTTGCGCGCTGGAACTCCACGCTCGCCGCCGGCGTCCTGGCGCTGGGCGGCCTGTGGGCGCCCTCGGCCCACGCCCTGTTCGGTGACGACGAGGCGCGCAAGGCCATCGTCGACCTGCGCCAGCAGGTCGAGGCCGGCCGCAAGGCGTCCGAGGCCGCGGCCGCGCAGCAGCGCGAAAGCGACGCCTCGATCAAGCGCAGCATGCTCGAACTGGCCAACCAGATCGAGCAACTGCGCGGCGAGATCGCCCGACTGCGCGGCCAGAACGAGCAGCTCGCGCGCGAGGTGGCCGACCTGCAGCGCGCCCAGAAGGACGTGCAGGCCGGCATCGACGAGCGCCTGCGCCAGGTCGAGCCGGTGAAGGTCGAACTCGACGGCCGCAGCTTCACCGCGCAGCCGGCCGAGAAGGCTGAGTTCGAGGCCGCCATGGCCACGTTGCGCAAGTCCGATTTCACGGGCGCCACGGCCGCCTTCAACGGCTTCCTGCGCCGCTACCCCACCAGCGGCTTCACCCCGGTGGCGCTGTACTGGCTGGGCAACGCCCAGTACGCCGCGCGCGCCTACAAGGACGCCGTGGATTCGCACCAGCGCCTGGTGCGCGAATTCCCCGACCACCCGCGCACCCCCGAGGCCATGCTGGCCCTGGCCAACAGCCAGGTCGAGCTCAAGGACACCAAGGGCGCCCGCAAGACGCTCGAGGACCTGGTGAAGCAGCACCCGCAGAGCGAGGCCGCCGGCGCGGCCAAGGAGCGCATCGCGAGATTGAAGTAACACCCCCGCCGCGCTTCGCGCGACCCCCTCAAGGGGGCGACACCTGCGGCCCGGCAAAGCCGGTTCCGCGGTGTCCCTGGGTTCAACCCTTGCAAGCGGAGAGCTTCATGGCCGCACCTACAATCGCGGCCCTATGGATGACCTCGCCGCCCTTCAATCCCTGAACCAGACCGTGCTGTGGGCCGCCTTCGGCGTGGCCGCGGCCTTCGGCTTCATCGCCCAGCGCACCCACTTCTGCACCATGGGGGCGATCAGCGACATCGTCAACATGGGCGACTGGACCCGCATGCGCATGTGGGTCATGGCGGTGGGCGTGGCGGCCATCGGCTTCTACGGCATGGGCTGGCTGGGCTGGATCGACACCAGCCAGTCCCTGTACACGGGCAGCCGCTTCATCTGGCTCTCCGCGCTGGTCGGCGGCACCCTGTTCGGCTTCGGCATGGTGCTGGCCTCGGGCTGCGGCAGCAAGACGCTGGTGCGCATCGGCGCGGGCAGCCTCAAGTCGCTCGTGGTGTTCTTCGTCATGGGCCTGGCCGCGTTCATGACGCTGCGCGGCATCTTCGGCGTGGTGCGCGTGAACACCGTGGACCGCATCAGCGCCGAACTGCCTTCGGGCTCGGCGCTGCCCACCTGGGTGGCCAACGCGCTCGGCATGGAGCCGGGCGTCGCGGGCCTGCTCTGCGCGCTGGTCATCGGCATCGCGATCATTGCCTGGTGCCTGAGCAGCGCCGACTTCCGCACCGGCAACAACCTGCTCGCGGGCATCGGCATCGGCCTCACCATCGTGGGCATGTGGTGGGTCAGTGGCCACCTGGGTTTCCTGCCCGAGCACCCCGAAACGCTGGAGCCCGTCTACGTCGGCAGCAACAGCGGGCGCATGGAGGCCCTGACCTTCACCGCGCCCATGGCCTTCGTGCTCGACTGGCTCATCTACTTCAGCGACACCACCAAGGTGCTCACCTTCGGCGTGGTCACGGTCTTCGGTGTGGTCGCGGGCTCCTTCGTCTGCGCGCTCATCGAGCGCAGCTTCCGCTGGGAAGGCTTTCGCGACACGCGCGACACGGCGCTGCACCTCGTGGGCGGCGCGCTCATGGGCGTGGGGGGCGTCACGGCGTTGGGCTGCACCGTGGGGCAGGGTTTGTCGGGCCTGTCCACCCTGAGCCTGCTGAGCGCCATCGCCGTGGCGGGCATCGTGGGCGGCGCGGTGCTGGGCTTCAAGTTCCAGATGTGGCTGCTGGAGCGCGCGGGGTGAACACGCTCGACGCCGAGCGCTTCGAGCGCCGCTTCGGTGGCCTGCGGCGGCTCTACGGCGTGTCGGGCGCGCAGCGGATCTTCGATGCGCACCTGGTGGTGGCGGGGCTGGGCGGCGTGGGGTCCTGGGCGGCCGAAGCGCTGGCGCGCAGCGGCGTGCGCCGCCTCACCCTGATCGACCTCGATCACGTCGCCGAATCCAACATCAATCGGCAGGTGCACGCGCAGGATGCGACGCTGGGCCAGGCCAAGGCCGAGGCCTTGCGTGATCGCATCCTGGGTTTTCATCCCGACATCGCGCTCGACCTGGTGGACGACTTCGTGACGCCGGAGAACTGGCCCGGCCTGCTCCAGGGCCAGCGTCCCGACGGACTCATCGACGCCTGCGACCAAGTGCGCGCCAAGACGGCGATGGCCGCCTGGGCCAAGGCCGAGCGCGTGCCCTTCGTGAGCGTGGGCGCGGCCGGCGGCAAGCGCCGCGCCGAGGCCGTGCAGGTGGCCGACCTGGCCGAGGTCACGCACGACCCCTTGCTCGCGCAACTGCGCTACCGCCTGCGCAAGCACCACGGCGGCGCGCGGCAAGGCCGCATGGGCACCGTGTGCGTGTTCAGCCGCGAAGCCGTGGCGCCGCCGGACCCCTCGTGCGGACTCGACGGTGGCGATGGGTCGCTCAATTGCCATGGCTTCGGATCGGTCGTCACCGTCACCGCCACCTTCGGCCTGTGCGCCGCGGGCTGGCTGCTCGACACGCTCGCGAATGCATCGCAAGAAAAAAGCGATCGGTCTTCAGAAAGCCATCAAAGGCACGCTATAATCTGAGGCTTCGCAGCAAGCGACAAGCAAGTTGCGGAGACGGTTAGAAAAGTGTGGGACGTTAGCTCAGTTGGTAGAGCAGCGGACTTTTAATCCGTTGGTCGGCAGTTCGAGCCTGCCACGTCCTACCACCAACAGGAAGGCCCTGGTCGCAAGACCAGGGCCTTTTTCTTTGGTCGCTTGTCGTGTCCCTTGAAGCCTCAGGGGTCGGGAACGACCTGGCCCACGGTCGCGGATGGCTTGGGCTCCTCAGGAGACTCTGCATCGGCCGCTTCCACATCGGCGTGCGGCTTGTGTTGGGCGATCGTTTCCATCAGGTCCTGGGCCATGGCCTGCAAGAGTTTGAGGTCTCGCTCGCTCAGTTGGGTCGGCTCGGTGTCCAGAAGACAGAGCGAGCCGATCGCCCCGCCACGCTTCATGCGCAGCGGCGCACCCGCGTAGAAGCGCAGGCCCGAGCGGCGCAAGCCCGGGTTGGCGGCGAAGCGTGGGTCCTTCGCGATGTCGGGCACCAGCAGCACCTCGTCGCGGGCCACCACGTGGCCGCACAGGGCCTGTTCACGCGGCAGTTCAAGGGGCTTGCCACTGTCGATCACCACGTCCTGGCCATCGACGGCGGTGCGCAGCGCGCCGTGAAAGCCCAGCACCCGCAGTTCCTTGTCGGTGACGACCGTCACCATGGCCGCGGAGACGTCGAAGATCGATGCCGCCCGCTGCGCGGTGCGCTCGAACAGCTCGCGCAGCGCCGGCTCATCGAGTGCGCCCAGTGCCCGCAGCCGCTGAAGGCGCTGCGCGTCGTGGGGCGGCACCGGTGCCTTTTCCCATTCGGTGACGGTCGCCCCCAGGCTTTCCTGCGCGCGCAGCACCGCTTCGACCAGGGAGCCGGCCACGGCGTGCGCGTCCAGCGTCTCGACCAGCGCCGGGTCCGCGAGCGCCTTCTCGTCGAGGTTCCAGGCGCACACGACGATGCGGGCGTCGGGCCAGCGCCGCTGGACGCGGCGGCAGGCGCGCCTGGCCGCGCGCCAGGGCTTGGGCGCGAACAGGGAGAGACACACCGCGCGCGGCGCCGGCCCGGTGATGTCGACCAACGATTCCGCGCTGCTGGCCAGGGCGGCGTCGGCGCGGGCCGGGGTGCCTTCCAGCGCCAGCGCGTGGGCCAGCATGCGCGCGGCCAATGTGTCGACTTCCCATTGGGCGCCGAGGCACAGCACGGTGGGCGCCGGCTCGGGCGGCAAGGGCGTCAGTTCGTGCAGTTCGTCGAGCAGGGCCTCCATGCCCGTGATGAGGCGCAGGCGGTGCTCCGAGGTCGACACGGTCTGGTAGTCGGCCACCGTGCGGCGCAGCACGGGCAGGGCGCTGTCCTGGTAGAACGCCGGCAACGAGTCGGCCGCCTGCGCCAGTTCACGGCCCAGCTCCACCGCTTCATCGACATCGCCGCTCAACAGGCGCTGGTACAGCCGCGTGGGCGCGTCCAGCGCGGGGGCGCTGCCCAGTAGCACGTTGAAGAACTGCAGCGCGGGCAGGTGGCGGCCGATGACCAGCAGGCAGACCGTCAAGGGCGTGGACATCACCAGACCCACCGGCCCCCAGAGCGCCGTCCAGAACGTGGCGGCCACGATGAGCGAGATGGCCGACAGGCCGGTGCTCGAGCCATAGAGCCAGGGCTCGACGACGTTGTTGCTGATGACTTCCAGCGCCACGATGAGGGCCAGTGTCCACAGCACCGTGGACCAGCCCGGATCGATGGCGAAGGCCAGGGCCAAGGGGAACACCGCCGAGATCATCGGGCCCACGTAGGGCACGTAGCGCATCAGCGCCGCCACCGCGCCCCACAGGAAGGCGCCCGGCACGCCGATGAGCCAGAGCCCCAGCGCCATCGGAACGCCGTAGCTCAGGTTGACCCAGAGCTGAACGATCAGGTAGCTGGAGATGCGCTCGCCCGCTTCGTCCATCGCGTCGGTGGCGCGGTGCAGGTTGCCGCCGACGAGGCGGATGAGGCGGTCGCGCAGGTCGAGCCGGTCGAGCAGGATCAGGAAGGTGAAGACCAGCACGATGCCGGCCGTGAGCAAAGGACTGGCCACGCGTTCCAGTCCATCCAGGGCCCGGCTCAGCGGCGAGCGGCTCTCGCCCTGGATCTCGACCTTCTGCACGCGCGAGGCGCCCCCCGTGGTGGCGGTGGCTTCCTCGGCGATGTGGCTGGCCTCGCGCTGCACCAGTGTGACGGTGCGCGTGAGCCCGTCGAACATGCCGGGCGCGCGGATCGCCTGACGCAGATCGGTCAGTTTGCGCTTGATGGTCTGCTGGTAGGTGGGCAGTTCGGCGCTGAGCTCGCGCACTTCGCTGGCCATGAAGGCGAATGAGCCGCCGATCAGCCCCAACGCCAGCGTCACCACGGTGATGACCGACAACAGGTGTGGCAGGCCCCAGCGGCGCAGGCGCGTGACCAGCGGACCCAGCACGAAGCCCAGCAGGATGGCCAGAGCGAGCGGGATGAGAATCTCGCGGCCGACGTACAGGCCCACGAGGATGAGTGCCACGAGCAGCGCGCCCGCGGCGGTGTGCACGACGCTGGCGCGGGCGGCGAAGGCCTCGGGTTCTGCCTGGGGTGACGGCACGGCCGTCCCTTCCTCGGCGGCTTACTTGTTGCCGAAGCCGGCGATGAGCCCGATGAGGATGGTGCCGAGAATGGACATCATGGTGTGAGCCTCCTGTTGGGGTGTTGGACGGGCCATCGTTCAACGGCCCGGGCCCACTGTAGCGCGCTTCGGGCGCGCGCGGCTCAGGGCTGCTGGGCCTGTTCGATGGCCTCGCTGAGCTCGAGCCAGCGCGCCTCGACGTGCGCGTTCTCGGCCTCCACCACCTTCAGGCGCTTGCCGAGTTCGGCCAGCTTCGCGGGCCCGGGCGCGGCCAGCAGATCGGCCTCCAGGCGTTCGCGTTCCTGCGCCAGCGCGGCCATGCGCTGTTCCACCTGGGCCAGTTCCTTCCTCATCGGGCGCAGCTGCTCGGTGACGGCCTTCTGCCGTTGCGCGTCGGCGCGCCGGTCTTCGGCGGGCGCGGCCACCGGGGCGGGGGCAGGCGCTTGCGCGCGCGCGGCCACGCGCTGGGCTTCGCGCGCCTGCTTGGCCATGTCCAGCAGGTAGCGCTGGTAGTCGTCGAGGTCGCCGTCGAAGGGCGCGATGCCACCGCGCGAGACCAGCCAGAACTCGTCGCACACCGCGCGCAGCAGGGAGCGGTCGTGGCTCACCAGCATCACCGTGCCTTCGAACTCGTTGAGCGCGATGGACAGCGCCTCGCGCGTGGCGAGGTCGAGGTGGTTGGTGGGTTCGTCCAGCAGCAGCAGGTTGGGGCGCTGCCAGACGATCATGCACAGCACCAGGCGCGCCTTCTCGCCGCCGCTCATGCTGCCCACGGCCTGGAAGACCTGGTCACCGGTGAAGTTGAAGGTGCCGAGGAAGCTGCGCAGGTCCTGCTCGCGCGTGGGCTGGCCGCTCAGGCGGCCCTGCGCGGTGGTCTCCTTGACCAGCCGGATCATGTGTTCCAGCGGGTTGTCGCGCGGGCTGAGCACGTCGAGCTCCTGCTGCGCGAAGTAGCCGATGTTCAGGCCCTTGCCTTCGGTGACGGTGCCGGCCAGCGGCGCGAGCGTGCGCGCGATGGTCTTGACCACCGTGGACTTGCCCTGGCCGTTGGCGCCGAGGATGCCGATGCGCTGGCCCGCAAGCACCGAGCGGTTGACGCCGCGCACGATGGTGGTGGGCGCCGCGCCGTGCTCGCCGGGGTAGCCGAAGTCGCAGTCCTGCAGGACCAGCATGGGATTGGGCAGGTTGGCGGGTTCGCTGAATTCGAAGCTGAACTCGGCGTCGGCCAGCACGGGCGCGATGCGCTCCATGCGCTCCAGCGCCTTCACGCGGCTTTGCGCCTGCTTGGCCTTGCTGGCCTTGGCCTTGAAGCGGTCGATGAACTTCTGCAGGTGGGCGATCTTGTCCTGCTGGCGCGAGAAGGCCGCTGCCTGCAGGGCCATCTGCTCGGCGCGCATGTCCTCGAAGCGGCTGTAGTTGCCGCCGTAGCGCTTGAGCTGCGCGTGCTCGATGTGCACGGTGACGTTGGTCACCGCGTCGAGGAACTCGCGGTCGTGGCTGATGACGAGCAGGGTGCCGGGGTAGCGCTGCAGCCAGGCTTCCAGCCAGACCAATGCATCGAGGTCCAGGTGGTTGGTGGGTTCGTCGAGCAGCAGCAGCTCGCTCGGGCACATCAGCGCGCGCGCGAGTTGCAGGCGCATGCGCCAGCCGCCCGAGAAGCTGTCCACCGGGCGCTCGAGTTCGTCGAGCCGGAAGCCCAGGCCGAGGATAAGGGCCTGTGCGCGGGCCGTCGCGTCGTGCGCACCGGCGTCGTGCAGGGCCATGTAGGCGTGGGCCATGCGCTCGCCGTCGTCGCTGGCCTCGGCCTCGGCCACCTCGCGTTCGGCCGCGAGCAGGGTGGTGTCGCCTTCGACGACGAAGCGCGTGGCGTCCTGGTCGGTCTCGGGCATGTCCTGCGCGACCTGGGCCATGCGCCACTGCGCGGGCACGCTGAACTCGCCCTTGTCTTCGTGCAGGCTGCCGTCGAGCAGGCGAAATAGGCTGGACTTGCCGGCGCCGTTGCGGCCCACCAGGCCCACCTTCTCGCCGGGGTTGATGGTGAGCGAGGCGCCATCGAGAAGGACTTTGGTGCCGCGGCGCAGCACCACATCGCGGACGACGATCATGCCGAGGCCTCCGACAGATCGTCTTGCGTGAGCAGCAGCACCTGGTCGTCGCCCGCGCTGGTGCTCAGCCACACCGGGCTCAGGTGCGGGAAGGCGGTCTCGAAGTGCGCGCGCTCGTGGCCGATCTCGAGCACCAGCACGCCGTGCGGGCTCAGGCGCGACGGTGCCTCGCGCAGCAGGGTGCGAATGAAGTCCATGCCGTCCGCCCCGCCCGCCAGCGCGAGCTCGGGCTCGGCGCGGAACTCGGGTGGCAGCTCGGCCATGCTGCTGGCGTTCACGTAGGGCGGGTTGCAGAGGATGAGGTCCCAGGGGCCGGGGCAGGCGGCGAGGCCATCGCTTTCAATGAGCGCGATGCGATCGGCCAGGCCGTGCCGGTCCACGTTGATGCGCGCCACCTGCAGTGCCTCGCGCGAGAGGTCGGCGCCCGTCACGCGCACCTCGGGCCAGGCCATGGCCGCGAGCACGGCCAGACTGCCGTTGCCGGTGCACAGGTCCAGCACGCGGACGGTGGTGTCGCTCAACCAGGGGTCGATGCCACCGTCGGCGATGAGCTCGGCGATGAAGCTGCGCGGCACGATGGCGCGGCGGTCCACGTAGAAGGGCACGCCCTGCAACCAGGCCTCTTGCGTGAGGTAGGCGGCGGGTTCGCGTGTGGCGATGCGCTGGTCGATCAGGGCCAGGGCGGCGGTGGCCGCGTCGGCGCCCACGGCATCCGCGGCGTGCGCATCGGTATCGGTGTCGAGCGGCAGGCCCAGGCGCCACAGCACCAGCCAGGCGGCCTCGTCGCGGGCGTTGGTGGTGCCGTGGCCATAGGCCAGGTTCGCGGCGGCCAGGCGGGATTCGGCCTGGGCCAGCAGTTCTTGCAGGTTCACGGTGTCAGGCGGTCTGAAGCGCGCGTTCGTGCAAGTGCTGCAGCGTGCGGCGGTAGATCGCGGTGAGGGGGTCGATGTCGGCGAGCCGCACGTGCTCGTTGACCTTGTGGATGGTGGCGTTGGGCGGGCCGAGCTCGATCACCTGCGGGCACACGGCCGCGATGAAACGGCCGTCGCTGGTGCCACCGGTGGTGGAGAGCTCGGTCTCGATACCGGTTTCGGCGCGGATGGCGTCGCGCACCGCGTCCACCAGCGTGCCCGGCGTGGTGAGAAACGGCCGGCCGCCCAGGGTCCAGGCGATGTCGTGGTCATCGCCCGCCTTCAGGCCGTGGCGCGCGAGGATCTCGACCACCTGCGCCTGCAGCGATTCGGGCGTGCGCTCGGTGCAGAAGCGGAAGTTGAAGTCGATCACCACCGTGCCCGGGATGACGTTGCTGGCACCGGTGCCGCCGTGGATGTTGCTGATCTGCCAGCTCGTGGGCGGGAAGAAGTCATTGCCGCGGTCCCACACGGTGGCCGCCAGCTCGGCCAGCGCGGGCGCGGCCAGGTGGATGGGGTTCTTCGCCAGGTGCGGGTAGGCGATGTGGCCCTGCACGCCCTTGACGGTGAGCTTGCCGCTGAGCGTGCCACGCCGGCCGTTCTTGATCATGTCGCCGGTGCGCTCGACCGAGGTGGGCTCGCCCACGATGCACCAGTCGAGCCGCTCGCCGCGCGCCTTCAGCGCGTTGCACACCACCACCGTGCCGTCCAGGGCCGGGCCTTCCTCGTCGCTGGTGAGCAGGAAGGCGATGTCGATGCCCGGGTCGGGCTGTTCGGCGATGAAGCGCTCGCAGGCCACGACCATGGCCGCGATGGAGGTCTTCATGTCGCTGGCGCCACGGCCGAACAGCGCGCCGTCGCGGTGGCTGGGCACGAAGGGGTCGCTGGTCCAGGCCTCCAACGGCCCGGTGGGCACCACGTCGGTGTGGCCGGCGAAAACCAGCGTGGGCCGATCGCCCGTGCCGCGCCGCGCCCACAGGTTGCTCACGCGGAAGTCGTCGGGCCCGCTGTCGATGCGTTCGCAGGCGAAGCCGATGGCCTGCAGCCGGGCCGCGATCAGCTCGAGGCAACCCGCGTCACGCGGGGTGACGGAGGGCAGGGCGATGAGCGCCTCGGCGAGGCGCAGGGTATCGGTCATCAGAATTTGACGTCGAGCGTGAACTCGGTGAAGGAGGGGGCGTCGCTGGCTTCCTCTTCGGCGGCTTCGAAGCTGCTGGAGCGGCTCTGCTCGAAGTCGTTCTGCAGGCGCCACAGCAGGTTGTTGGGCGAATCGGCGTGGGCCAGGCCTTCCTCGCGCGTGACGAAGCCCTCGTGGATGAGGCGGGCCAGGTCCTGCTCGAAGGTCTGCGAGCCCTCGGCCAGCGATTTCTCCATCGCTTCGCGCGCGCCGGAGAAATCGGCCTTCTGGATCAGGTCGGCGATCAGCGCGGTGTTGAGCAGTACCTCCATCGCCGGCACGCGGGCGTTGCCCTGCTGGGTGCGCAGCAGGCGCTGCGAGACGATGGCGCGCAGCGCGGCCGCCAGGTCACCCAGCATGGTGGGTCGCACCTCCACGGGGTAGAAGCTCAGGATGCGGTTGAGCGCGTGGTAGCTGTTGTTGGCGTGCATCGTGGCCAGCACCAGGTGGCCCGACTGGGCGTAGGCGATGGCGGCCGACATGGTCTCGCGGTCGCGGATCTCGCCGATGAGGATCACGTCGGGCGCCTGGCGCAGCGCGTTCTTCAGCGCCACCTGCAGCGAGGCGGTGTCGGGCCCGATCTCGCGCTGGTTCACCACCGACTTGCGGTTGCGGTAGGTGTACTCGATCGGGTCTTCCACCGTGAGGATGTGGCCGCTGATGCGCTCGTTGCGGTGGTCGATCATGGCGGCCATGGTGGTGCTCTTGCCGGCGCCGGTGGCGCCCACCATCAGGATCAGCCCGCGCTTTTCCATGATCAGGTCGGCCAGGATGGGCGCGACGTTGAGCGTGTCCAGCGCGGGGATGTCGCTGGGCACGTAGCGGATGACCACCGCGATGGAGCCGCGCTGTCGCAGCGCGCTCACGCGGAAATTGCCCAAGCCGTCGAGCGGCACGCCCATGTTGAGCTCGCCGGTCTCCAGCAGCTCTTCCATGCGCGTGGCGGGAATGATCTCGGCCAGCAGGTTGCGCGGTGCCTCGGGCGGCAGCACCTGGCTGTTGATGGGGATGGTCTGGCCGTTGATCTTGATCATCGCCGGCGCGTGCGCCGTGAGGTACACGTCGGAGGCGCGTTTCTCGGCCATCAGGCGCAGGATGCGCTCCATCGTTCCGCTGCTCATGCCGTCTCCCTCGCTCAGGTGGGGTGGGTTGAACTCAATCGATCAATCGCGCAGCAAGTCGTTCAGGCTGGTCTTGGCGCGCGTCTGCGCGTCCACCGTCTTGACGATGACCGCCGCATAGGTGGTGTAGGCCTTGCCGTCGGCGGTCTGCTTCGGCAGGCCACCGCTGATGACCACGCTGCCTGCGGGCACGCGGCCGTAGAGGATCTCGCCGGTGTCGCGCTTGAAGATCGGGGTGCTCTGGCCGATGTACACGCCCATGCCCAGCACCGAGTTCTCCTCGACGATGACGCCCTCGACGACCTCGGAGCGCGCGCCGATGAAGCAGTTGTCTTCGATGATGGTCGGGTTGGCCTGCAGCGGCTCGAGCACGCCGCCCAGGCCCACGCCGCCGGAGAGGTGCACGTTCTTGCCCACCTGGGCGCAACTGCCCACGGTGGCCCAGGTGTCGACCATGCTGCCTTCGTCCACATAGGCGCCGATGTTCACGTA
>NZ_DATIGV010000077.1:0-69921 GCF_035481345.1 Hydrogenophaga sp. | reverse complement strand
GGCGCTGTCGAAGAGCGCCGTGCCGATGCGGATGGAATTCGAGGACATGGTATGCGTGGCAATTTGTGGCAGATTACCACAAGGCATCGGCCAGATCCGACGCGCTTGTGCCACCCAGGGTGGTGTTCATGTCACCCCAGCGCGAGCCCGGCAGCCGATACAGTGGTGCGATGAAGACGCCGCGCATGCGCTGGACAAGTACGCTGGGCCTGCTGCGCTCGCTGCTGATCTACCGCGCCATTCCCTGGCGCGGTGCGCAGTTGCGGCGCTTCTATCGCCGCTTCGTGCCGGCGGGCGGCCTGGCCTTTGACGTGGGCGCGCACGCGGGCAATCGTGTGGCGGCGTTTCGCCAACTGGGTGCGCGCGTGGTGGCGCTGGAGCCGCAGCCGGATTTCGCGCGGATGCTGCGGCGGCGCTTCGGGGGCGATCCGTCGGTGCTGGTGCTGGAACAGGCCCTGGGCCGCGAGAGCGGGCAGGCGCGGCTGATGGCGAGCCCGCGCACGCCCACGGTGGCCACGCTGTCGGGTGATTTCGTGTCGCGCGCGGGGGCGGCGCCGTCGTTCCAGGGCGTGCGCTGGGAGCCGGGGCCCCTGGTGGACGTGAGCACGCTGGACGCGCTCATCGCGCAACACGGCGTGCCGGACTTCGTGAAGATCGACGTGGAGGGCTTCGAGCTGGAGGTGCTGCTGGGGCTGAGCCAACCCCTGTCCGCGCTGTCCTTCGAGTTCGTGCCGGCCGTGCGCGAGGTGGCGCTGGGGTGCATCGATCGGCTGGAGGCGCTGGCGGGCGAGGGGGCCTATCACTACGCGGTGTCGCTGGGCGAGCGGCAGCGTCTGCTGCGGCCGGACGGTGAAAGTGCTGACGCGATGCGTGAATGGCTGCGGGCCTTGCCGGCGGACGCGCCGTCGGGTGACGTGCACGCCTGGCATCGCTCATGACCCGGCGCCGCCGCCCGCGCGGCTCATCTCGGCGATGCGCCGGCGCAGGCGCACCACGCCGGTGTCCGTGGCCATGCGCACAGGTACCAGGCCGGGGCAGGCGTCTTCCTCGCGCTGGATGGCTTCCAGCAATTCCTTGTCTTCGCCGAAGGTGAGCTTGTAAAGCGATTCGAACTCGCGCGTGGTGGCTTCGTCGTCGACCGAGAAGTTGCGCAACTGGAACGAGAAGTAGTGGGTGCTGTTGCGGGTCTGCGGTGTCAGGAAGGCGTAGGACAGCACCCGGTAGGGCGCGCGCTCCTGTTCCTCGGCGGTGTGCGGACGGCCCGCCTCGAAGGAGCCGAAGTCCACCCACGAGGTGCAGGGGAGCCGGTAGTTGTAGAACTGCCAGCGGTCCATCGGGCCCTCGCAGCCGGTGTAGCGCCGCACCACCGGTACCGCTGGCGCGTTGTCCACCCATCGGCCCGCGCGGATCACACCGGCCTCCTCGGTCGCGCCCACACGCACCTCGTTGCCGGCGTCGTTGCCGATGGTGCGCTGGTGCACGAAGCTGGTGTGCGCCGGGTCGACCAGGTTGTCGGCAATGTTCTGCCAGCAGGCACCGAACAGGTCGTAGCCGCGCGAGAGGCCCCAGCCCGGCGCGCCGTACTGTGCGATCTCCACGAGTTCGCCGGGGTCGGCGTCCTCGGGGTCGCCCATCCAGACGAACACCAGACCGTAGGCCTCGAGCACGCGGAACGCGTCGACCCGGGCGGCGGGCGGCGGCCTGTCCTGCCCGGGTGCGCGCCGGCAGGCGCCATCGGTGCCAAACACCAGTCCGTGGTAAGGGCAGGCGATGCCGTCCTGGACCTGTTGCCCCAGCGACAGCGGCGCGAAGCGGTGCGGGCAACGGTCGCGCAGCGCCCCCGCGCGGCCCTGTCCGTCGCGAAACAGCACCAGGCGCTGTTCGAGCACGGTGCGGGCCAGGGGCTTCGGGTGGGTGGCGTCGAGTTCGGCCGATTCGGCAGCCGCGTACCAGGCGCCGAGGATGAACGGGGCGGGCGTGGTCTGCACGCTCACAGCTTTCGCTCGGCCAACGGCGGCAGGTAGGCGTTGCTGAACAGTTGGCCCGCATCCACCGCCTGCTTGAGCGCGAGCGATTCCACCACCTGGGCCAGGTTGGATCTCAGTCGGGCTTCGTCCACGCCCCCAAGACCGGCTGCGCGCACCGATGGCGTGGCCACGAAGTGGTCCAGGAAGTGGCGCAAGCGGCGTTCCTCCACCGCGATGTCCACCACCGGCTCGCGCAGCTTGACGTAACGAGTGGCGGCCTTCGGGTCGGCGATGCAGTCCTTGATGCCGCGGTTGAGCGCCCGCAGAAAGCCACGCACAGCCTGCGGGTGGGCGGCCGCGAAGGCAGCGGTCACGACCACGGCGTTGCCGTAGAGATTGACGCCGTGGTCGGCGTAGCGGAAGGTCACGAGCTCCTCGGGTTTGACACCGCGCGCCTCCAGCGTCAGCAGGCCGGTGTAGTAGAAGCTCGTGATGGCATCGGCGTCGCCCTTGATGAGCAGGGTTTCGCGCAGCGCCGGGTCGACGTTGGTCCAGGTCACGGCCGCCGGATCCAGTCCGTTGGCTCTGGCGAACAGCGGCCAGGCCTTGCGGCCGGCGTCGAAGACCGGCGCGGCCAGCTTCTTGCCGCGCAGGTCGGCCGGCGTGGCGATGCCCGAGGATTTGAGCGCGAACACGGTGGCGGGGATGCGCTCCATCAGCATGTAGATGCCTTGCAGGCGCGGCGCCGTGGGGTTGGCTGACTGGAATTCCACCAGGGCGCTCGTGTCGGCGAAGCCGACGTCGTGGGTGCCCGAGGCCAGACGCTGCACCGCCGCGGCGGACCCGTTGCCGGCGTCGATGACCACGTCGAGTCCTTCCTGCGCGAAGTAGCCTTTGGCCTGCGCCAGCAGCACGATGGCACCCGGGCCGTCGACGCGCCAGTCGAGCGTGAAGCGCACGCGGGTGAGGTCCTGGGCACGCGTCAGGCCGACGGCACCCAGGGTCGAGGCCGCGCCGACGCGCAACAGCGTGCGGCGGCACAGGAGCAGGGGGAGATTCATGGTGGTGAGTCAGGGGTGGTGAACGGGCGCAGCTTAGGTTCGCGTCGTGTGGATGAAAATGGCCACAATCCGATCAATTGATCTGAAAACCGGATCACTCAGATGGGCTGCCTGTTGCACCGAGGACAGCAATGAAGGACTACCTGCGCGAACTGCGCGCGTTCGTGGCCGTCGCCGAAACCGGGCACTTCACCCGCGCGGCCGAGCGGCTGGATCTGTCGCAGTCGGTGTTGAGCGCCGCCGTGGGCAAGCTCGAGGCGCTGCTGGGCACCCGCCTGTTCGATCGCCACACGCGCCAGTGCCGCCTGACGGCGAGCGGGGCGGCGCTGCTGCCCGACGCCAGCCGCATGGTCAACGAATGGGACCGTCTGGTGGCCAGCGCCCGCGACCTGCAGGGCTTGGCCACGGGGCGGGTGTCGATCGCCGCGCCGACCGCCCAATGCGCGTACCTGCTGCCGCCGCTCCTTCATGAGTTCCAGGACGCGCACCCCGGGGTGAAAGTGACGGTGCACGACGTGCCCGAGCAGCAGGTGCACGAGCTGGTGCGCAACGGCGTGGCGGACCTGGGCATCGCCACGGAAACCGATGCCCGCTCCGACCTCAGCGCGACACCGTTCTATTCGGACCAGTACATCGCGGCGTTGCCGCCGGGGCACCCGCTCGCGCGGCGCCGCTCGCTGGAATGGCGCCAGGTGGCCGAGCATCCCATCATCGGCCCCTTGCCGGAAAACCCCGTGCGTCGCCACCTGGACCTGCGCCTTGCGCGTGAAGGGGTTCGGCTGAACTACGTCCACGAGGTATCGCTCCCCTGGACCATGGCGGGACTCGTGCATGCCGGCCTGGGCCTGGCGGTGTTGACGGTGGCCTTGCGGCCCTTGATCGAATCCCGGCAGTTGGTGGCCAAGCCCATCGGCCGGCCCACCCTATCTCGCTCGCTGGTGGTGCTGCGGCCGGCCAAGCGCGGCTTGTCGCCGCAGGCGGCGGCCCTGCGGGACGTGGTGACAGGCCGACGCCTGCGTGCCGATCAGCGCTGAAGGGCGTGCGGCCCGAGGGCTGGGATCAATGGGGCTCCGCGCGCCCGTCGAAGGCCAGCAGCAACCACCGCGTGAGCTCGTGCATCGCGCCCAAGGCCGTGGGCGCGGGGCGCAAGCCGGGCGTGAAGCCCAGGGCCTCGAAGCGCCGGGCCAGCGCCGGGTCGCTGGTGATCACGTGCACCGGCACGTCCCATGAAGCGTCGCGCCCCGCCACGCCACCGGGCGGCTGGTGGTCGCCCACCACGATCAGCACCTGGCGGCTGTCGGCCGTGCGTTCGAGGTGGCGCGCGAGCCAGTCGAACTGGTAGCGCAGGCTGGCGGCGTACCCCGTGTCAGGCGATTGGCCCGAGGCCTCGGCGGGTGGAGCCCGCAGCGGCTCGTCCAGCACCATCGGCAGCGGCTCGAAGGGCGCGTGCGTGCTGACCGTGGGAAACACCGCGAACACGGGCCGGCGCGTGGCCGCCGGCGCGCTCAGCTCCTGTTCGTGCAGCAGCGCCATCGCCACCTGGTCGGGGATGCGCCAGTAGCCGATGTCCGGGCCCTGATAGCCCAGGCGCGGATCGTCCGCGAAGCGCTCGAAGCCGTAGAACGCGCCCTCGGGCCAGGGGCGTTTGATGCCGGGCATCCAGCCCACGGTGCGGTAGCCGTGCCGCGCGAAGTGGCTCACCAGCGTGGGCCGCTCGCTGGTCAGCAGCAGCTGGTGGCGCGCCGGATCGGTGATGGCGATGCCCGAGAGCAGGCTGGCGTGCGAGAGCCACGAGGCCCCGCCGAAGGTGGCCGCGCGCACGCGCGCCGAGACGACCTGGCGGCCGCTGGCGGCCAGGGCACTCCGCAGCCGATCGCGCGACGGCGCCAGTGCCTCATCGAGCGCGGGATCGTCCAGCGTGACGGCGCCGTAGGACTCGGCGAACAGCAGCACCACGTCGGCCGCGCCGCGCGCGTCGCGCAAGGATTGCACGTCGGTGTCGAAGGCCGGGCCGTGACCCAGCGCCGCCTCGCCATGCCCGGGCCACAGCACCTGGGCGAGCAGCGTGGCCTGGTTCCACACCGTGGGCGCCAGCGGCAGCGAGAAGAACCAGCGCGTGTCGCGCTGGTCGGGCACGTAGGCCGCGAAGCACAGCGCCAGGGCCGCGGTTGACCCCAGGCTGCCGCGCCGCAGTGCGGCGCTGCCCATCGCGCGCGCCAGCTCGCCGATGGCCCGGCGCGCCACGGCCACCAGCAGCGCCGCGCCCAGCAGCAGGACCACCGCAGCCCCCGCCACGTGCCACCACGACCAGGACCGCGCCGCGACCTCGATCAGGTCCAGCGCGTGCCGACCGTCCCAGTACACGTTCACCGGCCGCCCCATCAGCGCGGGCGCGGTCACGTCGACATACCGCACCGCCACCAGGGCCACGACACCCAGCGCCAGGCCCGTGGCCGCGCGCCCCGACAGCGCGCCGCGCCAGGCCACCCAGCCCGCCAGCAGCGCCAGGCCCAGGCACAGCTCGAAGGACAGGCGGGGCATGTAGCGCACGCCCAGCCCGGGCCAGCGGTTCTCGAAAGTGAACAGCGTGTTGAGGACGACGAACGCCAGGGCGACGCGCAGCCAGCCCGCCGCCGTCACGGGGCTGCCCTCCGTGCTTCGCACGGCCCGGCGGCGCTCACTGGCGCACCGCCTCGAATTCGATGATGAGATCGACCGTGTCGCCGACCCAGCCGTTGTCCAGCGCGTAGTTCATGCCATAGGCGCCGCGGCGGAAGCTGCCGCGCGCGGACACGCCCATCACGTAGGGCTTGCGCCCGATGCCGCCCAGCGGCGACTCGGCGCTCTTGTTCCAGGTGGCCGTCAGCGTGAGCGGCTGCGACTTGCCGAGCAGCTCGAGCTGGCCGGCGATCTCGAAGCGGCGCTCGGCCAGGCGCCTGGCGCCGCTGGCGGTGAACACCATGCGCGGGAATTCGCCGCTGTTGAGGAAGTCCGGCCCCTTGAGGTGCTCGTCGCGCTTGCGCTGGTTGGTGAACACGCTGGCGGTGTCCACCTCGATGCGCACCTCCGACAGCGTGCCGCTGGCCTCGTCGAAGCGGTAGCTGCCGCGCGCCGCGCGAAACGTGCCCAGCACCTTGGCGTAGCCGATGTGATCGACGAGGAAGGCCACGGTGAAGTGGTCGGGGTCGATCTCGTAGCGCGGCGCCTGGGCCTGGGCCAGCAGCGGCGCGCCGAGCAGGCCGGCGGCCAGGGCGGCGCCCGCGAGCAGGCCGC
The DNA here is from genome assembly GCF_035481345.1 of Hydrogenophaga sp. Lineage (GTDB taxonomy): Bacteria > Pseudomonadota > Gammaproteobacteria > Burkholderiales > Burkholderiaceae_C > Hydrogenophaga. The sequence continues at coordinate 63,620 of NZ_DATIGV010000077.1, read as the reverse complement.
GGCGCTTGAGCGAAGGGGTGGTCATGCGCGGTTCTCCCGTTGGGGGTGGCGTTGGCGTGCGAGGTGGCGCTGGAGGTAGCGGATGTCGATGGCGAAGGAGGTGGCCAGCAGCAGCAGGCCCAGCGCGGCGATGGCCGAGGCCAGCGGCGCGGGCACGATGGGCCCCAGGCAGACGATGAGGGCGGTGATCTGCACCACGCACACCGCCTGCCGGCGCACGCTGGGCGGCAGCGGGCCGGCCAGCCAGGGCAGGAAGGCGGCGGCGGCCACGAAGGCGTAGCGCATCAGGCCCGAGCCCAGCACCCAGGCCCCCGCCTGGCCGGCCTGCCACACCAGCGCGCACAGCACCAGCATGAAGGCGGCGTCGGTTTCCATGTCGAAGCGCGCGCCGAAGCGGCTGGCCAGGCCCTGGCGGCGGGCCAGGGCGCCGTCGGCCGCGTCCAGCACCGCCACGGCGGTGGCGAAGACGATGAGCGCCCAGCCGCCCACCGGCTGCGCCGCGGGCGGCGCGGCGGGCACGGCCTCGCCCAGCAGCGCGGCCACCAGCGCCATGCCGCCCAGGCGCCCCAGCGTGACGCGGTTGGCCGCGCCGAAGCGCGCGTGCGGGTGGCCACCGAGTGCCAGGCCGCGCCACACCAGCGCGGCGCCCAGGGCGTAGACCAGCAGGGCCTTGAGCGTGTAGTCCGCGCCCAGGCCGGCCCACCAGCCCACGGTGGCGGCCACGGCCAGCAGCGCCAGCGCCGCGCCGGCCAGGGCTCGAGCGGCATCGAGTCGCAGGGCCTGGTCCGGTGCTGGGGCGGTCGCGGCGGCGGGGTTCATGGCGGTGCTGCGGTGGGCCATCTAAGATGAACGGAGTACCGCGAGGTTCCTCGCGATGGCGCGCGGACGCAAGCCCTCTTTGCGCCCGATGCCGATCGAACCGCCCACCTCACCTTGACCGACGCCGCACACACCACCACCGCCCGGGCCTGCTGGGTCACCGGCCCGTCGCGCGCCGAGATCCGCACCGAAGATCTGCCGCCGCTGCCTGAGGGCCAGGTGCGCGTGCGTTGCCTGCACAGCGGCGTCAGCCGGGGCACCGAAACCCTGGTGTTTCGCGGCCAAGTGCCCGCCAGCGAAGCGCAGCGCATGCGCGCGCCGTTTCAGGCCGGGGAGTTCCCCGCGCCGGTGAAGTACGGCTACGTCGCCGTGGGTGTGGTCGAGGCCGGCCCGGCGCAGCTGCTCGGCCGCGCGGTGTTCTGCCTGCACCCGCACCAGACCCTGTTCCAGGTGCCCGCCGAGGCCGTGACGCCGCTGCCACCCGGCGTGCCGCCCGCGCGCGCCGTGCTGGCCGCCAACCTGGAGACCGCCATCAACGCCCTGTGGGACGCCGCCCCGCGCCTGGGCGACCGCATCGCCGTGGTGGGCGGTGGCACGCTGGGCCTGCTGGTGGCCTGGCTGGCCGCGCGCCTGCCGGGGACCGAGGTGCAGGTGGTGGACCCGGTGGCCGGGCGCGCGGCGATCGCGCAGGCGCTCGGTGCGGGTTTCGCGCTGCCGCAGGATGCGCGCCCCGAGGCCGATCTGGTGGTCCACGCCAGCGGCCAACCCGCCGGGTTGGCCACCGCCCTGCAACTCGCCGGCTTCGAGGCCACGGTGCTGGAGCTGAGCTGGTACGGCACGCGCCCGGTGGCGCTGCCACTGGGCGAGGCCTTTCACGCGCGCCGCCTCACGCTGCGCAGCTCGCAGGTGGGGCAGGTGGCCACCGCGCAGCGCGCGCGCTGGAGCCACGCGCGCCGGCTGGCGCTGGCGCTGTCGCTGCTCACCGATCCGGTGCTCGACGCCCTGATCACCCACCACGCGCCCTTCGACGAACTGCCCCGCGTACTGGCGCGCCTGGCCGGTGGAGACACCGAGACCCTGTGCCAGCGCATCGACTACCCCACCTGAAACCCACGCCACCACCATGTTCAGCATCACCGTCCGCGACCACTTCATGATCGCCCACAGCTTCCGCGGCGAGGTGTTCGGGCCCGCGCAGCGCCTGCACGGCGCCACCTACATGGTCGACCTGGAGCTGCGCCGCGCCGCGCTCGACCCCGACGGCATCGTGGCCGACATCGGCCTGGCCAGTCAGGTCCTGCGCGAGGAACTTGCCCGGCTCAACTTCCGCAACCTCGACGAGTTGCCCGAGTTCGCGGGCCGCAACACCACCACCGAATTCCTGGCGCACGCGCTGTTCCAGCGTCTGGCGGGGCGCATCGCCGCGGGCGAACTCGGCCCGCACGCGGTGCCCGGCGGCGCTTCGGGTGGCCTCACGGCCATGCGCGTGAGCCTGCAGGAATCGCACGTGGCCTGGGCCGCGTACGAGGCGGCGCTGGTGGCGGGCTGAGCCGGTGCACGCGGCGATGCCGAACCCGACAGCGGCAACGCGGCCAGGCGGCGGCACCGGCGCGCCCTGCGTGATGCTGGTGCCCGGGGATCCGCTCACCCCCACGGGCGGCTTCACCTACGACCGGCACCTGCTCGATGCGCTGCGCGCGCGCGGCCGCGCGGTGGAGCTGCTGCGCCTGGACGGCGACTGGCCGTGGCCGGGCGAGGCCACGCGGGCGGCTGCGCGCGCGGCCTTCGCGGCCTTGCCCGATGGCGCCTGCGTGATCGCCGATGGCCTGGCGTTCGGCGCGCTGCACGCCGAGGTGGCGCCACACGCGCACCGCCTGCGCTGGCTGGGGCTGGTGCACCACCCGCTGCACCTGGAAACCGGGCTGGACGCCGCGCAGGCGCGCCGGCTGCGCGAGCAGGAAACGCAGGCGCTGCGGCACGTGCGCCAGGTGGTGGCGGTCAGCGCCACCACCGCCCGCGAGGTGGCCGATCTCGGCGTGCCGCCCGCGCGGATCGCGGTGGTGGAGCCGGGCAATCACCCGCCGCCACCGTTGCCGCGCCCCGCCACGGCGGGCGGTGTGCAACTGCTGTGCGTGGCCACGCTGACGCCGCGCAAGGACCACGCGCTGCTGCTGCGCGCGCTGTCGGGCCTGAGCGAGCTGGACTGGACCCTGCACTGCGTGGGCAGCGTCGAACGCGACAGGGCCTGCGCGAGCGAGCTGATCGCCAGCACCGCCTCGGGGCCGCTCGCGGGGCGCGTGGTCTGGCACGGCGAGCTGATCGACGCGGCGCTGCACGCGCGCTACGCGGCGGCCGACGTCTTCTTGCTCGCCTCGCGGTACGAGGGCTTCGGCATGGTGATCAACGAGGCCCTGCTGCGCGGCCTGCCCGTCGTGGCGAGCCGCGCGGGCGCCCTGGCCCACACGGTGCCGGCCGCGGCCGGCCTGCTGCCACCTGCGGGCGACGAAGCCGCCTGGCGCGAGGCGCTGGCCCAGGTCATCACCGACGCCGCGCTGCGCGACCGCCTGGCCGAGGGCGCGCGACAGGCCGCCCGGCGATTGCCCTCGTGGGCCGAGCAGGCGGCGCGCTTCGACGCCGTGATCGAGGCGGTGATGGGAGCGCCCGCATGAGCACCCCCGAGGCCTTCGGCGCCGACTGGCTCGCGCTGCGTGAGCCTTTCGACGCGGCGGCGCGCGAATCCTCGTCGCTGCTGGTGGCGCGCTTGCGGACCCTGCGGCCCGGGCCGGGCCCCTGGCGCGTGATGGACCTGGGCTGCGGCACGGGGGCCAATTGGCGCTGGCTGGCGCCGCGCCTGGGCGGCGAGCAGCACTGGCTGGCGCTGGACCACGACGCGGCGCTGCTGAGCGCCTGGCCCCTGTCGGCCGGTGCGCCGGTCCCGCTCGACGAACCCTGGCACTGGCGCGGCGTGCGCTTCGACGCCACCGTGCTGCGCCGCGAGGCCGAACTCGCGCACGGGCTGCAGGCGCTGCCCTGGGACGCGGTGCAACTGGTCACCGCCTCCGCGCTGCTGGACCTGGCGGGGGCCGAGTGGCTGGACGAACTGATGCGGCGCGCCACCGACGCGCGCGCCACGCTGTTCTTCGCCTTGAACGTGGACGGGGGGCACGACTGGACACCGACCGTGGCCGACGACGCCTGGATCGGCGAGCTGTTCGCCGCCCATCAGGGGCGTGACAAAGGCCTGGGGCCGGCGTTGGGCGCGCGGGCCGTGCCCTGGCTGAAGCAGGCGCTGCGCGAGCGCGGTTACCGGGTGGCGCTGGGGCGCAGCGATTGGCACGTGAGGCGCGAGGACCAGGCCATGAAGATCGCCATGATCGAAGGCTTCGCGCGCGCCGCGATCGAGCAGGAGCCGACGCAAGCGCCGCTGATACGGGCGTGGCGGGCCCGCCGGATGCGCAAACTCGACTGGGGCAGCTTGCGCGTGGGTCACCTCGATCTGCTGGCCTGGCCCGCGCCCTGATCGACCCCCCCATTCCGCTGCTGCGTGGGTCGCGGCTTCAAGCGCGCGGCGCCAGGCCCGACAGGTCCAGGTCCCACAGCGTGTCCTCGCCCAGCGCCACGCGGTGCGCGGGCGGGCGAGGGCAGTCGGCCATCACCGTCTGGGCCGGCACCCGCAGGCCGCGCCGGCCCTGGCCCACCAGCACCGGCGCCACCGCCAGGTGCAGGCGCTGCAGTGCGCCCGCCGCGAAGAAGCGCGACACCGTGACGCCACCGCCTTCCACGAACAACACGCGCAGGCCGCGTGCGGCCAGAGCGGCCACGGCGCGCCGCACGTCCGGGCCGTCGCCCGGAGTGCCGAGCAGCTCGGCCACGCCCAGCACCTCGGCCGGCGCGCCCAGGCCGCGCGGCAAGCGCTCTCGCGCGGCCTGGGCGTGGCGCTCGTCGCACAGCCACAGCGTGGGCGCCAGGCCGTCGCGCAGCGCGCGCGAGTGGCCGTCGAGGCTGGCCGCCGGGTCGAACAGCACGCGCACCGGGTTCGGGCCGGGCACGCGGCGCGTGGTGAGTTGCGGGTCGTCGATGGCCACCGTGCCCACGCCCACCAGCACCGCGTCGCACAGCGCGCGCAGGCGGTGCAGGTGCAGCAGGCTGTGCGCGCCATTCACGTAGTAGGAATCGCCCGTGGCGGTGGCCACGAAGCCGTCCAGGCTCTGGCCCATCTGGGCCACCACCCAGGGCCGGCCGTCGTGGGCGCTGCGCGCGTCCAGCAACGGCTTGTACAGCGCGAACAGTTCGGCGCTGCGCGCGCTGAATCGGCCCTGCAGGCGCCAGCCTTCGCCGTTGCTCAGGGCCGGCCCGGCGTGGCCGCTCGGGGCCGTGCCCAGGCGCGCGGCGAGCAGGCGCGTCCACAGCGCCGGCCAGTCGCGCGGCACGTCGGTCAGGGTCGGGGGGCTGGGCTCGCGGGGACGGGTCATGCCGCTTTCGCTATTGCCAACGCGGCGCGTAGTAAGGGTCATCGGTTTCGCTGGCAGCGGGGCCGGTGGGTGGGGTGCCCGCGCCGGCCTGCCAGAACAAGGCCAGTGCCACCGGCAGCGCGGCCAGCAGCGCTACCACCAGCGGGCGCCAGCGCCAGTGGCGCGCGCTCCAGGCGAGCCCGGCCAGCCACCAGGGCGCCGTGAGCGAGAGGCCGAGCCAGGCCAGCGAAGCGGCCGGTGTTCGACCGCCCGCGTGCACCAGGCAGGCCAGGGCCAGGCCGGCGACACCCAGCGGCACCAGCGCGGCCGCCGACAGGCGCAAGCCCGGACGCGGCAGGGCCCAGATCCACAGGCCGGGCAGGGCGGCGCACACCGCCAGCACCAAGCCCAACTGCGCCAGCAGCAGGGAGCCGCCCAGGCCGCCCAGCCCCGCCAGGCCCAGCAGCGCCACCGTCAGCGCGGCCGCCGAGCCCGCGGCCCCCGTGGGCTCGGCCTGCGGCGCGCGGGGCGACCACGCCAGCACGGCCAGCAGCAACACCCCCGCGGCCACGGCCAACAGCCGGCCTGGCGTGGGCGCGGGGCCCAGCAGCCAGGCCGCGGCGCCCAGCCAGGCAAGCGCGCCCAGGCCCCAGGGCCGCGCGGGCGCGTCGGTGCTGCGCGTGGCGCGCGAGCCCAGCAGCGCGGGCAGCATGGCCAGCAGGCCGAGCAGCGCGATCCAGGGCAGCTTGTGCGCCTGCGCCGTGGTGGGCCACACCAGGCCGGGCCACAGCGCCAACGTCAGCGCCAGCGCGACGGCCCCGCCCATGGGCCACCAGGGGCGCAGCGCGGGCGCGCGCGCCGTGCGCAGCAGGCCCAGGCAGGCCAGGCACAGCAAGGCGGGCTGCACGAGGCTCTGGAAGGCGGGGTGGTGGAGGGCGTCCATCGGCGGGTGGGTGGGGCGGCGCCATCATCGCACCGGCGCGCGCGGTCGTGGGGCCTTGTCCGCTGGCGCCGGCTTCGAATGAGAATGGCGGGCCACACCAACAAGCGCAACCAGCGCTACCAGGAGACAAACCCCCATGCTCAAACCCGGCCTCATGATGGACCGCCCGCTGCTGATCTCGGGCCTGCTGGAACACAGCGCCACGCAGCACGCCGAACAACAAGTCGTGTCGCGCGAGACGCACGGCCCCACGGTCCGCTTCAGCATCGCGCAGATCGCGCGGCGGGCAAAGCAACTGGCCAATGCTCTGCGCGGCCTGGGCCTGCAGCCCGGCGACGCGGTGGCCTCCATCGCCTGGAACAACCACCGCCACCTGGAGGCCTACTACGCGGTGTCGGGCAGCGGCATGGTGATGCACACCTGCAACCCTCGCCTGCACCCCGAACAACTGGTCTACATCCTCAACCACGCCGAGGACCGCGTGGTGCTGTTCGACAGCACCTTCATGCCGCTGGTGCAGGCCATCGCGGACAAGTGCCCGCGGGTGTTGGCCTGGGTCTGCCTGAGCGACGCCGCGCAGCTGCCCGAGGCCGCCGGCGCGGTCAAGCCGCTGGCCTACGAAGACCTGATCGCCAACCAGTCCGAGACCTTCGACTGGCCCGAATTCGACGAGAAGACCGGCGCGGTGCTCTGCTACACCTCGGGCACCACGGGCAACCCCAAGGGCGTGCTGTATTCGCACCGCGCCATCGTGCTCAACGCCACCACGGCCTGCTTGCCAGACGTGCTGGGCCTGTCCACGCGCGAAAGCGTGCTGCCGGTGGTGCCCATGTTCCACATCAACGCCTGGTGCATCCCGTACGCGGCCATGGTCGCGGGCGCGCGCATGGTGCTGCCCGGCCCGCGCCTGGACGGCGCCAGCCTGTACGAGCTGATGGAGACCGAGAAGGTCACCATCAGCGCCGGCGTGCCCACCATCTGGATGGGCCTGCTGCAGCACGTGGAGCAGGGTGGTTTGCGGTTCTCGACCATGCGCCGCACGGCGGTGGGCGGCTCGGCCATGCCGCGCGCGCTGATCGAGAAATTCAACGACGTCTACGGCGTGGAGGTTCGCCACGGCTGGGGCATGACCGAGACCGCCGCCATCGCGACGCTGAGCAATCTGAGCGCCAGCGATTGGGAGAAGCCGGCCGAGGAGCGCCACGCCCTCGTCGCACGCCAGGGCAAGGTGGTCTCGGGCATTCAGATCAAGGTGGTCGACGAGAGGGGCGCCACGCTGCCGCGCGACGGTACGTCGCAGGGCGAGCTGATGGTGCGCGGGCAGTGGATCGTGGAGCGCTACTACAAGGCCGATCGCACGGCCCTGGTGGACGGCTGGTTCCCCACGGGCGACATCGCCACCATCGCGCCCGACGGCGTGATGACCATCCGCGACCGCACCAAGGACGTGATCAAGAGCGGCGGCGAGTGGATCAGCTCGATCGACCTCGAGAATGCCGCCGCCGGTCACCCGGCCGTGGCGCAGGCGGCCGTCATCGGCATCAAGCACCCCAAGTGGGACGAACGGCCCCTGCTGCTGCTGGTGCGCAAGCCCGGCGCCGCGCTGGAGAAGGACGAAATCCTGGGCTTCCTGGGCGAGCGCGTGGCCAAGTGGTGGGTGCCCGAGGACGTGGTGTTCCTGGACGCGCTGCCCGTGGGCGGCACGGGCAAGGTGCAGAAGAACGAGCTGCGCAAGCGCTACGGCGGCGTGTTCAGCGGCGCCTGATCGGAGCGCATGCACTCGGGGACCCGCTGTTGCGGCGGCGATCATGGTTTCCCCGCGTGACAGGCGCAACACACAGGGTGCCGTGGCCGATGGCATATGAAACAATTCGCCGATGTCCCGGGTGCCACGGCCCGAGGCCGCCGACGCCATGTACCTTCCGCCCCAGTTCGCCGCCACGGACCCCGCGATCGCGCTGTCGCTGATGCGCGCGCACCCCTTCGCGCAGCTCATCACCACCGACGATGAAGGCTTTCCCTTCCTCACCCCGCTGCCGCTGCACGTGGTGGAAGAGGGCGAGGGGACGACAGGCCTGACCCTGCTGGGCCATGTGGCCCGGCCCAATCCGCAGGCGGCGCACCTGCGCGAGCGGCCGCAGGCCCTGGCGGTGTTCAACGGCCCGCACGCCTACATGACGCCGCGCGTCTACCCGGACGTGCAGCGCGTGCCGACCTGGAACTACCTCACGGTGCAGGCGCGCGTCGAGGCGCGCTTCATCGACGCCTTCGACGACAAGGACCGCCTGCTCAAGCACCTCATCCACGAGCACGACCCGGCCTACGCCGAGCAGTGGCGCGCCCTGCCCGAGGACTTCCAGCACAAGCTGATGCAGGGCATCCACGCCTTCGAGCTGCGGGTGCTGGAACTTCGTTGCAAGGTAAAACTCAACCAGCACCGCCGCGAATCCCACGCGGCGATGCTGAGCCTGTACGAGCAGGGCGGCGAGCAGGAGCAGGCCCTGGCGGGCTGGATGCGCCGGCTGAACCTGGGAACCACCGAACCATCATGAGCGATCGTTTTTCGCTGCGTCGCCGGCTCGCCGTGTGCGCGCTGGGCGCCGCGCTCACCCCGCTGGCGGGGGCGCAACCGGCCGGCCCTGCGGCGCCCGTGGCGCTGCCCGCCGGCTTCGCCACCACCAGCGCGGTCGAGCGCCTGGTGAACCTGCCGCCCGCCGTTGTGGCGCCGCCGGTGGCGCGCTCCGTATTCGACCCGCTGGCGGCCGAGCTGCGCTGGCGCGCCAGCCTGCAGGCCTTCGCCGAGCAGGACCGCCTGTCCCGCCCCGAGCCTGGCGGCGTGCTGTTCGTGGGCAGTTCCTCCATCCGCCTGTGGGACAAGCTGGAGGCCGCCTTCCAGCAGCAGCCGGTGGTCATCAAGCGCGGTTTCGGCGGCTCGCGCCTGGCCGATTGCGTGGCCTTCATCGACCGGCTGGTGCTGCCCTACCAGGCCCGCCAGGTGGTGCTGTACGCGGGCGAGAACGACCTGGACGAGGGCGCCACGCCGGCCGAGGTGCTGCTGCGCTACGAACGCTTCGTGCAGCAGGTGCTGCAGGCGGCGCCGGCCACCCGCATCGCTTTCGTCTCGATCAAACCCAGCCCGGCGCGCGAATCGCTGCTGCCCGCGATCCAGGCCACCAACCGGCTGATCAAGGCCTACACCGACGGCCACCCCCAGCTCGATTTCATCGACGTGCACAGCGCCATGCTCGACGAAGCGGGCCGGCCCCGGGGCGAGCTCTTCGGCGCCGACCGCCTGCACCTCAACGCCACCGGCTACGGCGTCTGGCGCGACCTCATCTCGGCGCGTCTGAAGCTCTGACGGCCGCGCGGCGCCGGTCCTTCGCGCGGGGGCGCTGGCGCAGGCGGTCCAGGCCCCGGCTGGCCCAGGCCACTGCCCACAGACCGGCCAGGCCGCCCACCAGCACGGCGGTGTCGACCCACCAGGAACGCCGGTCCGTGGCCTCGCCCAGCAGTGCCAGCGCCACCAGCGAGATCACCAGGTGGGCGCAGAACACAGGCAGCGCGGCCCGCCCCAGCAGTTCGAGCGCGCGCAGGCGCGGCAAGGCCTGCCGCAGCCGGGGGCCGAAGTGGACCACCAGCAGCAACAGGGCCAGGAAGTTCAGCAGGCGCAGCGGGCCCAGGGTCCACTTGTCGAACATCAGGTTGACCACGGGCACGCCCGGCAAGGGCTCCTGGCCGACCAGATGGCGCCAGACGAAACACACCAGGGCAAGCGACAGCGCCAGTGCCAGCATCCAGCGCGGCGCGCGCGGGGACGGCGCCTGACCGGGCTCGTGGTGGGTGGCGCCCATCCACAGCCCCAGCATCCACACGAACTGCCAGGCCAGGATCTCGAAGGCGCCCATGTCGTGGTAGCGCACGGGCAGCGCCACCAGTTGCAAGGCGGCCCGGTACAGCGCGGGGCCCAGGCCGAACTGCGCGCCGACCCACAGCGCCAGGCTCAGGCCCAGCATCCACCCCCAGGCGCCGCGCCGCCCGTGCAGGATGACCAGCGGGCTGACCACCATGAACACGATGTAGATCGGCAGGATGTCCAGCAGCGCCGGGTTGTAAAGCAGCAGCGCCGCGCTGAGCAAGGCGGTGAGCGGCTGCTCGAGGTAGAAGGCCAGCAGGTCGGTGACGGCGGGCTGGCGCCCCGCCACGGCCAGCCCGGCGATCACCGTGAATGCGAAGCCCAGCAGGGCGATCTGGCAGGCATAGAGGGCCACGGCGCGACCCCAGAAGGCCTGGCGCATGGCGGTGTCGCCGTCGCGCCGGCCTCGGGCGGCGTACACCAGGCCGGCCATGTAGGCCGACAGAAACACGAAGCCTTCGGCCGCCGACACGAAGCCCAGGGGCTGACCCAGGGCCGAGGCGTAGCGCGTCGGCAGGTGGGTCGTCGCCATCAGGATGAGCATCAGGCCGCGCAAGGCGTCGAGCTCCCAGCGACGGGTGTCCGTGGATTGCATGGCGCAGGCGGGGGTGAGGAGACGCACAGCCTGGCTTGCCGGGCATGGGCCATTCAGGGCCAGCAGGCGGGCAGACTCTGCTTGGCTGGAGCGCCGGGCAGGGGGTGAAGTTCCCCGCGCGCGGCGTCCGGGGGACTCAGCGCGGAGCGCTGGCCAGCAGGGGGCGCAGGCGGCCGCCCTGGTCGCGCCACTGCGCGGCCAGCGCCACCGCGAACAGGCCCGCGAAGGCAGAGGCCAGCAGCAGGGCGTCGGTGCCCCAGGGCCGCAGGGTCTGGATGGAGCCGAAGAAGGCCAGCGTGAACAACACGATGACCAGATGGGCGCAGAACACCGGCAGCGACTGGCGGCCCAGCAGTTCCAGCGGCAGCGGGCGCGGCAGCGCGCGCCACAGCGGCGCGCTGGCCAGCAGCAAGGCGACGAGGCAGGCGCCGTTGAGCAGGCGCAGCGGGCCCAGCGACCATTTGTCGAACAGCGCGGCCACCGCCGGCACGCCGGGCATGGGGTCTTGCCCCACCATGTGGCGCCACAGCAGGGCAGCCGCCGCCAGCAGCAGCGCCGGGCCCCAGGCCCACCAGCGCGGGCGCGGCCAGGGCGTGCGGCGCGTGCCCAGCCACAGCCCCACCACCCACAGCAGTTGCCAGGCGAACAGGTGGAAGGCGCCCATGTCGCGGTAGGGCACGGGCCAGCCGGCCGCGCGTGCCAGGCCGTGCAGGGCCGCGCCCAGGCCCCACTGCTCGGCCAGCCACAGCAGCAGGCTGGCGCACAGCAGGCCGCGCCAGCCGTGGCGGCGGCCGTGCGCCAGCAGCCAGGGCGTGACCAGCATGAAGAGGATGTAGAGCGGCAGCACGTCCAGCAGCGGCGGGTTGTGCAGCAGCACCAGCGCCGCGCCCACGGCGGTGGCGCGGTCGATGAAGAAGTACTCGAGCAGCCCCGTGACGCCGCCTTGGTGGCGCACCACGCCCAGCCAGGCGATGAGCGTGAAGGCCAGCAGCAGCAGCGCTACCTGGCACAGGTAGAGCTGGCCGGCGCGCCGCCACAGGCCGCCGCGCAACTCCGCGAAGCCCAGGCGCTCGGCCCGCGCGCCATAAACGCGCCCCGCCAACAGCGCCGACAGGAACACGAAGCCTTCCGCCGCCGAGACGAAGCCGAAGGGCTGGCTCAGCACCGGCGAGAAGCCGGTGGGCATGTGGGTGAGGGTCATGAGCACCAGCATGAGGCCGCGCAGCGCGTCGAGCTCCCACAGCCGGCCGCTCGCGCGGGTGGTGGACATTCTTGAGGGTTTTCCCTGGGCAACCCGGGATCATGCCAGAGCGCGAGAGGCCTTGAGATCGCTTCATGGCGCTCGCCTACACTCGCCCGCATGACGCCGAGCCCGGACCGCGACGAAGCCTTCATGCGCCTGGCGCTGGACGAGGCCCGCGCCGCCGCCGAGGCGGGGGAGGTGCCCGTGGGGGCCGTGCTGGTGAAGGACGGCGCCGTCGTCGCCACCGGCCGCAACGCGCCCATCGGCTCGCACGACCCGAGCGCTCACGCCGAAATGGTGGCCCTGCGCGAAGGCGCGCGCCGCCTGGGCAACTACCGGCTCGACGGCTGCACCCTCTACGTGACGCTGGAGCCCTGCGCCATGTGCAGCGGCGCCATGTTGCACGCGCGGCTGGCCCGCGTGGTGTACGGTGCGGCCGACCCCAAGACCGGCGCGGCGGGTTCGGTGATCGACCTCTTCGCGCAGGCGCAACTGAACCACCAGACGCAGGTGCAAGGCGGCGTGCTGGCCGAGGCGGGTGCCGCGCTGTTGCGCGATTTCTTCAAGGAGCGCCGCATGAACCCCCATCCCCTGCGCGAGGACGCGCTGCGCACACCCGAGGCCGCGTTCGAGCACCTGCCCGGCTACCCCTGGGCACCGCACTACCTGAGCGACCTGCCAGCGCTCGACGGACTGCGCCTGCACTACCTCGACGAAGGCCCCCGCGATGCCCCGCTGACCTGGCTCTGCCTGCACGGCAACCCGGCCTGGAGCTACCTCTACCGCCACATGATTCCGGTGTTCCTCGGCGCGGGGCACCGCGTGGTCACGCCCGACCTCATCGGCTTCGGCAAGAGCGACAAACCCAAGAAGGACGGCGCCCATTCCTTCACCTGGCACCGCCAGGTGCTGCTGGAATTCGTGGAGCGCCTGGACCTGCGCGAGGTGGTGCTCGTGGTGCAGGACTGGGGCGGCCTGCTGGGCCTGACGCTGCCCATGGCCGCGCCCGATCGCTACCGTGGCGTGCTGCTGATGAACACCACGCTCGCCACTGGCGAGGCGCCGCTGTCGCCCGGCTTCCTGGCCTGGCGCGAGATGTGCGCGAGCAAACCCGACTTCTCGGTAAGCCGCCTGTTCGCGCGCGGCAACCCGCAGATGAGCGAGGCCGAATGCGCGGCCTACGACGCGCCGTTCCCCGACCGCGGCCACCGCGCCGCTCTGCGCGCCTTCCCGCCGATGGTTCCCGAATTCTCGGACAGCGACGGCGCCGCCACGGGCCGCGAGGCGCGCCGCTTCTGGCGCGAACAGTGGCGGGGCCAGAGCCTCATGGCGATCGGCCAGCAGGACCCGGTGCTTGGCGAGCCGGTGATGCGCGCGCTGCGCGAGGACATTCGCGGCTGCCCCGAACCGCTGCTGCTGCCGCAGGCCGGTCACTTCGTGCAGGAGCACGGCGAGCCCATCGCGCGCGCGGCCCTGACCCATTTTTCTGCTTCCAAGCCATGAGCCACATCTACATCTATTCCCCCGCCAGCGCCGTGCGCGACAAGGCCGCCTTTCGCCGCGGCGTCCAGCGCCTCAAGGCCCTGGGCCACGAGGTCGAGATCGACACCGACGCGCTGCGCGCCCACATGCGTTTTGCGGGCGACGACGCCACGCGCCTGGCCGCCATTGGCCGCGCCGCGGCCAGCGGCGCCGACGTGGCGCTGATCTCGCGCGGTGGCTACGGGCTCACGCGCATCCTGCCCGAGCTGCCGTACAAGGCCCTCGCGAAAGCCATCGACAAGGGCACGCGCTTCGTGGGCCTGAGCGACTTCACCGCGCTGCAGCTCGCGCTGTTCGCCAAAACCGGTGCCACCACCTGGGCCGGCCCTGCCCTGGGCGAGGACTTCGGCACCGAGTCCGAACCCGACGAGATCATGCTGGCCTGCTTCGGCGACCTGCTCGACGGCTCGGCCGAGGGCTCGGGCTGGACGCTGCCGCTGGCCGATGCCAAGGCACACGCCGCCAAACCCAAGCGGCACGTGCACGGGGCCACCCTGTGGGGCGGCAACCTGAGCGTGCTGTGTTCGCTGGTGGGCACACCGTACCTGCCGGCGGTGAAGGGCGGGGTGCTGTTCCTGGAAGACGTGGGCGAGCACCCGTACCGCCTGGAGCGCCAACTGACGCAATTGCTGCTGGCGGGCGTGCTGGACGCGCAGAAGGCGGTGCTGCTGGGCGCGTTCAACCGCTTCAAACCGGTGCCGGGCTACGACCGCGGCTTCTCCCTCAAGACCGTGACCGACTGGCTGCGGTCAAAGACGAAAACCCCGATCTACACGGGCCTGCCGTTCGGGCATGTGCCGACCAAGGTGCTGCTGCCGGTGGGGCGCACGGTGGACGTGGTGGTAGAGGGGCGCGACGCACTGATCTTCTGGGGCCACGAGCACCATCACCACCCCTGAGGTGGTTTGGCTCAGACGCGTCGAATGCGCGAGGCGTCGATCAGGGCCTTGGGCACCAGGCCCTGGAACACCGGCGAGAGGCCTTGCACGCGGTGCACCGCCAGCGCCTCACCGTGCACGCGGCTGAGCACCGCGACCAGTTCGCCGCGCGCATACCAGAGGCTGTGCGCGTCGTGCATGAACTTCAGGCGCCGCTTGAGGGACGGGTTCAGGCGCGCGCCTTCTTCACCCAGCACCGCCAGCATGGCCTCCCGCACGGGCTCCAGTTCGTCCTCGTCGTCAGCGCGCGCACTCGGCCCTAGCAGGGCCGAGATGCTGTTGCGGAGACTTGGCTTGAACCAGCGCATGGGCTTGAGAGTTCCGTCACACGAAAGGGAGGGTCAGAATACGGCTTGAAGTATGTCGATGCAATCACGCAAGCCCTGATACATCGGAAAAAACAACAGCAAATCATGCCGTTAGCGCAGGAGTTTCATGCACTACCTGAGACAACTAACGCTTTTGCATTCATTGTTGCCGTAAGGACACACCCGGCGCGGCCATTCGCGACGCGCAAAGGGCACTTGCATCGGTTGAGGATGTAACGATCTGCTCGTGAGGCCATGCTCTAATGGTCCGCAGGTTTTCCCGCCCCATGCCCGAACTCACGATCGCCTTTGTCGACCTCACCGGTAGCACGTCCGTGTTCGAGACATTGGGCAACGACCGGGCCACCAAGGCGGTCACCAAGCTGACCCAGTGGATCGGCGCGCGTGGCCAGGCCAACGGCGGCACCGTGGTGAAGATGCTGGGCGACGGCGTGCTGATGGCCTTCGCGGACAACCGCGCGGCCGTCGATTCCATGGTCCAGATCCAGCAGGAGCACGGCAAGCGCGTGCAGCAATGGCCGGCCCATCTCAAATTGCTCATGCAGATCGGCCTGGCGCGCGGCCCGGTGGTGTGGGTGGACGGCGACTGCTTCGGCGACGCGGTGAACCTGGCCTCGCGCCTGAGCGACCTGGCCGGGCCCGAGCAGATCTTCGCCAGCGACACCGTCATCCAGAAGCTCGAGCCGCGTTCGCTGGTGCGCAGCCGCAACCTCGGGGCCATGCGCATCAAGGGCAAGGTCGATCCCTGCGAGGTGTTCCGCATCGAGTGGCAGGCCGACATGCAGTCCGAATTCCTCACCGTGCCGGCCGACCTGCACGCCCTCGCGCCCAAGGACGACTCTGATTTTGCGGGCATCGAACTCGCCTGGCTCGACGCCACGCGCGCCTTCGGCTCCAGCGAACTGCCGCTGCGCATCGGCCGCGTGCCCGAAGCCAGCTTCGTGGTGAGCGACCCGCGCGTCTCGCGCATGCACGCCACCATCGGCCTGCGCTCGGGCAACTACGTGCTGGAAGACGTGAGCAGCTACGGCACCTGGGTGCGCTTCGGCGGCAGCGATTCGGTGGTGCAACTGCGCCGCCAGGACTGTGTGCTGCACAGCGACGGCGAGATTTCGCTGGGCGCGCCGTTCTCCGATTTCAGCGCGCCCACCGTGAGCTACAAGCTCATGGACGGCAGCATGGCCCTGGCCCGCAACGCGGCTGCCAGCGCGCGCTGACCAGCGCCTCACCTCCTTCACCTGCGTGACATCCCGGCCCTCGGGGGCACTGGGTGGGGTATATCCTCGCGGCTCGTCATAAATCCGTGAGAACTCCATGCGCTGGATACGCCGCTTCGCCACCCTGATCGGCCTGCTGCTCGTGCTGGTCGCCGCTCTGGGCCTGTGGTACGCGCGGCAGACCTTGCCGCAGACCGAGGGCCAGTTGCAGGTGAGCGGGCTGGCCGCGCCGGTGCAGATCAACCGCGACGGCAGCGACGTGACGCACATCCTGGCGCAGGGCCCGCGCGACGCCTGGATGGCGCTGGGCTACGTGCACGCGCAGGAGCGCGGCTGGCAACTGGCCTTCAACCGCGCCGTCATGCGCGGCACCTTGTCCGAGTTCCTGGGCCCGGCCACGCTGGAGACCGACAAGCTCATGCGCACCCTGGGCATCCGCCAGGTGGCGCAGCGCCAACTGGCCACGCTGCCGCCCGATGCGAAGGCCGCCGTGGAGGCGTACAGCGCGGGCGTCAACGCCTTCTTCGCCAGCAGCGAACAGGCGCTCACGCCCGAGTTCCTGGTGCTGGGCGTGGACCCGCGCGAGGAGGCGAAACGCGGCGCCTGGTGGGACCCGGCCGACAGCGTGGGCTGGTCGATCATGATGGCGCTGGACCTGGGCGGCAACTGGGGCAACGAGTTCGCGCGCCTGTCCGCGCTGCAGGTGCTGGACACGCCCGCGCTGTGGGAACTGTTCCCGCCGTACCCGGGCGAGGCGCCCGCCGCCACGGCCGACCTGGGCCGGCTGTACCGCGAGCTGGGTGTGTTCAAGGTGAACGGCGCGGGCAATGGCACGGGGAATGGCACGGGCAATGGCACCACCACCTCGCAGGCGCCATCCGCGAGCGAGGACGCCGGCTGGCGCGAGCGCATCGCGCTGGACCTGCGCGACTGGACCGCCAGTTTCGGTTTCAACGAGAACAAGGGCTCCAACAACTGGGTGGTGGCCGGTTCGCGCACGAAAAGCGGCCAGCCGCTGCTGGCCAACGACCCGCACCTGGGCCTGAGCGCGCCCGCCATCTGGTACTTCGCGCGCCTGCAGGCGCCCGACGCGGGCGGGCTCAAGGGCATGGACGTGATCGGCGCCACGCTGCCGGGCACGCCCTTCGTGGTGCTGGGCCGCACGGCCGGCGTGGCCTGGGGCTTCACCAACACCGGGCCCGACGTGCAGGACCTCTACCTGGAGCAGATCAACCCCGCCAACACGGGCGAGTACCGCGTGCCCTCGGCCAACGGCGAGCCCGCCTGGGCACCGTTCACCGTGCGCGCCGAGACCATCCGCGTGAAAGGGCAGGCCGACGTGACGCACCTGGTGCGCCACACGCGCCACGGCCCGGTGCTCAGCGACGCGCAGGAGCAGCACGGCAAGGTCATCGACACCACGCGCTTCGTGCTCGCACTGCGCTGGACCGCGCTGGACGACGAGGACAACGTGGCCGCCACGCTGGCGTCCAACCGCGCGCAGAGCGTGGAGGAGCTGCTGGCCGCGTTCGCCACCTTCCGCGCGCCGATGCAGAGCATCGTGATGGCCGACCGCACCGGGCGCATCGCCTACAAGGCCGCGGGGCGCGTGCCACTGCGCGCGGCGGACAACGACATCCGCGGCGTGGCGCCCGCGCCGGGCTGGGAGCCGCGCTACGACTGGACGGGCTGGCTGCCCTATGCCGACACGCCACAGGACGATGGCGCGCGCGGCTGGATCGCCACCGCCAACCAGCGCATCCACGCGGCCGACTACCCGCACTTCATCACGCAGGACTGGGCGCCGCCATACCGCCAGCAGCGCATCGAGACCCTGCTGGAAGCCACGCCCAAGCACGACGTGGCCAGCATGCGCGCCATCCAGGGCGACCAGCGCGCCGAGGCCACGCTGCGGCTGCTGCCGCACCTCTTGACGGCACCGTCCACGCACCCGCTGGCCGAGCCCGCGCGCGCCGCGCTGCAGGGCTTTGACGGTGTAATGCGCGCCGACTCGGCCGCGCCGCTGATCTACACGGCCTGGATCGACGAGTTCACGCGCGGCGTGATCGGCCAGCG
The DNA here is from genome assembly GCF_035481345.1 of Hydrogenophaga sp. GTDB lineage: Bacteria > Pseudomonadota > Gammaproteobacteria > Burkholderiales > Burkholderiaceae_C > Hydrogenophaga. The sequence continues at coordinate 45,554 of NZ_DATIGV010000077.1, read as the reverse complement.
CCTGGGCAAGGAGCGCTTCGAGGCGCTGTATGGCAAGCGCCTGTTCCGTCAGGCGGTGGAAGGTTTCCTGGAGAGCGACAAGCGCGCCTGGTGCGGCGTGCAGGGCTGTGTGCACGCCTCGGGCGAGGCTTTCTCGCGCGCGCTGGACAGGCTGTCGGCCACGCACGGCACCGACGTGGCGGCCTGGCGCTGGGGCGACGCGCACCCGGCGATCTCGGTGCACCGGCCGTTTTCCAACGTGAAGCCGCTGGCGCGGTTCTTCGAGGTGCGCGAGCCCACCGGCGGCGACCCCTTCACGGTCAACGTGGGCCAGTACCACTTGGACAAGGCGGACGCACCCTTCGCCAACCGCCACGCGGCCAGCCTGCGCGCGATCTACGACCTGGCCGACCTCGACCGCTCGCGCTTCATCTACCAGACGGGGCAGAGCGGCAACGTGTTCTCCAGCCGCTACCGCGACATGAGCGCCACCTGGCTGGCCAACGGCCACCGCAACCTGAGCCTAAGGCCGCCCAAGTGGGCGAGCCAGATGGAGATGACGCCCTGAGCCGGGCGCGGCTTACTTCAAGTTGCCCTTGAGGAACTGGGCCAGCCGCTCGCTCTTGGGCGCCGCCAGCACCTCCCGCGGCACGCCCTGTTCCTCGATGCAGCCCTTGTGCAGGAAGATGAGGTGCGAGGACACCTCGCGCGCGAAGCCCATCTCGTGCGTCACCACCACCATGGTGCGGCCTTCCTCGGCCAGCAGGCGCATCACGCGCAGCACCTCGCCCACCAGCTCGGGGTCGAGCGCGGAGGTGGGCTCGTCGAACAGCATCACCGCCGGCTCCACCGCCAGCGCGCGCGCGATGGCCACGCGCTGCTGCTGGCCACCGCTCATGTGCGAGGGGTAGCGGTCTTCCACGCCAGCCAGGCCCACGCGCTCCAGGTACTTGCGCGCCGTCTGCACCGCCTGCTCGCGCGGCACACCCAGCACGTGCACCGGTGCCTCGATGATGTTCTGCAGCACGGTCATGTGCGCCCACAGGTTGAAGTGCTGGAACACCATGGCCAGGCGCGTGCGCAGGCGCTGCAGTTGTTTGGCGTCGATGGCGTGCAGCTCGCCGTGCCGGTCGGGCGCGAGCTTGAGTTCTTCGCCGCCGAGCACGATGCGCCCCGCGTTGGGCCTCTCCAGCAGGTTGATGCAGCGAAGCAGGGTGCTCTTGCCCGAGCCGGAGCTGCCGATCAGGCTGATCACGTCGCCCGCGCGCGCTTCGAGCGACACGCCCTTGAGCACCTCGTTCTGGCCGAAGCGCTTGTGGATGTCGTGCACGGCCAGCAGGGGCGCGGCGGCCGCGGGGGAGGGGGCGGTCGATGTCATGGGTGAAGGCTGGGTCAGGCGCCGAGCAGGTGCCCGGTGCGGAACGGCGTGGCGCCGGCGATCTTGCAGAGCTCGCCGCCGGCCACGACATAACGTTCGCCGATGGCGGCGTAGAGCACGCCGGCCACGCCGGCGGTGACGCGGTGCACGCGCGAGGCGCCAGGCGCCGTGGGGTCGATGATCTCGGCCACCAGCTCGCCCGCGGCGAGCGTGTCGCCCGGGCGGGCGCTGAACACCACCACGCCCGCCACGGGGCTGTGCAGCGTCTCGGAACCCGCCAGCGGCGTGGCCTGGCACGAGGGCGCGGGAATCGCGGGCGCGGGCCCGTCGATCACGCCCAGGTGCTGCAGGTACGCCATGAGGGCCTTCGCATCGGCCTGCGCGTGCGCGTGCGACACGTCGGCCTCGCCGCGCAGTTCCACCGTGGCACTGGCGCAGCCCTGCGGCAGGGGGTGGGTGATGCCCTCGTCCCGCAGGCGCTCGGCCAGGCGCCACCACAGGCCCGAGAGCGATTCGTCGAAGGGTTCGCCGCCCGAGTCGCGCGCCAGCAGCACCGCGCGGCAACCGAGCAGCCAGGCCAGCGGTGCCAGCGGCGGCCAGCAGGCCTCTTCGGCGTACAGGTGCAGCACGGCCTCCCAGTCGCAGTGCAGGTCGAGCACCACGTCGGCGTCGTGCGCCAGCAGGAAGAGCTGGCGGCGCAGGCTGTCGAGTTCGCTCGCGGGCTGCCAGGCCTGGAGCCAGTCGGTGGCGGCGCGGCGCACCAGGGCCACGTTGGCGGCCGGGTCCGGGCCGAGGCGATCGCGCACCGCGTCGAACACCGCGTCCGCGAGCTTGGGGTAGTGGCGGTTGAAGTTCTGCGCGGTGCCGAACTCGAAGCGGCCCATGGCGCGGTGGTTGAGCCGCTGCGACAGGCCGATGGGGTTGGCCGCCGGCACCAGCACCACCTGCCCGCGCAGGCGGCCGGCGCGCTCGGCGGCCTCGAGCAGGGGGCGCAGGTGGTGCGCCACCAGCATGCCGGGCAGTTCTTCGGCGTGCAGGCTCGCTTGCAAGTAGACCTTGGGGCGGGCGTCGGCCGCCCCATAACGGAAGGACACCAGCTGCTTCTGGCTGCCCAGGCTCGGGCTCAACAGGGGGTGTTCGCGCCGTTCCATGGTGGACACACGATAGCTCAGTGGGGGCTCAGTGCGCGCGCGGCGCCAGGTGGGCGAGGAAGTGCCGCTCGCTCAGCTTGAACACGCCCACCAGGGTGAAGGTGATGGTGAGGTAGATGGCGGCCGCGAAGATGTAGGCCTCGAAGGGCAGGTAGAAGTCGGAGTAGATGCGGCTGGCGGCGGCCGTCACGTCCAGCATGGCCGGCACGGCGCTGGCCAGGCTGGTGCTGTGCAGCATCATCACCACCTCGTTGCTGTAGGCGGGCAGGGTGCGGCGCATGGCACTGGGCAGCACGATGCGCCGCAGCGCCTGCCAGCGGCCCATGCCCATGGCCTGCGCGGCCTCGATCTCGCCGGCCGCCGTCTCGCGGATGGAGCCCGCCAGCATCTCGGCCGTGTACCCCGCGGTGTTGAGGCTGAAGGCGAGCAGGGCACAGAAGAAGGCGTCCTTGAACATCGTCCAGGGCCACACGGCGTCCCAGCGCGCCTGGATCCATTCGAGCTGGGCCAGCCCGTAATAGATCATGTACATCTGGATCAGCAGCGGCGTGCCGCGGATCACGTAGGTGTACGCGCCGACGAGCCAGCGCAGCGGTGCGGGGCCCTGCGTGAGCGCCAGCGCGAACACCACCGCCAGCACGCCGCCGATGGCCAGGCAGGACAGCAGCAGGCTCAGGGTGGTGAGCACGCCCTCGCCGTACATGGCGAGGTGGGCGGGTTGGAAGATGATGTCCCAACGCATGTCGTTGCACTCAGGCCGTCCGCCGGGCCGCCCCAAGGACGGCCTGCGCCCCCCCGGGGGGCAGCGGATACACGAAGTGAGAAGCGTGGGGGCTCATCGTTTCACGCCCAGGCTGAAGCGCCGGTTGACCCAGCGCAGCGCCCACAGCGACACCGAGGTGTAGACGAGGAACAGCCCGGCCGCGAACAGGAAGAAGGTGAAGGGCTCGCGCGTGGCCGCGCTGGCCTGCTTGGCCAGGTAAGTCATCTCGTGCAGGCCGATCAGGCTGACCAGGGCCGTGGCCTTGATGAGCACCAGCCAGTTGTTGGTGAAGCCGGGGATGGCGTAGCGCACCATCTGCGGCGCGGTGATGCGCAGGAAGGTGCGCACCGGCCCCATGCCGAAGGCCCAGGCCGCTTCCATCTGCCCGCGCGGGATCGCCAGGATGGCGCCGCGGAAGGTCTCCGTCATGTAAGCGCCGTAGATGAAGCCGATGGTGAGCACGCCGGCCGCGAAGGGGTTGATGTCCACTGTGCGGCGGCTGCCCATGGCCTCGAGCAGGTGGTTCAGGCCGATGGTGCCGCCGTAGAAGATGAGCAGCATGAGCACGAGTTCGGGCACGCCGCGCACCACCGTGGTGTACGCCGTGGCCAGCCACACCAGGGCGCGGCGGCCCGAGAGCTTGGCCACCGCGCCGACCAGGCCCAACAAAATGGCCACCACAAGGGCGGCCAGTGAGACGCCCACGGTGAGCAGGGCGCCTTGCAGGATGGACTGGTAGTAGCCGGACAACACGCGCCTGGCTTACTTGCCGTACACGTCGAAGTCGAAGTACTTCTTGCTGACGGTGTCGTAGACGCCGTTGGAGCGGATGGCCTTGATGGCGGCGTTCAGCTCGTCCTTGAGCGCGGTCTCGCCCTTGCGCAGCGCCACGCCGACCCCGGTGCCGTAGTACTTGGGGTCGTCCAGCACGGGGCCGACGAAGCCGTAGTCCTTGCCCTCGGGCTTGCTCAGGAAGCCGCCGTTGACTTCCACCTGGTCGGCCACGGTGCCGTCGAGGCGGCCGGACTTGATGTCCAGGTAGACCTGGTCCTGCGCTTCGTAGGGCACGATGTTCGCGCCGGAGGGCTTGAGCTCGGCCATGGCGTACTTCTCTTGCGTGCTGCCCTTGAGCACGCCGATCTTCTTGCCCTTGAGCGAGGCCGGGTCGGTGTAGGCCGTGCCGTTCTTCACCACGATGCGGCTGGGCGTGAAGTAGTACTTGTCCGTGAAGTCGACGACCTGCAGGCGCTCCTCGGTGATGGACATGGAGCTGATGATCGCGTCGTACTTCTTGGCCTGCAGGCCGGGGATCATGCTGTCCCAGACCTGTTCGACGAAGACACACTGGCGCTTGATTTCCTTGCACAGGGCCTCGGCGATGTCGACGTCGAAGCCGGTGGGCTTGCCGTCGGCGGTCTTGAAGGTGAAGGGCTCGTAGGTCGGGTCGATGGCGACCTTGAGTTCCGGCAGAGCGGCCGGGGCCGGGGCGGCGGCGGGGGCAGCGGCTGGGGCCGGCGCTGCGGCGGGCGCCGCTTCCTCTTTCTTGCCGCAGGCCGACAGGGCCACCGCGGCGACAAGGGCGGAATACAGGACAGCGTGTTTCATGAGAGATCTCGGTTGCCGCCCAGCCGGCCATCCGGCTGGTGCGAAGTAGGCGGGATTGTAGGTCTGGGCTTCTGGGGTGCTGGCTCCAAAAGGGCAGGTGTTTCCCTCGGTCAGTGGCCCCTGGGGCAGGGTGCAAGAAACAAGCCAGCGGTCGCGCCGGTGGGGGCTCGCCAGCGCGCGCTCGCGCTGATACATTCGCCATTGCTTATGTTCTGCTATTCCCTTCGCCGCACCGTCCCGGGCCTGCTGTGGCGCCTGTCATTGGGCCTGCTCACGCTCTCCGAAGCCCTGGCGCAAGCCCCGCTGCGCGCGCAGCCGGTGGCGCCGGACACCTGGTTCGCCCAGGGCGCGGCGGCGCTGGGTTCGCCGGCCAACCGCAACTTCATCTCCAACGCGGCCTTCGTCGTCACGCGCGAGGGCGTGGTGGTCATCGACGCGCTGGGCTCACCGGCGCTGGCCGACGAGCTGCTGGCCGAGATCGCGCGGGTCACGCCGCAGCCGGTGCGCTACGTGATCGTGACGCACTACCACGCGGACCACATCTACGGCCTGCAGCGCTTCAAGGCGGCGGGCGCCACCATCGTGGCGGTGGAGCAGGGGCGTGATTACCTGGCCTCCGACACGGCGCGCCTGCGCCTGCAGGCCAGCCGGGAAGAGCTGGCGCCCTGGATCGACGAGCGCACGCACCTGGTGCCGGCCGACCGCTGGCTGCAGGCCGACACCGTGCTCGAGTTGGGCGGCGAGCGTTTCCGCCTGCAGCTCGCCGGCCCGGCCCACACGCCCGAGGACCTGGTGGTGCTGCATGAGCGCACGGGCGTGCTGTTCGCGGGCGACCTGGTGTTTCGCGGGCGCATTCCCTTCGTGGGCCTGGCCGACAGCAGCGGCTGGATCCGCTCGCTGGACCGTTTGCTGGCCTTGCAGCCGCGCCTGCTGGTGCCGGGCCATGGGCCGGTGTCCGATCAGTCTGTCGCGGATCTGCAGTTGACCCGCGACTACCTCGTCCATCTGCGGCAGGCCATGGGCGAGGCCGCCAGGAACCTCGAACCCTTCGAGGACGCCTACGCGCGCACCGACTGGTCGCGCTTCGAATCGCTGCCGCTGTTCGGTGTGGCCAATCGCATCAACGCCTACAACACCTACCTGCTGATGGAGCGCGAGGGCATGGGGCGCTGAGCGTCATGGCCACGGCGCGTGGCCACTGAGCCCTCAGCGCCGCCAGCCGCGCAACAGCAGGGCGTTGCTCACCACGCTCACGCTGCTCAGCGCCATGGCCGCGCCGGCCACCATCGGGTTGAGCAGGCCGGCCGCCGCCAAAGGGATGCCGATCACGTTGTAGGCGAAGGCCCAGAACAGGTTCTGGCGGATCTTGCGATAGGTGCGGCGCGAGATGTCGATCGCGTCGGCCACCAGGGCCGGGTCGCCGCGCATCAACGTGATGCCGGCCGCGTGCATGGCCACGTCGGTGCCGGTCGACATGGCGATGCCCACGTCGGCCGAGGCCAGGGCCGGGGCGTCGTTGATGCCGTCGCCCACCATGGCCACCGCATGCCCGCCCTGTTTCAGGCCGCTCACGATGCCGGCCTTGTCGGCGGGCAGCACCTCGGCCTCGATGCGGGCGATGCCCAGGCGCTGGCCCACGGCCGCGGCGGCGCCCCGGTTGTCGCCCGTCAGCATCACCGTGCGCACGCCCATGCCGTGCAGGCGCTCGACGGCGCGCGCCGCGCTGGCCTTGGGCGCGTCGCCGAAGGCCAGCAGGCCCACCAGTTGCGGCGACTGCGTCGCGTCGGCCAGCCAGGACACGGTGCGTCCTTCGTCCTGCAGACGCCGCGCCTGCGCGGCCAAGGCCGCGGTGTCGACGCCGAGCTCCTGCATGAAGCGCGGGCTGCCCAGGTGCAGCGAACGGCCTTGCACCTGCGCCGACATGCCGCGCCCCGGCACCGCGCGCAGCTGGCTGGCCGGCAGCGGCGTCAGGCCCGCGGCCTGGGGCGACTCCAGCACGGCGCGCGCCAGCGGGTGTTCGCTGCCGGCCTGCAAGGCCAGGCTCCAGGGGATCAGATCGGCCTCATGCCCGGCCGCGGCCAGGCTGGCCACGAGCTGCGGCCGGCCCTCGGTCAGCGTGCCGGTCTTGTCGAAGGCCACCGTGTCCACGCGGTGCGCCACCTCCAGCGCCTCGGCGTCCTTGATCAGGATGCCCTGGCGCGCGGCCACGCCGGTGCCGGCCATGATGGCCGTGGGCGTGGCCAGGCCCAGCGCGCAGGGGCAGGCGATCACCAGCACCGCCACGGCGTTGAGGATGGCGCGCTCCCAGTCGCCCGTGAGCACGCCCCAGCCGAGCAGCGTGACCAGCGCCAGCACCAGCACCACCGGCACGAACACCGCGCTCACGCGGTCCACGATGCGCTGGATGGGCGCCTTCTTCGCCTGGGCCGATTCCACCAGGCGCACGATGCGCGAGAGTGTGGACTCGGCGCCGACAGCGGTGGTTTCCACTTCCAGCAGGCCATCGGCGTTGACGGCGCCGCCGGTCACCTTGTCGCCCGTGTGTTTGGCGACCGGCAGGCTCTCGCCCGTGATGAGCGACTCGTCCACCTGGCTCGCGCCGCTGAGCACGGTGCCGTCCACCGGCACGCGCTCGCCGGGGCGCACGATCACCACGTCGCCCACCTTCACGCGGGCCAGGGGCAGGTCCACGTCGCCGTCGGGCGTGCGCACGCGGGCGATCTCGGGCTTGAGCGCATTGAGCGCCGCGATGGCGGCGGTGGTCTGGCGCTTGGCGCGGGCCTCCAGCCACTTGCCCAGCAGCACCAGCGTGATGACCACCGCCGAGGCCTCGAAGTACAGGTGCGGCGTGCCGTGTTCCGCATGCTTGAACAGCAGGTACAGGCTCAGGCCGTAGCCCGCGCTGGTGCCCAGGGCCACCAGCAGGTCCATGTTGCCGGTGCCCGCGCGCAGCGCTTTCCAGCCGGCGCGGTAGAAGCGCGCGCCCAGCCAGAACTGCACCGGCGTGGCCAGGGCCAGTTGCAGCCAGCCATCGAGGGCCCAGTCGCGGCCGAACAGCATGGCCACCATGGGCAGCACCAGCGGCAGCGACAGCAGCGCGGCCAGCGCCACCGGCCACCAGGGTTCGCTGCCCTTGTGGGCTGCGTGCGCGCTCGTCGCCGCTTCTTCGTGAGGCTGGGCGGTGTAGCCGGCCTTTTCCACGGCGGCCATCAGCTGGGGCGCGGTGGCGCCGGTGGCGCGCACCGTGGCGCGCTCGGTGGCCAGGTTGACCTCGGCCTCACTCACGCCGGGCACGGCCTTCAGGGCCTTTTCGACCCGGCCGACGCAGGAGGCGCAGGTCATGCCCTCGATCTCGAATTCGAAGCTCTGCGCGGCGTTGGGCAAGCGGGCCCCGGTCAGGGGCGAAACAAGGGAGTTCATGGGCTTTCCGACTGGGTTGAGGTGACGAAAGCCAATGCTCGGGTCTGACATGGTGTCAAGGTCAAGCCATTTTTTATGGCTTGAGAGGCTTGATCGATTCGACCACCATCTGGCCTTTGTCCTGCACCGCAGTGAACTCCACCTTGTCGCCCACGGCGATGCCGTCGAGCATGGCCTTGTCGCGCACCGAGAAGACCATGGTCATGGGCGGCATGTCCATGTTCTTGATCGCGCCGTGCCGAAGGGTGATCTTGCCGCTGTCCTTGTCGATGCGGCGCACTTCCGCCTCGGCCGGCGGGAGGTTCTGCGTGGCCATCATGCCGCCATGGCCCGATCCCGTCTTGCCGTGGTCCATGCCTTGGGCAAAGGCGTGCGGTGCCAGCGAGAGCAGGGCGGCGAGGGCGAGGGCAGGGGTGGTCTTGTTCATGGGGTGGCTCCTGAGAATGAAACGGAACGGCCGGTGGCTCACTTGGCCACGACCTTGATCTTGCCGACCATGCCGGCCTCGTAGTGGCCGGGCAGCAGGCAGGCGAAGTCGAACTCGCCGGCGCGGTTGAATCGCCAGACGATCTCGCCGCGCTTGCCCGGGGCCACGTGGGACATGTAGGGTTCATCGTGCTCCATGCCCGGGAACTTCTTCATCAGCGCCGCGTGCTCGTCGAGTTCCTGTTTCGTGCCCAGCACGAACTCGTGCATCACCTTGCCGGAGTTGGTGTGCACGAAACGGATGGTCTCCCCCTGTCGCACCTCCAGCTTGTCGGGCGTGAAGCGCATGGCATCGGTCATGCCGATCTCGATGGTGCGGCTCACCGCCTTGGGGTCGCCAGCGATGCCCCAGGGTTTTTGCTCCATCCTGACCGGCATGGCTTTCTTGTGTTCCTCGTTGCCGTGGGCGGCCGCCAGGGTGGTGAGCGAGGCCAGGGACAGGAGCAGGGCGGCGGTGCGAAGTGTCATGAGATCTCCAATAAGGTGAACGATCGATGGAAGGGATTTGGCGGCGTCAGTGGTGCTTGTCGCTGTGCGTGGGCTTCACCGCGGTGGCAACGGCCTTGCCGCCGCGGCTGGCTGCGGGCGCGCTGGGTGCGGCTGGGGCGGCACCCGTCCATTCGTAGGCCACGGTGCCCGGCGGGAACTGGTAGGGGCCCGGGTCTTTGTAGTCCCCGGGCTTCTGGTCCTTGCGCACCTTGAACACGCTGAACATGCCGCCCATCTCGAGCGGGCCGAACTGGCCGGTGCCGCTCATCATGGGTGCGGTGTTGTCGGGCAGGGGCATCTGCATCTCGCCCATGTCGGCCATGCCACGCTCGCCCATCACCATGTAATCGGGCGCCACGCGCTGCAGCTTGTTCACCAGTCCGCGGTGGTCCACGCCGATCATGGTGGGCACGTCGTGCCCCATGGCGTTCATGGTGTGGTGGCTCTTGTGGCAGTGCAAGGCCCAGTCGCCTTCCTCGTCGGCGACGAGCTCGATCTGCCGCATCTGGCCGACGGCCACATCGGTGGTCACCTCGTACCAGCGGGTGGCGGGCGGGGTGGGGCCGCCGTCGGTGCCGGTCACCAGGAATTCGTGGCCGTGCAGGTGGATGGGGTGGTTGGTCATCGTCAGGTTGCCCACGCGGATGCGCACGCGGTCGTTGAGGCGCACGTTGAGCGTGTCGATGGCGGGAAACACGCGGCTGTTCCAGGCCCAGATGTTGAAGTCGGTCATGGTGTTGACCTTGGGCGTCTTGCTGCCGGGCTCCACGTCGAAGGCGTTGAGCAGGAAGCAGAAGTCGCGGTCGACCTCGCTGATGTGCGGGTGCTTGCCCTTGGGGTGCGTCACCCAGAAGCCCATCATGCCCATCGCCATCTGCACCATCTCGTCGGCGTGCGGGTGGTACATGAAGGTGCCGGGCCGGCGCGCTTCGAATTCATAGACGAAGGTCTTGCCCGTCGGGATGTGCGGCTGGGTGAGACCGCCCACGCCGTCCATGCCACTGGGCAGGCGCTGGCCGTGCCAGTGGATGGTGGTGTGCTCGGGCAGCTTGTTGGTGACGAAGATGCGCACGCGATCGCCCTCGACGACCTCGATGGTCGGCCCCGGGCTCTGGCCGTTGTAGCCCCACATGTTCACCTTGAAGCCGGGCGCGACTTCGCGCACCACGGGCTCGGCGACCAGGTGGAATTCCTTGACGCCGTTGTTCATGCGCCAGGGCAGGCTCCAGCCGTTGAGCGTGACCACGGGGTTGTAGGGGCGGCCGGTGTTCGGCACCAGGGGCGGGGCGGTGTCGACGGAGGTCTGGATGACGGGCTCGGGCAGGGCGGCGAGCGCGGAGCGGGCGACGGACAGGCCCGCCATGGTGGCGGCGGCGCCGGCGAAAAATTGACGACGGTTGTTCATGGGTGTGTTCAAGAGAGATTCAATGTCCGGCCGCGGGCGCTTCGCCACCGGCGCCACCGGGCGCGACGAAAGCCGTGGGTTCGCCGCCTTGCAGGACCCACATCAGGTCGGTGTCGGCGAGCCAGTAGTCGCGCACGGCGTCGACGGTTTCGCGCTGCGACTGCGCGCGGGCCTGCACCTCGGTGAGCAGGTCCCACACGCTCTTGAGCATGCCGTTGTACTGGAGCACGCTCTCGTCCACGATGAGGTTGCGCTGGGCCATCACGTCGTCGCGCAGGCCACGCGCCACGCTCAGGGTCGCGTCGCGCGAGGCCAGGGCCTGGCCGAAGTTGGCCTCGGCCTTCCACTGCTCCGCGTGGGGCAGTTGGGCTTTCACCTCGGCCAGTTCGGCGCCCAGTTCGGCGGCTGACAGCGTTTGCCGGGGCAGGTCCGGCAGGGTGTCCGGCAGCGCCAGGCGTTCGTGCACGCCGTTGAGCTGCAGCGTGTGAAGCAGGGCGCGCTCCGCCTGGCGCGCGGCCACGGTGGCCTGCTGCAGCGCGCGCCGTTCGCTGGCCAGGCCCAGTTCCACGCGACTCTGCTGGTACGCGCTCCAGTTGCCCACCTTCACCATGCGCCGGCCCAGTTCGGTGGCGGCCTCGGCCGCCTCCAGCGACGCGCGCTGAAGTCGCACGGCCTGGCGGGCCGCAACCGCGCGCAGCCAGGCGCGCCGCGCCTCGGCGGCCACCTCGAAGACCTCGCCCACGCCGTCGATGCGCCGCTGGTGCCGGGCATCGACCTCATGCCAGCGGCCCTGGGCGATGCGATCGGCATTGGCCGCGCCCAGCCGGGGCAGGACCTTCTGCAGCTCCAGGTGGGGTCGCCAGGCCAGGCGCGTGGCCGCTTCCAGCGACGGCACGGGGAAACCCGCCGTGGCGGCTTCCTGGGACGCTGGCGCGCCGTTGGCCGCTTCCCACTTGAGCAGGTCCGCGTGCCCGCGCTTGAACTGTCCCACGGCATCGTTGGCGGCCTTCCAGTCCGAAGACTGTTCAACCGCCGGCTGCGCACCGGCCATGGCCGCCGTGGCCAGGACCGCCACGGACACCAGAACCCTCGATCCGCGCGGGCTGAATGGATGCTTCACTCACCGACTCCTTTGATTGACTTGATGGCGAAGGGGATTCTTCGCAGCGGGCGGGAACAGCGGTCTGTCGACTTCATTACAGATTTGTCATCTTGCGCCCAGAGGCGAACAGCGTGGCACACTCGTTCGACCCCAGCAACATGAAGATCCTGATCGTTGAAGACGAGGCCCACACGGGCGAATACCTGCGCCAGGGCCTGCGAGAGGCGGGCTACTTCGTCGAACTCGCGCGCAACGGCGTGGACGGCCTGCACGAGGCCACCGAAGGCGGGTACGACCTGCTCATCCTCGATGTCATGCTGCCCGGCATCGACGGCTGGTCGCTGCTGCAATCGCTGCGTCGCAAGAACCAGCGCGTGCCGGTGCTCTTCCTGACCGCACGCGACAGCGTGGAAGACCGGGTCAAGGGCCTGGAGCTGGGCGCGGACGACTACCTCATCAAGCCGTTCTCGTTCTCCGAGCTGCTGGCGCGGGTGAAGTCCATCCTGCGGCGCGGCACCGCGGTGCAGGACGCCACCTCGCTTCAAGTGGCGGACCTGCACCTGGACCTGGTGCGAAGAAGGGTCATGCGCAAGGGCCAGCGCGTGGACCTCACGGCCAAGGAGTTCGGCCTGCTCGAGCTGTTCATGCGCCGGCGCGGCGAGGTGCTGCCGCGCACCCTCATCGCCTCCAAGGTCTGGGACATCAATTTCGACAGCGACAGCAACGTGATCGATGTGGCCGTGCGCCGCCTGCGCGCGAAGATCGACGATGGCTTCGACCTGAAGCTGCTGCAGACCGTGCGCGGCATGGGCTACGTCCTCGAAGACCCGAATGAAGAGGCTTGAGGCGTCGCGGGTGTCGCTCACCGTCCGACTGACGGTGCTCTTCGCGCTGGTCGTGGGCGCCGTGTTCTCGGGCCTGGGCTACCTGGTTCACCGGGAAACGGCCGCGCACTTCGTGGAACTGGACCAGGCCTTGCTGCGCGACAAACTCGCGCTCATCCGCGGCATCGCCGAGCGCAGCACCGGCCCGAACGACCTCTCGGCGCAGCTCGGAGCGGCCTTGCGCGGCCATGAAGGCCTACTGCTGCGCATCGACACGGCGGGACAGGAGATCTTTCGCCTGGGCGCGTTCGAGGTTCCACCGGCCTTGCGCGACGCCCCGGCAGGCCTGTCCTGGTCGGACGGCGACATGAGCTACTACGGCGAGCTCAACACCCTGCCGCTGCACTGGGATGCGCAGGCCGCCCTCGAGGTCTACGCCGCCGTCGACACCCACCACCACCGCCATTTCCTCGAGCTGCTGCAGCGCCAGCTGCTGATCTACATTGCGCTGTCCATCGCCGCGAGCACGCTGCTGGGTGCGGTCGTGACACGGCGCGGGCTGCGGCCGCTGCTGGCCATGAAGCACCAGGCCGAGCGCGTGAACGCCCGGGACTTCACCGAACGCATGCCCGTGAGCAGCCTGCCGGTGGAGATGCGCGGTTTGGCCAGCTCCATCAACGACATGCTCGACCGCCTGCAGCGCGACTTCGATCGCCTGAACGCGTTTTCCACCGATCTGGCCCACGAGTTGCGCACGCCCCTGAGCAACCTGCTGACCAACGCCCAGGTCACGTTGGCCGTGCCGCGCGGCGGCGACGCGTACCGCGCCAGCCTGGAGGTCATCTCAGAGGAACTGCAGCGGCTGGCCAAGACCGTCTCCGACATGCTGTACCTCGCCAAGACGGAGAACGACGCCAGCCTGCCGAGCGTGGAGTTAGTGGACTTGGCGAGCGAGGCGCGCTCACTGGTGGATTTTTATGAGGCTGTGGCCGACGAGAAGGGCGTGCGCTTCAGCGTGACCGGCGACGCGCGCGTGCGCGGCGACCGGCTGATGATTCGCCGCGCGATCGGCAACCTGCTGTCCAACGCCGTGCGCCACGCGCCCGCGCAGGACCGCGTCGAGGTGGCCATTTCGCTCACCGCCGCTCGGGCGCGGCTGCGGGTCAGCAACACGGGCGAGCCCTTGACGGCCGACCAGCGCCGCGCCATGTTCGATCGCTTTTTCCGCCTGAGCCAGGGACGCCAGCGTCTGGAGGGCGAGGGCGTCGGGCTGGGGCTGCCGATCACGCGGGCGATCATGTCCAGCCACCAGGGCGAGGTGGATGTGCACTGCGAGAACGGCCGCATCCACTTCACGCTGGGTTTTCCGCGAGAGGCGTGACGATGATCCCTGCCGGCGGACCAGTCTCAGTTGCTGTGCCCCTTCTGCAGAAGGTAGTTCAAGCGTGCGACTTCGTTGCTGCTGGCCTGGATCGTTCGGCCGTCGGCCGCCTGCAAGGTTTCGCCTGGCTTGAGGTAGATCGCACGACCGTATCGATTTTCGCGGGCCATGCGGCCATCGTCGAAAACGTAGAGCACGTCACCGTTCTTCAGCGGGACCATTTCCTTGGCGGAGGACCGGGCAGCATCGCCCGCGAAGGCCGAAGCGGCGCCGAGCAACAGGGCGAAGGTGCAGGCGAGAAAACGAGCATTCATGTGAACTCCTTGGAAGTTCCCGTAGCGCAAGGACGCTGCGGGGCACGGGGGTGCGCCGCGAACAGTAGGCCCAAGGGCATGACGCGAAGGCTGCGGCGTCATGACGCTTTTGTCAGGTGGATTCTTCAGGAGAGGCCATGAAAGATCAGCACGCACGCCACCGCCAGCGGCTTGATGGCTTCAACGATTCTGTATATTTACATAATATACATCGTAGAACTTCAGAGGAAATACCGTTCAACCGCCGTTAGCCAACGCCGCGCCGGCGCATGTCCCCGGCACGAGGTCGCGGATCAAGCACCGACACCACGGAGCACCCCATGAACGTGGATGCCGCAGAAACTTGTAGCGCCAGCTTGGCATCGATGTGCCGGGGCGCGCGGTCCAGTTGCGCCCGGCCATGCCCGCGCCGAGGCGCTGAACACCCTCAACGAGTGCAAAAAAAAGCCCCGGTCTATCGATCGGGGCTTTCTTCTTGGGAGTCAGCGTGGTGGTGGGAGGCGATCACTCCTCCACAAACGCTTCTTCCCTCTTCTTCTTCACCGCCGGCAAGAGCACGATGATCAGCAGCAGCACCGCCACCACCAGCAGCGAGGCCGAGATCGGGCGCGTGACGAACACAGCCCAATCGCCTCGGGAGATGAGCAGCGCGCGGCGCAGGTACTCTTCCATCATCGGGCCGAGGATCAGGCCCAGCAGCAGCGGCGCGGGTTCGCAGCCGAGCTTGATGAAGACGTAGCCGATGAGGCCGAACAGGGCCACCATCCAGATGTCGAAGCTGTTGTTGTTGGTCGAATACACGCCGATGGCACAGAACAGCACGATCGCCGGGTACAGCCACTTGTAGGGCACCGTCAGCAGCTTGATCCACATGCCGATCAGGGGCAGGTTCAGGATGATCAGCATGGCGTTGCCGATCCACATCGAAGCGATCAGGCCCCAGAACAGATCCGGGTTGCTGGTCATCACCTGCGGGCCGGGCTGGATGTTGTGGATGGTCATGGCACCCACCATCAGCGCCATCACGGCGTTGGGAGGAATACCCAGCGTGAGCAGCGGGATGAACGAGGTCTGCGAACCGGCATTGTTGGCCGATTCGGGCGCCGCCACGCCGCGGATGTTGCCCTGACCAAAGGGAACCTCACCGGGCTTGAGCCTGGTCTTCTTCTCGATGGTGTAGGCCGCGAAGGCGGACAGCAGCGAGCCACCGCCCGGCAGGATGCCCAGGGCCGAGCCCAGGGCCGTGCCGCGCAGCACCGCCGGGAACATGCGCTTGAAGTCCTCGGCCGTCGGCATGATGCCGGTCACCTTGGCGGTAAAGACCTCACGCTTGGACTCGTCGTGCGACAGGTTGCTGATGATTTCGCCGTAGCCGAACAGGCCCATGGCAATGACCACGAAGCTCACGCCGTCGGTGAGTTCGGGAATGTCGAACGAGAAACGCGCCACGCCGGAGTTGATGTCGGTACCGATGAGGCCGATGAGCAGGCCCAGCACGATCATGGCCAGCGCCTTGATCAGCGAACCCGAGGCCAGCACCACGGCACCGATCAGGCCGACGACCATGAGCGAGAAGTACTCGGCCGGGCCGAAGCTCAGGGCGATTTCGGTCAGCGGGGGCGCGAAGGCGGCCAGCACCAGCGTGGCCACGCAACCCGCGAAGAACGAGCCCAGGCCTGCGGCCGCCAGCGCGGGACCGGCCCTGCCCTTGCGCGCCATCTGGTAGCCGTCGATCACGGTCACGACCGAGGACGATTCGCCCGGCAGGTTCACCAGAATGGCCGTGGTAGAGCCGCCGTACTGCGCGCCGTAGTAGATACCGGCCAGCATGATGAGCGCCGACACGGGC
This sequence comes from Hydrogenophaga sp., assembly GCF_035481345.1. Lineage (GTDB taxonomy): Bacteria > Pseudomonadota > Gammaproteobacteria > Burkholderiales > Burkholderiaceae_C > Hydrogenophaga. The sequence continues at coordinate 29,408 of NZ_DATIGV010000077.1, read as the reverse complement.
TCCAGGCCGTAGGTAACGGGCAGCAGCATGGCGATGGTGGCCAGCGGTCCCAGGCCCGGCAGCACGCCGATGAGCGTGCCCAGTAGGCAGCCGACGAAGGCGTACAGCAGGTTCTGCCCGGTGAAGGCGACGCTGAAGCCGAGTGAGAGGTGTTCGATCAGTTCCATGGTGTTGTTGTCTCCGTGATCACTGGCCCAGGAACCACGGCAGAACCGGGAACTGCAGATTGAGGGCGTAGACGAAGGCGCCGTAGCTGCCAATGGCCAGCGCCGTGGCCAGAATGACCGATTCCTTGAGCTTGTGGCCCGGGCGCGCATAGCCCGAGATCAGCACCAGGCCGTAGATGGCCACGATGAGGCCGAAGTGCGGGATGCCCCAGGAAGGAATGCCCACCAGCAGCGCACCAAAGGCCAGGTTGGCACCCAGGATGAAGATCAGAGGACGCCAGGCGATGCCACCGAGCGACTGATCACCGACGTGCTTGCCGAACGATTGGAGCGTGATGACGACGCCCAGAACGGCCAGCAGGATGCCCAGCAACAAGGGGAAATAGCCCGGTCCCATGCGGGCCGCGCTGCCGATATCGAAATTGGTTGCGCCCACCCCGAAGGCAATGCCTACGATGGTGAACATGAGGCCGGACACGAAGTCCTTCTGGCTCGCTATTTTCACGACGTCTGTCTCCTGGGGATGCAAAAAACTTGCGCATTGTCCGCGCATGACCAAGCAGCGGGCATGTGGGATACACCTATGGCTGACGTCAGCCTGACTGGGCCTTGGCCTTACCAGCGGCCGGTCGACTGCTTGGCTCGGATGGCCGCGGCGATGGCATCGGCCGTTTCCTTGCGGCCCGCCCGGTGCGCGAAGTCGATGGCGCTCAGGCCTTGCTCGTTCTTCATCGCCGTGTCCGCGCCCTCCTCCAGCAAGAGTCGCACCACCTGCGGGTTGCCGTAGAGCGCGGCCATCATCAACGGCGTGCTGCCGTTGGGGGACTGGGCGTCGATGAAGGCGTGGTGCTCCAGCAGCAGGCGCACCACGGGCAGGCTGCGCTCGCTGGGGTGCGTGGCGGCGTAGTGCAGCGGTGCCCAGCCAGGCTTGTTCACCTCGGCCTGGCGATCGATGAGCCGGCGAACGAGTTCGAGCTTGCCCTTGAGCGCGGCCATCATCAGCGGCGATTCGCCTTTCGCGTTGCGGTGCTCCACCTTCACCTCGGGCCGGCTGAGCAGGAACATGGCCACGCGGTCGGACTCGTCGCGCAGCGCCAGGTACAGCGGGTGCTGACCGCCGGGGTCCAGGGTGTTGAGGTCGAAGCCGCGCTGGGCGAGCTGGGCAAGGGTGTCCGGGTCGTTGCGCTTGATGGCGGAGAAAAAGTCGTCGTACGAGCTGGCCCAAGCGCCAGGGCTTAGAACACCCAGGGTCAGAAGGCATTTCAAAACAATGCGCTTGTTCATTTTTTTCAAGTAAATCTCGAGATTCAGGAGGCCACGACTCGATCGAACAAGCGCTCGAAATTGCGGCTGGTGGCCTCCGCCACGGCCTCGACCGGCAGGCCCTTGAGTTCGGCCACCTGCGCCGCCACGTGCGGCACCAGCGCTGGCGTGTTGACCTTGCCCCGGTAGGGCACGGGGGCCAGGTAGGGGCTGTCCGTCTCGATCAGCAGGCGCTCCATCGGCACCAGGCGCGCGGTCTCGCGCAGATCGGCGGCGTTGCGAAAGGTGAGGATGCCGGAGAACGAGATGTAGAAGTCCAGATCGAGCGCGGCGCGTGCGACCTCGGCGGTTTCGGTGAAGCAGTGGAACACGCCCCGGGCTGGTGCACGTCCGTCGCCGGGGCCGAAGCCGCCCTCCTCGCGCAGGATGTCCAGCGTGTCGTCCGAGGCGCTGCGCGTGTGGATCACCAGTGGCAGCCCAGTCTGGCGCGCGGCGCGGATGTGCACGCGAAAGCGCTCGCGCTGCCATTCCATGTCGGCCAGGCTGCGATCGCCCAGGCGGTAGTAGTCCAGGCCGGTTTCGCCGATGCCCACCACTTTGGGGCGCGCAGCGCCGTCCAGCAGGTCCTGCAGGGAGGGCTCGATCACGTCTTCGCTGTCGGGGTGCACGCCCACCGTGGCCCACAGGTGGGCGTGGTCGTGCGCCAAGGCGTGGACCTCGTCGAACTCTTCCATCGTGGTGCAGATGCACAGGGCGCGATCGACCTGGGCCTCGGCCATGGCTTGGAGCACGGCGGGGAACTGCTTGCGCAGTTCGGGGAAATTCAGGTGGCAGTGCGAGTCGGTGAACATCCGCCAATGATCCCCCAAAAACACAACGCCCCACGGCCGGGCGGCGGTGGGGCGTTTCGCGGGGTGAACCGGTTCAGAGCGTCTGTGTCTGGCGATCGGAGCCGATGCTGGCGCCCAGTATCTCCTCGATCTTGAGCTTGAGCTGCTTCGATTTTTCGTCGGCCGGGAAGCGGATGCCCACGCCCTGGGTGCGCCCTCCCTGGGCCTTGGCCGGCGTGACCCAGGCGACCTTGCCCGCCACCGGGTAGCGTTGCGGGTCGTCGGGCAGGCTCAGCAGCACGTAGACGTCATCGCCCAGCCGGTACTCGCGCGACGAAGGGATGAAGATGCCGCCGTCCGCGAACAGGGGCACGTAGGCGGCGTACAGCGCGGCCTTTTCCTTGATCGAGAGCTGGATGACGCTGGGCCGCGCGGCGGCGCCGGTGGTGGACGGGTTGGTGCTCATGCGGTCGAGTGTAGGGGCTGGGACTCGGCCGAAAGGCCGATAACAGAGCGCGGCGGTCGTGCAGTTTTCAGCGTCGTGATGCGGTCGGTTGCACTTCAGCGACCAGCGGTCGCCAGGGCCTGACGCGCCCGCGCCGCCCAGGCCTCCTGCAACAGCCCGGCCTGGTACGGGTGCTCCACGCTGCGGGCCGCCTGCGTGAGCTCGTCCGACCAGCGGGCCAGCACGCGCCAGGGGGGCGATGGCGGCAACTGCTCGGCCGGGAAGAAGCGCGGCGCCGCGCCCGCCGCGCGGGCCATGAGGTCGTGGCAGAGCTTCTGCAGCACGTCGAGCTGTTGCGCGGGGGCCTGCTCGCCCAGCACCTTCCAATCGCCACGCGCCATGGCCTGTGGCAGGCCGGCCCATTGCTCGGGCGTGAAGCCGCGGCGCGACAGGGCCAGCGCCTCGTCGGGCCGGCCGCCGGAGGCGCGCCACCAGGCCTGCGCGGCGGCAGGCGGCACCTCGGCGGCCGCCTGCAGCCAGGGCAAGGCCTCGGCCTCGTCGGGCCATTGCAGGGTGTGCGTCTGGCAGCGGCTGCGGATGGTGGGCAGCAGCAGGTGCGCGGCCTCGGTGGCGAGCACGAAGCGCACGCTCGGGCTCGGCTCCTCCAGCGTCTTGAGCAGGGTATTGGCGGCCTCGACGTTGAGCCGCTCGGCCGGGTAGACCAGCACCACCTGCGTGCCGCCGCGCGCGCTGGTGGTCTGGGTGAAGGCCACGGCCTGCCGCGCGGCTTCCACGCGGATGGCCTTGCTGGGCTTGCGCTTCTTGTCGTCGAGTTCGCGCTGGGTCGATTCGTCCAGCGGCCAGGCCAGCTCCAGGCTCAGCGTCTCGGGCATGAGCACGCACAGGTCGGCGTGCGTGCGCACGTCGATGGCGTGACAACTGGGGCACTGGCCACAGGCGCCGTGGGGCTGGGGGCGTTCGCACAGCCAGGCGCGCGCCAGGGCCAGGCCCAGCTCGTACTGTCCCAGGCCCGAGGGCCCGGCCAGCAGCACGGCGTGGGTGCGCCAGGGCAGCAGCGATTCCAGCTGGCGTTGCAGCCAGGGGGCGAGAGCCGTGTCGTTCATGGCAACCAGCCGCGCTGTTGGAAAGCGTCCCGCACGATGGCCGCCACGCGCTCGCGCGGCTGGTTCGCGTCGATGCGCACGAAGCGCGTGGGCTCGGCCTGGGCGCGCGCGGCGTACCCCGCGCTCACGCGCTCGAAGAAGGCCTGCGGTTGCGCCTCGAAGCGGTCGGGCACGCGGGCGCCGGCCAGGCGCTCGGCCGCCACCGCCGCCGGCAGATCGAACCACAGGGTCAGGTCGGGCTGGCGCAGGCCACCGTCGGTGCTGGCCTGCACCCAGCGCTCCAGTTGCGCGAGCACGGCCATGTCGAAACCGCGCCCGTGGCCCTGGTAGGCGAAGGTGGCGTCGGTGAAGCGGTCGCACAGCACCACGTCGCCGTGCGCCAGCGCGGGCTCGATCACACGCTGAAGGTGGTCGCGCCGTGCGGCGAACATCAGGAGCGACTCGCTCAGCGGGTCCATCGGGTCATTGAGCACCAGGGTGCGCAGCTTCTCGGCCAGCGGCGTGCCGCCCGGTTCGCGCGTGAGCACCACGTGCCGCCCGGCGGCGTCGAAGGCCTTGGCCAGCATGTCGATGTGGGTGGACTTGCCGGCACCGTCGATGCCTTCGAAGCTGATGAACAGACCGGTGGACATGGGCATCAGCGGCGCAGGATGAAGCGCCGCACGGCGGCGTTGTGTTCGTTGAGCGTGGCGCTGAACTGGCTGGAGCCGTCGCCGCGCGAGACGAAATACATGGCGTCGGTGCGGGCCGGCTGCACGGCCGCCATGATGGACGCCATGCCCGGCAGGGCAATGGGCGTGGGGGGCAGGCCGGCGCGCGTGTAGGTGTTGTAGGGCGAGTCGGTGTCCAGGTGCGTGCGGCGCAGGTTGCCGTTGAAGGCCTCGCCCAGGCCGTAGATCACGCTCGGGTCGGTCTGCAGCCGCATGCCGACGCGCAGGCGGTTGGCGAATACGCCGGCGATGCGCCCGCGGTCGGCGGGCTGGCCGGTTTCCTTCTCGACGATGCTGGCCAGGATCAGCGCCTCCTCGGGCGACTGCAGCGGCACGCCCGGATCGCGTTGCGCCCAGGCCTGGGCCAGACGCTCGTCCATGGCGCGCGCGGCCTGGCGCAGCACGGTGGACACGGGCGTGCGCTTGGTGACGCGGTAGGTGTCGGGGAAGAAGCGGCCCTCGGGGTGCTGACCGGGGTAGCCGATGCGCTCCATGGTCTGCTCCGGGCCCAGGCCTTCCAGGTCCTGCGTCAGGTCGGGCGATCGGCGCAGCGCGTCGATCGCCTGGCGTGCGGTCCAGCCCTCGATGATCTGGGCGTTGACCATGGCCTGCTCGCCGCGCACCAGCTTGTTCAGCAGGCTGCGCGGCGTGGTGCCCGGGGCAATTTCATAGACACCGGCCTTGATGCCGCGCGACTCGCCGGAGAGGCGGAACCAGGCATACAGCAGCGCGGCCGGTGCCTGCACGCCAGCGGCCTCGATGCGGTTGGCCGCGCCACGCGCGGAGCTGCCCGCCGGGATCTCGAATTCAAGCGGCGCGCTCTCGCTCACCGAGGCCGGGAGGCTGAGGGGATGGTGGACCCACCAGTGGGCGGCCATGTAGGCCAGACCCAGGAGCAGCAAGGGGACGACCACCAGGTTCTTGAACAGGCGCATGTAGGCGTGCTGAAGGCAGGGAGAAGGCGCCGGGCGGCGACGGCGCGACAGACGGACCATGATAATTCAGCGCGCATGACCCAAGTCACCCCCCTCCCCCGCCTGCACGGCGTGGCCCACCTGCCATCGCTCGGCGTGATCGCCGCCGAGGGCGACGAGGCCGCGTCCTTCCTCCACAGCCAGCTCACGCAGGACTTCGCCCTGCTTGGCGTGAGCGAGGCGCGCCTGGCGGCGCTGTGCACCGCCAAGGGCCGCATGCTGGCCAGCTTCGTCGCCTTCAAGCGCGCGCACGACCGCATCCTGCTCGTCTGTCGCCGCGACCTGTTGCCCACCACCCTCAAGCGCCTGCAGATGTTCGTGCTGCGCGCCAAGGTGAAGCTGCGCGACGCGAGCGACGAGTTCGCGCTGCGCGGCCTGGCCGGCGACGCCGTGCCCGCCGGCCTGGGCGCCGCGCCCTGGAGCCACCTGGCCGAAAGCGACGTCAGCGTGGTGCGCCTCTACCCGGCCGGGGACACGCCGCGCGCCTTGTGGGTGGGCCCGGCCGACGCGGCCCCCTCTGGCCCCACACTCACCGAAGCGCAATGGGACTGGCTGGAGGTGACCAGCGGCGTGGCGACCTTGAGCCAGCCCGTGGTCGAGGCCTTCGTGCCCCAGATGCTCAACTACGAGTCGGTGGGCGGCGTGAACTTCAAGAAGGGCTGCTACCCCGGCCAGGAGGTGGTGGCGCGCAGCCAGTTCCGCGGCACGCTCAAGCGCCGCGCCTACCTGGCGCATGCCGACGCGCCGCTGCAGTCCGGCCAGGAGGTCTTCCACGCCAGCGACGCCGAGCAGCCCACCGGCACCGTGGTGCAGGCCGCGCCCCACCCGCAGGGCGGCTGGGACGCCATCGTCTCCATGCAGACCGGCTCGGCCGACGGCGCGCCCCTGCGCGCGGGCGAGGCCACGCTGCACCTGCTGCCGCTGCCCTACCCCTTGCTGGACGACATCTGAACGATGTGCCTGATCGCCTTCGCGATCGATGCCGCGCCCGGCGTGCCGCTGCTGGTGGCCGCCAACCGCGACGAGTACTGGGCCCGCCCCACGGCCGCGCTGCACCGATGGACGCTGGACGACGGGACCCCCGTCGTCGCCGGGCGTGACCTGCGCGACGGCGGCACCTGGCTGGGCCTGGGCCCGACGGGGCGCATCGCCTGGCTCACTAACGTGCGCCAGCCGGGCGCCGAACACCGTGGCCGCAGCCGCGGTGAGCTCGTGGCCCGCTGGCTGCAGAGCGACACCGACAGCACAGGTTTCGTTGAGGCCCTGGACCCCGCCGCCTACGCCGGCTTCAACCTGGTCGTGGGCGACCTGCGCCGCGGCGAATGGGCCTGGATCGGCAACCGGCACCCCGACGCGCCACACGCCGAGCAGGCACCCGAGCGGCACTGGCAGGCCATCGGCCCTGGCGTGCACACCCTGTCCAATGCCACGCTGAACACGCCCTGGCCCAAGGCGCGGCGGCTCGCCAAGGCCCTGGGCGATGCGCTCGACAGCCGCGACGAGCAAGCGGTGCCTCTGACCGGCGCGCTCATCGACACCACGCTCGCGGCGGACGCCGAACTGCCGCGCACCGGCGTGCCCGACGAGGTGGAGCGTGTGCTCTCCAGCCCCTTCGTGCACTGGCCCGACCACGCCTACGGCACGCGCTGCTCCACCCTGCTGCGCCTGGGCGCCGACGGCGAACTGCGCGTCGACGAATGGACGCACGACGGCACCGCGGCCACGCCTGCGCTGTCCGCGCAGGCGCACCGGCACGAGCGGATCAGAGTGCCTTGACCATGGTCTGGTGCGGGATGCCGGCTTCCTCGAACGCCTCCCCGCGCGGCGCGAATCCCAGGCGCGCGTAGAAGCCCACCGCGCTGCGCTGCGCGTTCAGCACCACCTCGCGGTCGCCGCGCGCGCGGGCCGCGTCCATCAGCCCGAACAGCACCCGCCGGCCCAGGCTGCCACCGCGCAGCACGCGGTGCACCGCCATGCGGCCGATCTTGCCCACGCCGGGCTCGCCGCGCAGCAGCCGCCCGGTGGCCACCACGCGGCCCAGGCGGTTGCGCGCCACCGCGTGCACCGCCGTCGCGTCGGCCTCGTCCATCTCCAGCTCCAGCGGAATGCCCTGCTCCTGCACGAACACCTCGGCGCGCAGTTGCCGCGCGCCCTCGCCCAGCTCGGCCCAGTGGCCCACGCGCAGGTCGAGCATGTCCTCGCCCGCCTCGTGGCCCAGCAGGATCTCGCGCAGCGCCTGCGGCACCGGGCGCGAGCGCTGCGTCGCGGGGTCGGCGAACACGTAGACGATCTCGCCCGTGATCAGGTGCTCGTCGCCCCGGAAGATGGCCCCCGTGAAGGCCATGGAGCTGGTGCCCACGCGGCTGCATTTCATCGCCACGTCGATCTGCTCGTCCGCGCGCGCCGAGGCGTGGTACTCCACCGTGGCCTTCACCACGTACAGGTCGCCGTCCAGCGAATGCATGGACTCCTCGTACGGCAGCGCCAGCGCGCGCCAGTAGTCGCTGATGGCGGTGTCGAAGTACATCAGGTAGTGCGCGTTGAAGACGATCTTCTGCATGTCCACCTCGGCCCAGCGCACGCGCAGGCGGTGAAAGAAGCGGAAGTCGTCGCGGGTCAATCGGTTCATCTCAGTCGTCTCCTCCAAAAGCATTCTTCAGGGCGCGCGCGGCGTGCTGGTGGGCCTTGCGCGCCTCGGGGATGGCGCGGCCGAACTGCACGAAGTTGTGCACCACGCCGGCGTAGATCTCCAGGTCCACCGGCACGCCGGCCAGGCGCAGGCGGTCACAGAAGGCCACGCCTTCGTCCACCAGCGGGTCGCACTCGGCCAGGCCCATCCACACCGGGGCCGCGCCATCCAGCTCCTTCCATTCGCCGCGCTCGTCGCGCCCATCCAGGGGGGCGAAGCGCCAGTCGTCGCGGTCCGCCGGGCTGCGCAGGTAGTGGCCGAAGAAGTAGTTGATGTTCGGCTCGTCCAGGATGAAGCCGTGCGCATAGGTGCGGTGCGAGGGCGTGTCCTGGTGGCCGGCGCAGCCCGGGTAGAAGAGCAGTTGCAGCGCCAGCGGCCAGCCCGCGTCGCGCGCCTGCAGCGCGGTCGCGATGGCCAGCGTGCCACCCGCGCTGTCGCCGCCCACGGCGATCCGCGTGGCGTCCAGGCCCAGGGCGCCGGCCGCATCGCGAAGCCAGGCCAGGCTGTCCCAGGCGTCGTGCACCGCGCCGGGGAACTTGCGCTCGGGCGCCAGCCGGTAGTCCACCGAGAGCACCGCGCAACCCGCCAGGTGGGCCAGCGAGCGGCACAGCGGCTCGTGCGTGGCCACGCTGCCGATGGTGAAGCCGCCGCCGTGGAAATACAGCAGCACCGGCAGGCCGTGCGCCTCGGTCGGCAGGAACAGCCGCGCGGGCAGCTCGGCACCGTCGCGCGTGGGAATGCGCAGGTCTTGCGTGCGGGCCATCGCCGGTGGCGACACCTCCAGCACGCCCGCGCCGGCGGCATAGGCCTCGCGCGCCCGCTGGGGCGTCAGCGAGTGGAATGGCGGGTGACCGGCGCGCGCGATGCGATCGATGACGCCGCGCATGGCCGGCGTCAGCCGCGCACGCGGATCGGGGTGGTGGGACATGGGTGGGCTTGTCGGCTCGGCGACCGCGCAAACGCGGCGCGTCCGTATAGTTTTCGCTGCCCCGAACCATAACCGGAGACAGACATGGCCCAGATCCTCTACGTGACAAACATCCTCATCGACTACGGGGCCTTGTCGCAGTTGCCCGCCGAGTGCGAGCGCATCGGCATGCGCCACCCGCTGGTCGTCACCGACGCCGGTGTGCGCAACGCCGGCCTGCTCGACAAGCTGCAGGCCGCCCTGCAGGGCACGCCCGCCGCCGTGTTCGACCAGACCCCCTCCAACCCCACCGAGGCCGCCGTGCGCGCCGCCGTCGAGATCTACCGCAAGGAACGCTGCGACGGCCTCATCGCGCTCGGCGGCGGCAGCGCCATCGACTGCGCCAAGGGCGTGGCCATCGCCGCCGCGCACGAAGGTCCCCTCAAGACCTACGCCACCATCGAAGGCGGCTCGCCGAAGATCACCGCCGCCGTACCGCCCCTCATCGCCGTGCCCACCACCGCCGGCACCGGCAGCGAGGTCGCGCGCGGCGCCATCCTCATCGTCGACGACGGCCGCAAGCTGGGCTTCCACAGCTGGCACCTGGTGCCGCGCACCGCCCTGCTCGACCCCGAGCTCACCCTGGGCCTGCCACCGCTGCTCACCGCCGCCACCGGCATGGACGCCATCGCCCACTGCATGGAAACCTTCATGAGCGCGGCCTTCAACCCGCCGGCCGACGGCATCGCGCTGGACGGCCTGCGCCGTGGCTGGGCCCACATCGAGCGCGCCACGCGCGACGGCAGCGACCGCGAGGCCCGCCTGAACATGATGAGCGCCAGCATGCAGGGCGCCATGGCCTTCCAGAAAGGCCTGGGCTGCGTGCACAGCCTCAGCCACAGCCTGGGCGGCCTCAACCCGCGCCTGCACCATGGCACCCTCAACGCCGTGTTCCTGCCCGCCGTCATCCGCTTCAATGCCGAGACCGACAGCATGCGGCGCGAGCAACGCCTCGACCGAATGGCCCAGGCCATGGGGCTGGGCGCCGGTGACGAGGTGCCCGCCGCCGTGGCCGAGTTGAGCGCGCGCCTGGGCCTGCCCAAGGGCCTGGCGGCCATGGGTGTGGATCGCGCGCTGTTCGACCGCATCATCGACGGCGCCCTGGCGGACCACTGCCACAAGACCAATCCCCGGCTCGCCTCCCCCGACGACTACCGGGCCATGCTGGAGGCTTCCTTGATGGCTTGAGAACTTTTGTAGTTCTTTTGTTTTTATGTTCACGAAAATTTGACGACTTAAGCAGTGCTGTAATCGGCTTTTCAGGTGAGGAAGAGCCGTCATGCGAAAGCACAGCGCAGTCAGGCGTGTCAAAGCCGCCCCCGATTTGCCCGCGAAAGCCCCGGTGGTTACCGCCATCCCGCCCGCCGGCCAGGCACCGGCCGGTGGAGACGAATTCACGTTCGGCCCCTTCGTGCTGCGCTCGGACCACCGCGAACTCATGTGCGATGGCGTGCTGCGGCCCATGGAGCGGCGGGCCTTTGACCTGCTGCACTACCTGCTCAAGCACCATGGGCGGGTCGTCGCCAAGGAAGAGCTGCTCGAGCAGGTGTGGCAGCGCCGTTGCGTCACGGATTCCGTCATCGCCCAGGCCGTGCTCAAGGTGCGCAAGTCGCTGAGCGACGTGCCCGGCTTCGATTGCCCCGTGCAGACCGTGCACCGCGTGGGCTACCGCGTGATCGGCGAGGTGCGCCACCGCCGCGTGGCCCCGGGGCTCACCGGCCGCGGCCCGGCGCTGCTCGCCGTGCTCTGGCCGGCCCCTCGCCTCGCCCAGGGGCTGGACCTGCCGCCCTGGCTGCCTGGCGCCCTGGCCGGGTTCAGCGTACTCGCGCTGCAGGCGCACGGCGTGCAACCCATCGACATGGAACGTGCGGCCAGCCTGCACGACGACACCGTGCAGGCCAGCGGCCTGCTGCGCCTGGCGGACACCAAGGCCGACGGTGGCGATGGCCCGCCGGTCTTCGTCCTGGAGGTCGAACTCACGGCACCCGGCTGGCGCACCGGCGTCAGCGCCAGCGCGGGGTCGCCGTTCGAAGCGGCGTGGCGGGCCGCCGGATCGGCAGCCCTGGCCCTGCGCCTGCGCCAGATCCTCCTGTCCACGTCCCCCGGCGAGGTGGAGCGCCGCTGGGAACGCCTGGCCGCCCTGATCGGCCACCCGCCCCCGCAGATGGGCTCGTGCAGCCAGCACCTGCCCGCCCTGTGGTGCCGTTCGCTGGTCGAGCGCGGCCTGGACGCCGAAGCCGACATCCTCATGGAAGGCGCCTGGCGCGGCGACCCGCGCACTCCACAGGAATCGAACGAGCTGCGGCGGCGCGCCTCGCGCTCGGACGCCAGCCGCCTCGAAGGCTGGTCCGACCTGTGCCTGGCCGTCTACGAATGGACCGCGGGTGACCCGCGCCGCGTGTCCCATCTCGTCGACCGCGCGCTCACCCACTTCGACCACGCCACCACCACCTCCCTGGCGGTGCGGGCGGGGGCCATCGCCGAACACCTGATGGCCGCCGTGGGCGCCGACTGGGCGCCGCCGCCCTGGTGGCGCAAGCTGCGAGACGCGCCGATCGTCGATGGCCCCGCCGGCATCCGCCGCTGGCACCGGCTGGCCAACCTGCACCGCCAGATCGCGCGCGACGCGCCCAGCGGCTTGGCCTTTCACCGAACCAGCGACGCGGGCAGCAATGTCGCGCCGGGCTGCGAGGGCCTGCAGGCCCTGCTGCACGCCCTGTCGGGCCAGATGCGGCATGCCGAGGGCGACCTGGACACCGCCCTGAGCGAATGGGCCCGCGCCCACGACCTGGCCGAGCGCTCGCCCTGGCTCACCCCGCGCCTGCTCAGCCGGCTCGCGCTGGGCGACCTGGCCGCTCGCCTGGGCGACCGCGCGCGGCTCGACGCCTGCCTGCAGGGCCTGGACCACCTCGCCATTGCCGGCCTGCCCCGCTGGCGCGCCGTGAACGACTGGCTGCAGGCGCGCCGGTTGCGGCACCACGGGCAGCCCCAGGCCGCCTGGGCCCTCGTGGAAAAGGCCCTGCCCGTGCTGTCGCATTGCAGCCTGTGGTTTCGGGACGAGGCCTGGCTGTTCGCCATCGACACGGCCTGGCAGACGCGTTCACGAACCGCGCTGTCGGCATTGCGCGACACCATCGGCGGCCACACGCGGCAGCACAACCGCAGCACCGCGGCCATTGCGCTGGCCGCCGACGCCACCCTCGCGCTGCTTGACCGCGACCTGGCGCAGGCCAGCCAGCTCATCCTGCGCGCCTGGCAGACCGCGCCGTCCTCGAGCGCCAAACGCCAGCTCGCCATGGCGGCGGCCACCGCCATGCTGTGGCGCCGCCCGTCGAGCGCGCAGGCGCTCGATCAGGCGCTGTCGCAGGCCGGCGCCTGGCTGCAGCGTTCATCCAACGGTCAGCGCCTGAGCCAGTTGCACCGGCGCCCGCCCGGCGCGCTCACGGCGACGTCGGAGCCTTACCGCGTGGCCGAACCCGAGGCGGACGCCGGCTGGCTCTGGGCGCCCTGAGCCTCCCGGGAGCCGGGCGTACCCGCGCCGGCCCGCTCGCCCATCGCCGGGGGCATGGCATCCACGCCGATGTGGGCCACGCCCCGCTCGCGGGCCAGCGCCACCTGCCGCTGGCGCTCGGCCAAGCGCTCACGGTCGCCGTCGTCGCGTTGGCCGTGGCAGTGCGGGCAGCTCACGCCTTCTTCGAACAGCGGTGAGGCGCGATCGGCCTCGCTGAGCGGCCAGCGGCACGAGCGGCACAGCGCGTGCGCGCCCGGGCGCAGGCCGTGGCCCACGCTCACCCGCTCGTCGAACACGAAGCACTCGCCCCGCCAGCGGCTCTCGCTCTCGGGCACCCGCTCCAGGTACTTCAGGATGCCGCCTTCGAGGTGGTAGACCTCCTCGAAGCCCTGCATGCGCAGCAGGGCCGTGGACTTCTCGCAGCGGATGCCACCGGTGCAGAACATGGCCACGCGGGGCTTGGCGGCGCCTTGCAGCGCTGGCTGGCGCGCCAGCCAGCCAGGCAGATCGGTGAAGGCGCCGATGCCCGGGTTGATCGCACCGTCGAAGCTGCCGATCTTCACCTCGTAATCGTTGCGGGTGTCGATGAGCAGTACATCCGGCTGGGCGATCAGCGCGTTCCAGTCCTCAGGTTTCACGTACCGGCCCGCGTTCTCCTGCGGCCGCAGGCCGGGCACGCGCAGCGTCACGATTTCGCGCTTGAGGCGCACCTTGAGGCGGTGGAACGGCGGGTGGCCGGACCACGAGGCCTTGTGCTCCAGATCGGCCAGCCGCGGATCGCGCCTCAGCCAGGCCAGCACGGCCAGCACGCCGGCCTCGGGGCCGGCGATGGTGCCGTTGATGCCCTCGGGCGCCAGCAGCAAGGTGCCCTTGACCTGTTGCTCGCGGCACAGCGCAATGAGCGGCTCGCGCCAATCGGCGTGGTCGGGCAGGTCGACGAACTTGTAGAGGGCGGCGGTGAGGTAAGGCGCGGTCACCGGGGGATTATCCCGCGCGGCCCTACCGGGGCTCACACGGGCTCACACGGGCTCACACGGGCTCAGAGCGGTTCCACCCGCCCCACATCCGGCTTGGCCAGCCACTCCCCGAGCTCATCGGCCAACTGCCGGGCCGCCGCCACTGCCGCACCCCAGGCCCTCACCCGCGCCGCCAGGTCCTGCCCGTAGCGCAGGAAGTCGTTGCGGTCGGGCAGCTTGCCGTCGGGCAGGGTCTTCTTCACCCACTCGGGGTCGGGCGCCAGCACCAGCATGTGGTCCAGCGCCGTGCTGCTGCGGTGGCGGCGCTTCCAGGCCTTGTCCAGCCAACCCGGCACCACCGCCTTCTGGAAGTGCGGGTACAGCACGATCGGCGCCGCGCTGTCGTGCCGGTAGTGCAGGTGCAGGTGGTAGTCGGTGATGCCGCCGTCCCAGTAGGGGCCGTGCGGCGCGCCCGGGATGTCCACCACCGGACGCAGCATGAACGGAATGGAGCAACTGGCCTGCAGGGCCTGCATGAAGTTGTGCGGCCCCATGGGAATCTGGCGCGTGCGCAGGTCGTGCGTGGCGAAGGGCAAGGCGCTGGTGGTGCCGGCCTGCGAATCGGGCCCCGAGAACACCACGCGCTCCAGCCAGCCCCCCAGCGCCGGGCGGTGCACGGCGTTCGCCGCGAACGCGCCCAGGTAGCCCAGCGGCGTGCGCCAGCGCCCTTCGCTCGCCAGCAGGCGCCGCCCGCGCGAGGTGACGATGTGCAGCCGCCAGCGCGGGTGCTGCAGCACCGGTTCAACGCGCCCGCCATAGAACGTGCGCAGATTGAGCGAGAACTGATCGCTCAACTGCTGCGGTGTGGGCCGCCGCTGGCCGGCCGGCAGTTCGTAGTGCTGGTGGATGTAGTCGTGCTCCAGCCGCTCGAAGCTGCCCCGCGCGTCGGGCAGGCAGGCCGTGGCCATGCGCCAGGCGCCAATGGAGGAGCCCACCAGGTGGATCGTTTGCGGCGCGTCGGCCAGCCAGTCGCCGAACAGCAGGCGGTCGATGGGGCCGAGGATCAGGCCCTTGGGGCCGCCGGCCGCGGCGGGGATGACACCGATGTCGACCGGCCGCAGGCCGCGCTCGCTCAGGTGGTTCAGGGCCGAAGGGCCGGCATAGAGACGCAGGGCTCGCATGGGCCGGCATTGTCACCGAGCCCCCGCGGCAAGCGGCTCAATGGGGCACGGAGTCTTTCGCTGCCTCGACTGGCGGATCGGATTCGGTCTCCACCGGGTGCCGCGAGATCGACGGGATCCGCTCGGCCACCACGGTGTCCGGGTCGATGCCCAGCACCACGCCCACCGGGTCGGGGTAGGTGTTGATCAGCAGCTCGCCGCGCAGGTCCGCCTCTTCGGCGCGGGCGCGCCAGGAGCCGATGTGGATGACGCCCGCGATGGGTTCGTACACGTCGTTGTCGAAGGGCGCCGTCTGGTGCTCGATGGCGTTGATCATGCGGCGCGGGAACTTCCACTCGCGCGCCAGCGCCGCGCCCACCTCGGCGTAGCTGTAGCCGAACAGGCTGCGCTCGGCCTTGGCGCGCTTGAGATCGAGCATGGGCACGTTGCGGTCGAGCTCGATCATGGCCTCGGGCATGCCCACGTGCATCACCAGTTCGCCGACGGCGTGGATCAGGCCGGCGGTGAAAGCGGTGTTCTCGTCGATGCGGATGGGCAGCGCGATGTAGCGCGACAGGTTGGCCGTGTTCAGGCTGTAGCGCCAGAACTGGTTGAGGTTGACGCCGCCCACCGTGTGGAAGCCCTCGCCCAGGGCGCTGGCCACCACCAGGGCGCGCACCTTGATCAGGCCCAGGATGTTCATGGCCTCGCGCGCGTTCGTGACGTTGCGCGACAGGCCGAAGAAGGCGGAGTTGGCCGTCTTGAGCAGCTTGGCCGTGAGGACCGGGTCTTCCTCGATCAGGGACGCCACCAGCATCGGGTCCACTTCGGCCTGCTCGAAGGTGTCGATCAGGCGCCGCACCACCTTGGGAACGGACGGCAGGGCCTGGGGTTGTTTGAGCAGTTTGTCGAGGTGCATGGCGATCCTCTTGCGGGTGATGCGTCGGTTGTTTGACTTGTTTATCGTTCCCTGGCTGCGATTCTTTAGAACTATCGAGGGCATATGTAACCGGACGGTGCGGCCTCAGTCCAGGAAGGCGGACAGGGCGTCCGTGAACTCCCACTCGGCCGGGTCCTTGCCCAGCACGCTGCCCAGGTCCAGACCCAGGGTGAGGCCCACCATGTCGGGAAAAGTGGCCGCCAGGCCGCCATCGTCGAGCTGGATTTCCTCGGCGCGCGCGCGCCAGGACGCGAGGTGCAGGATGCCCGCCAGCGCGTCGTACACGTCGCCCTCGAAGGGCGCCGTCTGGTGCTTGAGCGCGCTCACGATGGCGGTGGGGAAGTTCCAGCGCTCCACCATGCCCGCGCCGACCTCGGCGTAGGTGTAGTCGAAGCGGTTGCGCTCGGCCTGGGCGCGCTGCAGGTCCAGCGGCGGCGTGCCCATGTCCAGCGGGGCGATCTCGTCCGGCATGGCAATGTGCATCACCAGGTCGCCGATGGCGTGGATCAGGCCGGCCGTGTAGGCATTGGCCTCCTGCTGGCGCAGCAGGCCGGCCAGCGATTTGGAGATGTCGGCCACCCGCAGGCTGTAGCGCCAGAACTGCGGCATGTTCACGCCCGGCACGTTCTTGAAGCTCGAACCCAGGGCGGCGGCCATCACCAGCGAGCGCACGTGCGTCATGCCCAGCATGGCCACGGCCTCCTCGGCGCTGCCGATCTTGCGGCTGGCGCGGAAGAAGGACGAATTGGACAAGCGCAGCACCCGCGTGGTGAGCGAAGGATCCTGGCCCACCAGCTCGGCCACCCGCTTCGGGCTCGGGTCGTCCTTGTTCATCTCCGACATCAGGTCGGCGACGGTGCGGGACATCGCCGGCAGGGCACCGGGGTAGTTCAGGAGCGCTTCAAGTTCCATGGCGGGGCGGAGTTGTCCTTTCCTGCCCTATCGGCAAGCGCCGGCGGAACTTGATGCACCGTTCAGCGCTTACCCGCGCGCAGCTTCTCGAAGGCCGAGGCCATGGCCGAGGGCGCCTGGGCCGCGTCGCGCCCACCCCCCATGTGGCGGGCGAAGCCGTCGCGCCCGCCGCGCGGCGCACCGGCACCGCCGCCCTCGCGCCGCGCGGGCGCGGCGTCGAGCTTCATCGTCAGGGAAATGCGCTTGCGCGCCGTGTCGACCTCGAGCACCTTCACCTTGACGATGTCCCCCGTCTTCACCACCTCGCGCGCGTCGTTCACGAACTTGTGGCTGAGCTGGCTCACGTGCACCAGGCCGTCCTGGTGCACACCCAGGTCGACGAAGGCGCCGAACTGGGCCACGTTGCTCACCGTGCCCTCCAGGATCATGCCCTCGCGCAGGTCCTTGATGTCCTCCACGCCCTCGTTGAAGCGCGCCACCTTGAAGTCCGGGCGCGGGTCGCGGCCGGGCTTTTCCAGCTCCTTCAGGATGTCCTTCACCGTGATGGCGCCCACGCCGTCCACCGCGAATTGCTCGGGCTTGAGGCGGCCCTGCCAGTCGGCGCGGCCCATGAGCTTGTCCACCGGCTCGCCCACCGCGGCGATGATCTTCTCCACCACCGCGTAGCTCTCCGGGTGCACGCCGGTCATGTCCAGCGGGTTGTCGCCGCCGCGGATGCGCAGGAAGCCGGCCGCCTGCTCGAAGGTCTTGGCGCCCAGGCCGGCTACGTCCAGCAACTGCTTGCGGCTGCGGAAGGCGCCGTTCGATTCGCGCCAGCGCACCACCGCCTTGGCCTGCGAGGCCGACAGGCCCGACACGCGAGACAACAGCGGCGCGCTGGCGGTGTTGAGGTCCACGCCCACGCCGTTCACGCAGTCCTCGACCACGGCGTCCAAGGTGCGCGCGAGCTCGCTCTGGTTCACGTCGTGCTGGTACTGGCCCACGCCGATGCTCTTGGGGTCGATCTTCACCAGCTCGGCCAATGGGTCCTGCAGGCGGCGCGCGATGCTGGCGGCGCCGCGCAGGCTCACGTCCACGTCGGGCATTTCCTGGCTGGCGTATTCGCTGGCGGAGTACACCGAGGCGCCGGCCTCGCTCACCACCACCTTCTGCGCGCCGGGGTGGCGCTTGAGCAGGTCGGCCGCGAGCTTGTCGGTTTCGCGGCTGGCGGTGCCGTTGCCGATGGCGATCAGCGACACGCCGTGCTTCTCACACAGGCGGTGCAGGGTGTGCAGGGCGCCGTCCCAGTCGCGGCGCGGTTCGTGCGGGTACACGGTGGCGGTGTCGACCAGCTTGCCGGTGGCATCCACCACCGCCACCTTCACGCCGGTGCGGATGCCCGGGTCCAGGCCCATCACCACCTGGGGGCCGGCCGGGGCGGCCAGCAGCAGATCGCGCAGGTTGGCGCCGAACACCTGGATGGCCACACCCTCGGCGCCTTCGCGCAGGCGGGCGAACAGGTCGCGCTCGCTGGACAGGCTCAGCTTCACGCGCCAGGTCCAGGCCACGCACTTGCGCAGCAGGTCGTCGGCCTTGCGGCCCTGGTGGCTCCAGCCCAGGTGGCGCGCGATGCGGCCCTCGGCCAGGCTGGGCTGGCCGGGCTGCGGCTCCTCGGGCAGCGCCAGCTTCACGTCCAGGATCTCCAGCCCACGGCCACGGAACATGGCCAGCGCGCGGTGCGAAGGCACCTTGCCGATGGGCTCGCGCTGATCGAAGTAGTCGCGGAACTTGGCCACCTCGGGCGCG
Organism: Hydrogenophaga sp.; assembly: GCF_035481345.1. Lineage (GTDB taxonomy): Bacteria > Pseudomonadota > Gammaproteobacteria > Burkholderiales > Burkholderiaceae_C > Hydrogenophaga. Next base: position 10,975 of record NZ_DATIGV010000077.1, on the reverse strand, counting down.
TTTTCGTCCTTGCCGGCCACCAGCTTGCTGGTAATCTCGCCCTCGGCCCACAGCCATTCGCGCAAGCTCTGCACCAGCGCCGCGTCCTCGGCCCAGCGCTCGGACAGGATGTCGCGCACGCCGTCGAGCACGGCGGCGGCGGTGGTGAAGTCGCTGCCGTCCTCGCCCTTCTCGGCTTTCACATAGGGCGCGGCCGCGGCCTGCGGATCCAGCGTCGGGTCGGCCCACAGCGCGTCGGCCAGGGGCTCGATGCCGGCTTCGCGCGCGATGGTGCCCTTGGTGCGCCGCTTCTGCTTGTAAGGCAGGTAGAGGTCTTCCAGGTCCTGCTTGGTATCGGCCGCGTCGATGGCCGCGCGCAGCGCGTCGCTCAGCTTGCCCTGCTCATCGATGCTCTTGAGCACTGTGGCCCGGCGGTCCTCCAGCTCGCGCAGGTAGGCCAGGCGGGCGTCGAGCTCACGGAGCTGGATGTCGTCGAGGTTGCCCGTGACTTCCTTGCGGTAGCGGGCGATGAAGGGCACCGTGGCCCCGCCGTCCAGCAGGTCCATGGCGGCCTGCACCTGCTGTTCACGAATCTTCAGGTCTTGCGCAAGGCGCGCAACGATCTTCTGCATGGGTCTCCCGGGCCCCGGTCAAGGGCCGCACTTTCACGAAGCGCGGGAGTTTGCCATAGGCAGCGGAGCCGATTTCCCAGCCCGCCCGGCATGCTGTTACCGGGTGGCCGGCGCGCTCAGCGGGCCAGCAGCGCGTCCGCGGCCGTGAGCGCGGCGTACGACCCCAGCGCCGCCATGAACGCCGCGTGCACCTGCGCGGCCGGCACGGTCTGCCCGCCGAACGCCAGGTCGCGCGTGGCGCAGGCGTCGTGCACCACCGTCACGGCGTAGCCCAGGTCGGCGGCGGCGCGGGTGCCGGCGTCGATGCACATGTGGCTCATCGCGCCCACGATCACCAGCTCGCGCACGCCCTGCTCGTCCAGCAGCGCCTGCAGCGGCGTCTCGCGAAACGAATTGGGAAAGTGCTTCACGATCACCGCCTCGCCCTCGACGGGCGCCACCGAGGGGTGGATCTGCACGTTCGGCGTGCCGGGCGTGAACACCGGTGCGTCCGGCTTGCCGGCTTCGTGCCGCACGTGAATCACCGGCACGCCCTTGGCGCGCGCGTCGGCGATGATGCGCGCCGCGTTGGCGGTGGCGGCTTCGATGCCGACCAGGGGCAGCTTGCCGGTGGGGAAGTATTCGTTCTGCAGGTCGATCACGAGCAGGGCGCGCTGGGGCATTCGGGTCTCCATGGGGGCTGGGTTCATGCGTCCCGGTTCGGGACGCAAGGAATGATCCGCCCCGCCCGCCACGGTGAAAAGTGGCGACATCGACATTCCAGAGGGCAGAATCGACACATGCCCGCCCAAGAACCCGTCGAAATCGGCCTGGTGCTCTACCCCGGTGCCCAACTCGCCGCCGTGCTGGGCATGAGCGACCTGTTCGACTTCGCCTCGCGCACCGCCGCGCGCCGGGTGGGCCAAGGCGGCCCCACGCTGCGCGTCACCCACTGGCAGCTTAGGGACGACGGCATTCCGACGCGCGTGTTCGACAGCGCGCCCGGTTCCGATGGCACACCCGCCGTGCTGGTGCTGCCCCCCAGCCTGAACCCGCCCCTGCCACGCGAAGCAGCCGCGCCCCTCGGCGCCTGGCTGCGCGAGCAGCACACCGCCGGCGTGGCCCTGGCGTCCGTGTGCGCCGGCGCCTTCGTGCTCGGCGAAACCGGCCTGCTCACCGGGCGCACCATCACCACGCACTGGCGCTACGCCGAGCCCTTTCAGGACCGCTTCCCCGGTGTGCGGCTCGACACCGACCAGCTCATCGTCGACGACGGCGATATCGTCACCGCCGGTGGCGCCATGGCCTGGACCGACCTGGGCATGCGCCTGATCGACCGCACCCTGGGCCCCACGGTGATGGTGGAGACCGCGCGCTCGCTGCTGGTCGATCCGCCCGGACGCGAGCAGCGTTACTACAGCGCCTTCTCACCGCGCCTGCGGCACGGCGACGCGGCCGTGCTCAAGGTGCAGCACTGGCTGCAGGCCACCGACGCGAAGGACATCGCCCTGCCCGCGCTGGCGGCCCGTGCCGGGCTGGAGGAACGCACCTTCCTGCGCCGCTTCCAGAAGGCCACGGGCATGACCACCACCGAGTACTGCCAGCGCCTGCGCGTGGGCAAGGCGCGCGAGATGCTGCAGTTCGGCCGCCTGCCGGTGGACCGCATTGCCTGGGACGTCGGCTACAGCGACGCCGGCGCCTTCCGCAAGGTGTTTGCCCGCATCGTGGGCCTCACGCCGGGTGAGTACCGGCGGCGTTTTCACGCGGCTTGAGTCCAAGGCCTTCAAGGACGGCCAGTTGCCGTGGCAGGCAGACGCTCTCCAGATCGAAGCGCTCAACGGCTGTGCATCGCGCCTGCGCAGCCAGTCGGGCGCGAAGCACCGCATCCTCAAGCAACTCGTTCACGCGTTCGACCAGGCCGGCACCATCGAAGAAATCGACCAGCAGTGCGTCCCGCCCATCGCTCAGAACCTCGCGCACCGGCGCCGTGTCGCTGGCGACGATGGCGCATCCGATGCTCATGGCTTCGATCAGGCTCCAACTCAACACGAATGGGTATGTCAGGTAAACGTGAACCGTCGACAGCTGCAGGATCTTCGTGAAGGCCTCCCGATCGAGCCGGCCCAGTAAGTGCACGCGGGCGGCGCCGGCTTCATCAAGGGCCGGTCCCAACTCCTCGAGAAGGCATTCTTTCCAACTGCCATGCGCCGATGGCTTGGCCCCATAGCTCACGCCTTCCTCGCCCACCACCAGCACCTGCGCCTTCGGCCGCGACCGAAGCAAAGCCGGCAGTGCGCGCATGAACACATGAAAACCCCGGTACGGCTCCAGGTGCCTGGCGACGAAGGTGATGACCTCGTCCTCCCTGGACAGTTCGGTGCCATCCTTCAGGCGCGCGCGCACCTGGGGATCGGGTCGTAACCGTCGCGTATTCACGCCCTCGTGCGCGATCTCGATGCGGTCTCGCCAAGGCATCGGGAATCGGCTCGCTTGCCAGCGCGTCGGGCTGATGACCAGGTCGGCATGCACGAGTTGTGACAGGTGGTTGAGGTTCTTCATCTGCGTACGGCAGTGGTCCGCCCCCGCGTCGGCGCTCGCAAACTCCGGATCGAAGCCCATGTCGGCACCCTCGGGCGAATAGAAGAACTCCCCGAGCAGCACCAATCGCGCCTGCGGCCAGACCTGCTTCAGGAACAACGACTCCCCCCACCCCGGGTGGGCATAGATCACATCGGGACTGACCCCCGTGGCCCGCAGTTCGCGGGCCTTGCGCCAGGCGGCCTCCCCCCGAATGGTCTTGGTCTCCATGTCGGCTATCCAGGGGTGAATCCCCTTCGAGCTCCCCCTGGTCGGTGCGTACGGGTGGACGTGAACACCCCGCCAGAGCGAAGGCGTCACTGTCCCGTTGGCGATCTTGAGCGCATGCACCTCATGCCCCCGCCGGACCAGGGCGGGGGCCAGATGAAGAAACTGCCCGGGGAAGTTCTGGTGGACGAGCAGAATTCGCATCACTGCCAACTGGCTGCGATGAGGGAGCCCAGTGCATCGGCACGCTGCTGATCCAGCGTGAGCTGGCCCATGGGCGGAGGCGAGAACGCCGCCATCGCCGAGACCAGGTTGTCCACCTGGCTCTTGAGCAGCGCCTCTCCGCTGTGCGTCTTGAACTCGTCGATACGCAGCTCATCCGCGACGTGGTAACCGGTCTCGTACCAGCCCGTCACCGTCACAGAGTCTGCCGTGCCGATGACACTCACCCGCAAGTCGTCGCCCACCTGCTCGAACCACAGCTGATCCGCGCTGATGTCAGCGCCAAACTGGACGATGTCGTGATCGGTCACGGTTGGCGTCACCCCATCGGGCCAGCTCACCGCGTAATCCACCACGCGATCGGCCCCGCTGCCTCGGCCAATCACAAAGACGTCATCTCCACCCCCACCCGTGATGAAGTCATCGCCCGCACCGCCATCGATGATGGCGCCGTGCTCACCCATCACGACGATGTCGTTGTTTCGGGCGTCACCGAAGACGCGGTCATGGCCGAACTCGTGCACCGCTTCGATGTGCTCGCCAAAGCTCGCCACGTGCAGATCGCCACCCTCTCCACGGATGATCACAATGTCGTAGCCACCATCCTCCAGCTCGACGATCACGTCGTCCAGATCGGCATACCAGTAGCTGTCGTCGCCCGCACCGCCTACCAGGGTGTCGGCTCCGGGCCCCCCATCGGGAATGTCGTCTCCATTGCCGGCGTAGATGACGTCGTTGCCTTCTCCACCGCTGATGTAATCGTTGCCATCCCAGCCATAGAGCACGTCGTTGCCAAGTCCGCCATAGATGGAATCGTCCTGATGGGAGCCATGGAATTCCTCGTCTTGGTCGGTGCCGTAGATGGTCAACATGCGATCGATCAGATCCTGCGCCGTCAGCGTCACCGGCTGCTCACCGAACACGTAGCTCGCGAAGCGGTCCTGCGGCAGGGTGGAGGCAAAGAAATCGGCGAGCACGACGATGGAGCCCTCGGGGTCGGCGTTGTGCGAGAGCAGCAGGCTGGAGCCGTAGCGCAGAACGGTCACGTCCGCGAGGTCGATGTCTTCGAGTCGCAGGGTGTCGTTGCCGTCCTGGTCGTTGACGAAGACCGTGTCGATGCCGTCGCCCGCGCGGTAGATGACCATGTTGCTGCCGAGCGCGCCAACGTTGATGAGGTCGTTGCCCACGCCGCCTTCCAGGGTGCCCGTGCCGACGATCTGGTCATCGCCCGCGCCGCCCTGCAGAATGTCCGCGCCGCCACCGCCGTTGATGGAGTCGTTGCCTTCCCCACCCTCGATGGTGTCGGCGGCGCTGGAGCCGGCCAGCAGGTCGTTGCCGCCTAGGCCCTGGATGTGCGCCGCAGTCGAGGCGCCCAGGGCATCGTCGCCCGGCGTGCCCACGAGGTACTGGGCCTGCCCAGGGTTGACCTGCAGCACGAACGTCCGCTCGGCCGTGGCACCGGCGATGTCGCGCACGATGACCCGCAGTTCGACGCTGCCCACGTCGCCGCTGCCGGGCTGACCGCTCAGTTCGCCGGTGATCGGGTTGAAGCTGAGCCAGGCCGGCAGTTGCGAGGAGGTGGCGCTCTCGACGGTGACGCTGTAGCCGTCGCCAGCGTCGATGTCGTACACGTCCCATGCGGAAAGCGACCACGTCAGTTGCTCGCCTGCCGTCACCTCCACGTCGCTCTGCGCGGCCAGTTCGGGCGCGTCGTTGGTGTTGAGTACGTCCAGTCTGAAGGTCCGTGTGGCGCGCTGTGTGTCGGTCAGGATCGCAGTGATCTGCAAGTCGAGCGTGCCCACGTGCTCGTTGCCCGGCGTGCCCGACAGGGTGCCGGTCAGCGGATCGAACTGCAGCCATGAGGGCAGGTACCCGCTGCCATCGCCCATGCGCAACTCGTACGTGGGTGTGCGATCGCCCTGCACGTCGAACGCCGCGCCAGGGATCTGGAACGACCACACGCCGTCCTCCTGCACCGCCACGGCCTCGATGGGTTGCCCCACCGACACGGCCGGCGCATGGGGTGGCCGCGGCGGCGCAACGTCGAGCATCTGTTGCATCGTCCACACCGTGCCGTCGGCGAATTCGAAGCGCTCGATGCCAACCCCCGGCGGGGAATCGGCGTCTGGCATGACGACGTGCACACCGCCTGTGCCGCCCCAGCTGATGGCCAAGGCCTGCTTCTGACCGTCGTCGGTATCGACCACAGTCCACGCCGCCTGCAGAGCTTGCGGCGCCACCCCGGCACCGAATCGAACCGTGTCGACCACCGGTGAAGTCAAGTCCGTTTCGTCGAACTCAACCGCTGGGCGAGGCGGAGTGGGCAACGCACCATTGGACGGGTCGACAAAGGTGTAAGACACAAACGGCATGCCCAGTGCCTGAGCAATCAAGGCATCCAGGCCGTCGGATCGGATGTGCATCCGTGTCCAGCTGCCATCGCTGCCGGCGGCCAAGGACACCCGGCGATCGATGTCCATCAAGGCATTGAGGTTCTCGACCGTGACCGGCAAATAGCCACCCAAGGCGTCGTATCCAAAGTAGGCGTTCTGGTAGCTGAGCGCTTCGAGTTCGCGCTCGTCCATCGGGTTTCGCAGCAGTTCCCGCAACTCGGCTTCAAGCTCCGGAACGAGCTGCCCGTAGTATGCGGAGCGCATCTCCACGAACACCGTTGAGGCCGCGCGGTCGTACACCGTGTCCCAGCCGGTGTCGGTGGCGTCCACGGTGTAGACGTCGGCCCCGGCGCCGCCATCGAGGTAGTCGTTGCCGTCGCCGCCGCTGAGCTCGTCGTTGCCCGCGCCCGCGTGTATGCGGTCGTCTCCCGCACCGCCGTCCAGCCAATCCGAGGCGCCTTGCGCTCCGCCCCAGTCGGCGTCGTCCGTCGAACGCTCCGCTTCCCGTTCGATCACGTCATCGCCACCGCCACCCGAGACGATTTTGCTCGCCGTGCCAGACAGGCGGATGTGCTCGCCGGCCTCTCCCCCGCGGTAGTCGTCGATCACGCGAACAGCCGTGTAGGTGGTGCGGTAGTAGCTCACGTAACGGCTCGCGTCCACCGTGCGCTGGGTGTACACGGGCGTGTAGGTCACCTCTTGCCGGTCGGGCTCCCTGAGGAAGAAGCTGTTGCCCACCTGCACGATGCTCGCCCCCGACGGAACAGGCACCGATCCGTAGATCTGCAACTGCGACGTCACGTCATAGGAACGCCCGGCAATGGTGGTGTAAGAGACGTTGTAGGTGACGTCGGTCACCTGGTACACGTCGCTCACGTACTCGCTGCGGAGGAACACGCTGTCCGTCTCGTTCTCGACGGCGTTGCTGTCCAGGATCACCTCACTGCCAGAGTCCTGGCTCGTGCGGACGAGCGAGCTCAGCACATGCACGCTCTCGTCCGGCGTGCCGACACCCACCGTGCGGGTGCCCGATTCGCCCATGAGCTGATTCGACACCCACACAGCCCCCGCCTGCGCGTCGACCGCCATCGCGAACGCCTGGCGGCGCGCCTCGGTGCCGTCATCGCCCAGCTGCAGGCGGGCCAAGGCCAGCAGGTCCTGGTCCGCCCCCTGCCCTTGCGCTACCGTCCACGACGAGCCGGCCGCAAAGGCCCCGCGCAGCACCATCGAAGCCTCGGACGCGCCGTGCCGCACCACCAGGTCGTTGCCCACGCGGGCGAAGCTCAGGTCCGCGATCAGCAAGCCCTGCAACTGCAGCCGCGAGGCCTGGCCCGCCGCTTCGTGCACCTGATCGCGCCCACTGCCAGCTGCCATCACGTAGGTGTCCATGCCGCTGCCGCCATGCAGCTCGTCCGCGCCCGTGCCACCGTCCAGCGAATCGTCGCCCGCGCCACCATGCAGCGTGTCGATGCCTGCGCCCCCCTGCAGCACGTCGGCCGAGGCGTAGCCATAGAGCCTGTCGTTGCCACCCGTACCAATGACCGGCGCACTCGTGCCAGTCAGGGTCTCCGCCAGCAAGGCAGGCATGCTCAGGCTGGTGCCGTTGGGGAAGGCCACGTTCACCTCGCTCAGGTGCGCTCCGTCGCGCAACAGGATGGCGTCGTTGGCGCTGTAGGCGAGGCGGATGTACGCCACACCGCCGATCGTCTCGCGGGTGGCCTGAATCGACGCCAGGCTCACGCCCGCGCCCAAGCGGATCGTGCTGGCGCCCACCGTGTCGTCCAACCGATCCACACCATCGCCGAGTTGAAATTCGTAGACGTCGTTGCCTTGCCCGCCGTCGAGCGTGTCGCTGCCGAGACCGCCCACCAGCAGGTCGTTGCCCTCGCCACCCAGCAGCTCGTCATCGCCCGCGTGGCCGTACAGCCGGTCATTGCCCATGCGACCCGAGATCAGGTCAGCCGCCGAGCTGCCGTGCACGGTGTTGTCCAGGTCATCACCGCTCAGCACCTGGCCGTCCAGGGACGTGACCTGGTTCACCAGCGTCTGCGGCGTCCACACCGTGCCGTCGGCGAATTCGTAGCGCGACACCGCGCCTTCCAAGGCTCGCCGGACGGTCACGCTGCGGCCCGCCCCGAAGCTCAGCCGCACGTCGGTCGAATCCGCCAGGCGCTCCACCGTGAGCGCGGTGGGCAGCAGGCCGGCGGCGAAGCGCACCGTGTTGTTGCCTTCGATGTCGATGAGCTCGTCCTCTCCCAGCGACAGGTCGATGAGGTAGGTGTCGTTGCCAGCGCCGCCCAGCAGCAGGTCGCCGCCGCCTCGGCCGTCCAGCGTGTCATTCCCCGCTCCACCTTCCAGCAGATCGGTCTGCGCGCCACCCGTCATGGTGTCGTGGCCCTCACCGCCAAAGGCACTGGAGGCCAGATCGCTCGTGACGATGAAATCGTTTGCGTACGTCCCGGTGATCGCCAGCGCATCCATGCCCCGGATGAGCGCGGCCAGCGAGCGCACATCGCCATTGCCCAGCACCACGTCGAAGCGATCGCTCAGCACCAGGGCATTGACGAGGCGGATGGACAGTCCGTCCGCGGTGAGCAGGACGTCGTTGGACGCACCGCTCACGCGTTGCAGGCTGACCGACGGCCAATCCAGGCCCGCCCCCGCCAGCACGATGCGGTTGCGGCCTTGCGCATCGTCCACCACCCCGGTGTCCGTGCCATCGAAGGTGTACTCGTCATTGCCCTGGCCACCGCGCAGGGTGGCGCCGTCGGGCATGCCGGCGAATCGGTCGTTGCGGCCCGTGCCCGCGACGTCCTCATCCTCGGGATGCGCCTCGATGTCCAGCCCCGCCTGCAGCAACGCCGCCCAGTTGAGCGTGCTGCCGTCGGCGAACCGCACCCCCGACAGGAAGCTGCTGTAGTCCAACTCCCAGCGCCAGACCGGGAGGGCGATTTCATCGCCATCGCTGCCGGCGACACCGATGGCCAGTTGGCCCGACGGCTGGACCCGCAAGCGCACGTCACTGGCGACAATGCCCGCGCCGAACGCGATCACGTGCCCGCTGCCCTCACCTTGCAAGGTGTCGTGCCCGTCGCCGCGGTCAAACCGCAGGACAGAGCCGTTTCCTTCGAATTCGATCGTGTCGTTCCCCTTGCCGCCCATCACTTCGGATCGCTCGCCATAGGCTCGCAACACGTCGGCGCTGGCGCCACCGGCCAGCGCGGCACCGGCTTGTGTGCTCTGCAGAGCGATCGCGACATTGAGCGCATCGCCCATCCAGCGCCCCAACTCCACGCGCTGCCCATCGGCAAACTCCAGCGTGAACGTGCCCGCCGAGGCCAGCGAATCGATCAGCAGCGCGGCCACCTGCGCCTGGCCCTGGGCGTTCGTGCCCGCGCTCCAGGTCAGGCCCACGGCGCCGCCCTGCGTCCCCACCCCAGGCACCAACTGCACGTTCTGGCGCAGCGCGTCCAGCCGAATGACGTTGCGCCCTTCGGTGTCCTTGATCACCGTGCGCGCGCTCGGCTGCTGACCCTCGGGAGGCGCGGCCTGCGCCAGATCGGCCGTCCTCACCCAGTAGGTGTCATTGCCCGCGCCGCCAAACAGGTTGTTGATGCCGCTGCCGCCATCGAGCACGTCGTCACCGCCCTCGCCGTACAGCACGTCGTTGCCCGCACCGCCCAGCAGCGTGTCCTTGCCGTGGTGGCGGGCCTCCAGCGCCGATCCGTCGCCGTACAGCACGTCGTTGTCATCGCCGCCATCGAGCCAGTCGTTGCCGGCGCCGCCCACCAGGAAGTCGTCGCCGTCGTCCCCCTGAAGTTGGTCGTTGCCGTGCCAGGCCGCGGCCACCGAGTACACGCCCGCGCGGTCGCTGATGTCGTCGCCGTAGAGGATGTCGTCGTGATCCCCACCGATTAGGGTGTCGTCGCCGCCGCCGCCCACCAGTTGATCGTTACCGGCCTGACCAGCCAGTACGTCCTGTCCATGCCAAGCGCCGTCCAGCACGTAGTCGGCGTTGTTGTCGCCAAAGATCACATCGTTCTCGGTGCCACCGAGCAATTGGTCGGCGCCCCCATCACCGACCAGCGTGTCCGCGCCGCTGCCACCCTCCAGAAGATCATTGCCGTGCAGCTCGGCCGCCGTGACGGCAAATGTGCTGCCATCGACAACACCATCGCCATAGATATAGTCGCCGTCGGCGCCTCCGATGAGGATGTCTCCGCCGCCAGCGCCCCATACTGTGTCCTGTCCCTGTCCACCGAGCACCGTGTCGGCCGCATCGCTGCCGATCACCACATCAGCACCACCGCCGGCGTCCACATAGTCGCCCTCGATCTGCCCGGCGCCGCTGTTGGTTGTGCTGCTGTTCGCCCCGGTCCCGACGAAGGTGCCGCGCTCAGCGGCGCTGTAGTAGTGCGCCCAAGTGGGTCCGTGCGAAAACAGTTGGCTGCCTGCCGGTGGCGTGTAGACATCCTGCGCGCTCTGGCGCTGACTCAGATTCAAGCGATGACCGCTCAGGATCACGTCGGCGCCCTCCCCGCCGGTGATCTGATCCGCCCCCTGACCGCCAGCGATCAGATCGTTGCCTTCTCCACCATCGATGCGGTCATTCCCGCTGCCGCCCGCCAGCGCGTCGTTGCCGCCCAGGCCACGTATCCAGACGTCCTGGGTTTCGTTCGCGGCGTTGATCACGTCGGCAAAGCCCGCCTCTTGCACGCCGCCTTGCAACGTGCCGTCGGCCTGCCAAGTGGTGGACGCCCAGTCGTAGTACCCGTAAGCGGAGCTTTCTGGCGTGACTTCACCCACCTTCACCTCGATGCCCAGTCGCCGCGCGCGCTGGTCGCCCACGAAGAGGGTGCTGGTCGGCGGCTCTTCGGGCTCCTCGACGTCATCGCCCAGCACCAGGCCCAGGTCGCCGTCGCTCCAGCTTTTGATGGTGATGCTGTCTTTGCCCACCTTGGCGCT
>NZ_DATIGV010000076.1:0-59788 GCF_035481345.1 Hydrogenophaga sp. | reverse complement strand
GCCCAGGTCGGTGTCCGGCGCCAGGTTCAGGCGCAGCGGCGCGCCCGGTTCCCAGTAGCTGGAGATCTGCAGCACCGCCGGGCCGGACAGGCCCCGGTGGGTGAAGAGCAGGTCCTCGTCGAAGGCCATGCGGTCTTTCTTGCCGCCGGTCTCGATGCGCACCGGCAGCGCCAGCCCGGCCAGGCCGGCGTAGGGCGTCCAGGCGGCACCGTCGAACGTGAGTGGGACCAAGGCGGGGCGGGGCTCCACCACGCGCAGCCCGAACTGGGCCGCCAGCCGAAGGCCGAAGTCGCTGGCGCCGATCTGCGGGATGGGCAGGCCGCCGGTGGCCACCACCAGCTTGGGGGCGCGCACGGGGCCGCGGTCGGTGTCCAGGGCGTAGTGGCCGTCGCCGTCCTGGCGCACGGCGTGCACGGCGCAGGGCTGCCAGCGGGTCACGCCACCGGCCTCGCACTCGCGCAGCAGCATCGGGATCAGGTCGTCGGCGGAGCGGTCGCAGAAGAGCTGGCCCTTGTGCTTCTCGTGCCAGGCGATGCCGTGGCGCTGCACCAGGGCGATGAAGTCGGCCGGCGTGTAGCGCGAAAGCGCCGAGCGGCAGAAGTTCGGGTTCTCACCAACGAAGTGCTTCTGCGGCGCGCGCGGGTCGAGGTCGCGGTTGGTGAAGTTGGCGCGCCCGCCGCCGGAGATGCGGATCTTCTCGGCCACCTTGGGGCTGTGGTCGATCAGCAGCACGCGCCGCCCGCGCTGGCCAGCGATGCCGGCGCAGAACAGGCCGGCGGCGCCGGCGCCGATGATGATGGCGTCCCAGGCGGCGTCGCTCAAGACTTCAGCCCTTCCAGGTGAACGGAAAGGCCAACTGCCGCAGGAAGCCCTTGGGCACGTAGTCGCCCAGCACGCCGTAGCGCTCGGGCCACCGCTTCGGGCTGTTCACGGCGGTGCCGAAGAGGTGGTCCAGGAAGGCGTAGTGCGCGGCGTAGTTGCGGTCCAGGGCTTCCTGGTCCTGGCTGTGGTGCCAGTGGTGGAAGTTGGGCGTGACGATGAGGTAGCGCAGCGGGCCCAGGCGCACGCTCACGTTGGCGTGGTTGAAGACGGCCTGGAAGCCGACCACGATGATGTAGGCGTCGATCACTTCCTTGGAAAAGCCCAGCAGGAAGATCGGGCCCAGCACCAGGGTGCGGGTGATGAGCGTTTCCAGGATGTGCTGGCGCGAGCCGGCCATCCAGTCCATGTGCTTGGTGCTGTGGTGCACCGCGTGCAGGTGCCACAGCAGCGGAACCTCGTGGTACGCGCGGTGCGTCCAGTACTGCGCCAGGTCGGCCACCAGGATGCACAGCGGCAAGCCGGCCCAGAAGGGCAGGCCGGCGATCCAGCCGCGTACGCCGTCCACGGGCACCCAGCCGAACAGGCGGTGCACCAGCAGGTTGGTGGCCAGCAGCATGAAGCCCACCAGCATGTGGTTGACGATGAAGTGGTGGAAGTCGGTCTGCCACTCGGGGCGGAACACCGGCTGGTCCTTGCGCAGCTTGAAGAGCTTTTCGATGAAGATGAAGATCAGCGCCGAGCCGAGCAGGTCGAGGATGAACCAGTCCAGGCCGATGTAGGGCGTGTCGTCGGGGAAGTTCGGGTCCACCTCCACCGCGTGCCCGCCCAGCAGGGCGCTCAGCAGCACCAGGGCGAAGGCCGCGCCCGCCAGCCAGGGTGCGCGGCGAAAGACCAGGTTGGCCAGGCTCAGCGCGCCGGCCAGCACCAGCGACCAGAACAGGATCTGGCGCATGAGCGCCACGTCGTACTGGCGGCGCAGCTCGGGGGTGGTGAGGTATTCGGGGAAATGGAAGGCCAGCACGCCCAGGAAGCACAACACGGCCAGCACCAGGGCGATGACCCCGGTGACGAGGCCCCGGCCGGGGCGCAGCGCGCCGTGGCTTTCGGCGAGGGTGTTGAGTTTGTCGAGCATGCGGCCGCCTCCTGATCAGGGGCCGCAGTGTAGGGGTTCACTGGCGTGTGTTGCGCTCCGCCAGAACCGCCGCCTTGCGCGTCAGCTCGTCGATCTCGGTGCTGATGTCGGACAGCACGTTGGCCACCACGGCGAACTCGCGCCCGTGCTGGCCGGCGCGCGCGGCCATCACCTGGGCGTTGAAGCTCACCACCTTGGCTTCCTTGGCCACGCTCTGGATGTCGCCCACGATGCCGGTGAGCTCTTTCATCATCGCGTCGGCGCGGGCCTTGGCGACCTCGTCGAAGGCGGTGGTGGCGGTGTTGAGGGCCTCCAGCACGCGGTCGGTGTGCGCCACCAGTTCGCCCAGGGTGGCCGGGGCGCGCGAGCTACCCGACTCGATCTGGTCCAGCGCCTGGCTCATGAGCCGCATGAAGGCCTGCACCACCGGCCCCACGCCGCGTGCACCGTGGTAGGTCTCGTCGATCCGTCGAGCGCCGGCTGGCTCCAGGTGCCCGACGGTGGCCACCAGGTGCTGCTGGCTCTCGGTGAAGGTCTGCAGGCTGCGCCGGGCGGCCTGCAGGCGCTCGGCGTCGCCCTGGGCGGCCAGCACGGTCTGCAGGATCAGGCGCTGCGACAGCATGCGCTGGCGCGCGGCCAGGTTGACCAGGGAGAGGCCGGCGATGTGGGCGGGCACCGTGTCGGGGCGTGTGCCCAGGGCTGGGGCGGCAAGCGATGTCATGGCCCACACCAAGCAATCACCGCGCCACCGCGAGGCCCGGTGCTGAAAAAAGTGGAGCAGCGTGTGTCAATAGACACGCCGCCCGCGCGTCAGACCGCGCGTCAGGCTGCGCGGATGGCCGGCTCCGCCGCGCCCAGCGATTGCAGCCCGCGCAGCACGTCGCCCACCACGATCACCGAGGGGCTGCCCAGCCCCTCGCGTTCGATGCAGCCGCGCAGGTCGCCCAGGGTGCTGACGGTGTGGCGCTGCTGGGGCAGTGTGGCGTGCTGGATCACCGCCAGCGGCGTGTCGGCCGGCAGGCCGGCCAGCAGGCCCTGCTCGATCTGCGTCGCGCCGCTCACGCCCATGTAGATGACCAGGGTGAGTTTCGCGTCGCGCGCGGTGGTGGCCAGGGCGGGCCAGTCGGTGCCGGCGTCTCCGGGCTTGGCGTGGCCGGTGATGAACACCACGCCGTGCGCGTGGTCGCGGTGCGTGAGCGGCACGCCCAGCGCGGTGAGGCCCGCCAGGCCGGAGGTGATGCCGTTGACCACCCGCACGGCGATGCCTTCGGCGCGCAGGTGCTCCACCTCCTCGCCGCCGCGGCCGAAGATGAAGGGGTCGCCGCCCTTGAGGCGCACCACGACCTCGCCCTCGCGCGCGGCCATGAGCATGAGGCGTTCGATGAAGGCCTGCGGCGTGCTCTTGCAGCCGCCGCGCTTGCCCACGTGGACGATGCGTGCCTCGGGCCGCGCGTGCTGGAGCACGGCTTCGTTGACGAGGTCGTCCACCAGCAGCACGGTGGCCGCGCCGATGGCGCGCACCGCCTTGAGGGTGAGCAGCTCGGGATCGCCGGGGCCGGCGCCCACGAGCGTGACGCTGCCGGGGGGAAAGTCAAGCGGGTTGGGTTTCATGGGCGTTCACCTCGGCGAGGATGCAGTCGGCCTGGCGCGCAATCGGCGCCGGCAAGGGGGCGTGGCCGTCGAGCACGGCGCGGATGTAGCGGGCCGTGGACGCGGCGTCGATGGCGGGCAGATCGGGCAGTTGCGCCAGCGGGCCGTCCTGCGCGGCGATGCGTTCGATGCGCTGGCCGTCGCGAAAGGCCTCGATGCGCGGCTGGCGGCGCGGATCGGCCACGGGCTCGCCTTCGGTGCCGCGCAGCAGCAGGGCGTGCGCGCCGGTGAGTGCGAAGGTGGCGGCCATGCTGAGGGCGTATTCGGGGTGGGTGTAGCTGCCCACGATGAGCGCGGGCCCGTCCACCGGGTTCATGAGCTTGACCAGGCTGTGGCCCGGGTTGCGCAGGCCCACGGCGCGGCGCACGTCGAGCAGGCGCTTGAGACCGGGCAGCAGCACGGCGGTGGGGACGAAGGCGCACTCACCGGGGGCGATGGCCGCCACGCGGCCGGCCGGGGCCACGCCCAGCGCGCCGAACACCGCCTCGGCGGCGACCCGCTTGTCCTCGGTGGCCGTGCCGTGCACCAGCACCGCCGCGCCCCGGCGCGCCAGGAGCAGCGCCAGCAGCGGCGTGAGCAGCGGCAGCTTGCGCGCGCCGTTGTAGCTGGGCAGCACGACCACCGGCCTGCCGTTGCCCGGCACGCGGTTCAGGCGCGCATGCGTGGCGTCCAGAAAGCCGGCCATTTCCTCGGGCGTTTCGCCCTTGATGCGCATGGCCAGGCAGAAGCCGCCCAGCTCCAGGTCGCTCACCGCGCCGTCGAGCACCTGACCCATCAGGTCGGCGGACTGCTCGCGCGACAAGGCACGCGCGCCGTCCTTGCCGCGGCCGATGTCCTTGATGTAGTGGCTGATGCCCATGTTCGTGGGGGAGGCTGAATGGCGGGATTGTCCGGCAGGCTTGATGACTTGTCGTTATATGAAGGCGGCGATTCGCTCAGGCCGGCGCGGTGTCGCGCTCGCGCACCAGCCGGCGCAGTTCGGGCACGCAGGAGCCGCACTGGGTGCCGCAATGCAGTTGGGTCTGCAACTGCGACAGGCGTTCCTCATCGCTGCCCTCCGCGCGCGCCAGGCAGGCGCGGATGGCGCTGTCGCTGACGTTGAGGCAGGTGCAGACCTGCCGGCCCCGAGGCGCCTGCTCCACCGGGGCGCTGGCGCCCGGCATGAGCAGGCGGCGGGCGTAGGCCTCGGCGGGCGCCTCGTCCTGCAGCAGGGGCTTGAGCCAGGCCTCGGCGCGCGCGTCGCCGGCGAGCAGGAAAGCCTCCAGGCGCGCGCCGCGGTCCGGGCTGCGCCACAGGCGGGCGCAACGCCGCTGACCCAGGCGGCGGTCGACGTAGCGCTGGGTGTCGGGCGCGTCCAGGCCCAGCAGGGCCTCCAGGCGGTCCACCAGGGCCGGCGCGGGCGGATCGTGGGCGGCGGCGCGGAACAGCACGCCGGTGCGCTCGCGGCCGAAGGGCACACAACTGGCGAACGGGAATTCGGCCATCAGCGCCCGCAGCGCGGTCTGGGTGGACAGGGCGCCGTCGTCGGGCAGCCAGGACAGGGCCAGCAGGGTCCAGGGCAGTTCGGCCTTGAGCACCTTCACCGCCGCGTGCTTGAGCTCGGGCTGCTTCGATGAGGGGCAGTAGGCCGAGGTGGTGATTGCATTCACGCCGGCCAAGGGCTCGCCGCTGCTGCTCTGGCCGCTCAGGTACTCCGGCCCCCAGTGCATGGCGATGAAGGCTTGCGCGGGTGCGATCTGATCGCTGGCCTGCGCGGGCAGCACGATGCTGCCGCGCTTGCTGGTGACGTGCACCAGGTCGCCGTCGTGCAGGGCCAGGCGCTCCATGTCGCGGGCGTTGAGTTGCACGGCCGGCTCGGCGACATGGCCGAACAGGCGGCCCAGGGTGCCGGTGCGGCTCATGCCATGCCACTGGTCGCGCAGGCGGCCGGTGGTGAGCGAGAAGGGATAGCGCGACTCGCGCGGCTCGGCCAAGGGCTTGTAGGGCAGGGCGGCAAAGCGGGCGCGGCCATCGGCGGTGGGGAAGACGCCGTCCTCATACAGCCGGCTCTTGCCGTTGGCCTCGCCTTCACGCAAGGGCCACTGCTGGGGGCCCTGTTGTTCCAGCGTGGCGTAGCTCAAGCCCGTGATGTCCAGGTCGCGTCCGCGCGTGGACTCGCGGTGTTCGAGCCAGACGGACTCGGGCGTCTCGTAGGGGAACAGGCCGTTGCCCGGGCGCAGTCGCCGAGCGAAGTCGACCACGATGCGCCAGTCGTGCCGCGCCTCGCCGGGCGGCGGCACGGCCGCGCGCACACGGCTGATGCGGCGCTCGCTGTTGGTGACGGTGCCTTCCTTCTCGCCCCAGGTGGTGGCGGGCAGCAGCAGGTCGGCGAAGTCGCAGGTGGCGGCGGTGGCGAAGGCCTCCTGCACCACCACGAACTCGGCGCGCTGCAACGCGCGTCGCACGGTGCGCTGGTCGGGCATGGACTGCGCGGGGTTGGTGCAGGCGATCCACAGCGCCTTCACGGCGCCGTCGGCGGCGGCCTCGAACAGTTCCACCGCCGTGAGTCCGGGCGTCGCGGGCACATCCGGCACGCCCCACAGCGCGGCCACCTCGGCGCGGTGCGCGGGGTTGGCCATGTCGCGGTGGGCCGAGAGCAGGTTGGCCAGGCCACCGACCTCGCGCCCGCCCATGGCGTTGGGCTGGCCCGTCAGGCTGAACGGCCCCGCGCCGGGCTGGCCGATCTGGCCGGTGGCCAGGTGCAGGTTGATCAGGCTGGCGTTCTTGGCGGTGCCGCTGCTGCTCTGGTTCAGCCCCTGGCAGTACAGGCTGAGCGTGGTGCCGCGCGCCTGTGCGTCGGTGCTGGCGCCGGTGGCGAACCAGCGCGCGGCGGTGAACAGGTCGTCCTCCTTCAGGCCGCAGACCTGGGCCACGCGATCGGGCGTGCACTCGCGCACCAGCGCCTTGAGCGCGTCGAAGCCGCTGGTATGGCGCTCGATGTACGCGGCGTCGGTCCAGCCTTCCCACAGCATGATGTGCAGCAGGCCGTGGAACAGCATCACGTCGGTGCCGGGCTGCAAGGGCAGGTGCAGGTCGGCGATGCCGGCGGTGTCGGTGCGGCGCGGGTCGGCCACGATCACCTTCATGTCCGGGTTGGCGCGGCGCGCGTCCTCCAGGCGGCGGAACAGCACCGGGTGCGCCCAGGCCGCGTTGCTGCCGGCGATGAACAGGCAGTCGGCGTGGTTCAGGTCGTCGTAGCAGGCCGGGGGCGCGTCGGCGCCCAGGGTGAGCTTGTAGCCCGCCACCGCGCTGCTCATGCACAGGCGCGAGTTGGTGTCGATGTTGTTGGTGCCGATCAGGCCCTTGGCGAGTTTGTTGAAGACGTAGTAGTCCTCGGTCAGCAACTGGCCGCTGATGTAGAAGCCCACGGCGTCGGGGCCGTGCGTGGCGATGGCGCCGTTGAAGCGGCGCGCGGCCAGGTCCAGGGCTTCGTCCCAGCCGCTGCGTTGCGGCGCGGCACCGCGCGCGGCGCGAACCATGGGGTGCAGCAACCGCGTCTGGCGGGCCACGCCGTCGGCGGCGGTCAGGTGCAGGGTCTGGCCCTTGCTGCACAGGCGGCCGAAGTTGGCGGGGTGATCCGGGTCGCCGCGCACGCCGGTGATGCGCGCGCCCTCGCTCTCGATGATGACCCCGCAGCCCACGCCGCAGTAGGGGCAGGTGGAGCGGGTGTCGGTCATAGGGAAGCCTCCGCGCGGCGCGCTGCGGCGCGAGCCCCTTCGGGCGGCCGGGCGGTGCTCATGGCGAGACGCGGCGCGTGGCCGGGCCGGCGATGGGGCGCACGAGATCGGTGGCGTGCGTGGCGAGTTCGCGCGCGTCCAGGTGCACCACGCCGTCCACCACCTGCACCGCGAAGCGCGGCGTGCAGCCCTCGTCGGGTGCCTGCGCGCAGCCGTCGTTCAGGCCGATGGTCCAGTTGTGCAGCGGGCAGGCCACGCGGTTGTCGAAGACGATGCCCTGGCTCAGCGGCCCGCCCTTGTGCGGGCAGCGGTCGAGCAGGGCGAACACGCCGCCCTCGGCGTTGCGGAAGATGGCCACGTCCAGGCCCACCGGGCGGCGCACGGTGCGCGAGCCCAGCACGGGGATGTCGTCGACGCGGCAGATGGCCGTCCATTGGCTCAGAAGGCTCATGCCACGCTCCCTTCCACGGCCATGGGCCGGATGGGGATGAACTGGCGCGTGTCCACCGCAGCCTTCTCGTGCTCGAACCAGGGGTCGGGCTCGCCGTCGAGCGCGAACTGCAGTTGCGCCCACAGCGCTTTGCGGCCCTCGGCGTCGTCCAGGATGCGCTTCTTCACGTAGTCCAGGCCCACCCGGCCCACGTAGTGCACGGTGCGCTCCAGGTACCAGCCTTCCAGGCGGTAGAGCTGCATGAAGGCGCCGGTGTACTCCAGCACCTCCTCGGCCGTTTTCAGCTTGACGAGGAACTCGGCCACCTCGGTCTTGATGCCGCCGTTGCCGGCGATGTACATCTCCCAGCCCGAGTCGACGCCGATGATGCCCACGTCCTTGATGCCGGCCTCGGCGCAGTTGCGCGGGCAGCCGCTCACCGCGAACTTCACCTTGTGCGGTGCGTACATGCGCCACATGGCGCGCTCCAGGTCCTTGCCCATCTGCGTGCTGTCTTGCGTGCCCATGCGGCACCACTCGCTGCCCACGCAGGTCTTCACCGTGCGCAGGGCCTTGGCGTAGGCGTGGCCGCTGGGCATGGCCAGGTCGCTCCACACCGCCTGCAGGTCCTCCTTCTTCACGCCCAGCAGGTCGATGCGCTGCCCGCCCGTCACCTTGACGGTGGGGATCTGGTACTTGTCCACCACGTCGGCGATGCGGCGCAGCTCGGCCGCGGTGGTCTCGCCGCCCCACATGCGCGGGATCACGCTGTAGGTGCCGTCTTTCTGGATGTTCGCGTGGCTGCGTTCGTTGATGAAGCGGCTCTGCGGGTCGTCCTTCGCTTCCTTCGGCCAGGTGCTGATGAGGTAGTAGTTGACCGCGGGGCGGCAGGTGGCGCAGCCGTTGGGCGTGCGCCAGCCCATGCCGGCGAAGACCTCGGCGGTGCTGAGGTACTTGCGCTCGCGGATGGCGTCGCGCACGGCCTGGTGCCCGTGCTCGGTGCAGCCGCAGATGGCCTTCAACTTGGGCGTGGCCGAGTAGTCGCCACCGGCGGTGAACATCAGGATCTGTTCCACCAGGCCGGTGCAGGAGCCGCAGCTGGCGCTGGCCTTGGTGTGCTTGCGCACCTCTTCCAGCGTGAACAGGCCCTTGTCCTTGATGGCCTTGCAGATGCTGCCCTTGTTGACGCCGTTGCAGCCACAGACCTCGGCGTCGTCGGGCATGGTGGCGGCCTTGCTGTGGCCTTCGTGCCCCACGTCGCCGATGTTCGATTCACCGAACATCAGCTTGTCGCGGATGTCGGCCAGGCTGCGGCCTTCGCGCAGCAGCTTGAAGTACCAGCTGCCGTCCACCGTGTCGCCGTACAGGCAGGCGCCCACCAGCTTGTCGTCCTGGATCACCAGCTTCTTGTAGACGCCGCCGCCGGGGTCGCTCATCACGATTTCCTCGGTGCCTTCGCCGCCCATGAAGTTGCCGGCCGAGAACAGGTCGATGCCGGTGACCTTGAGTTTGGTGGAGGTGAGCGAGCCCGTGTAGCGGCCGATGCCGAACTCGGCCAGGTGCGTGGCCAATACCTTGCCCTGCTCGAACAGCGGCGCCACCAGGCCGTAGGCGATGCCGCGGTGCGCGGCGCACTCGCCCACCGCGTAGATGCGCGCGTCGGTGACGGTCTGCATCGTGTCGCTGACCACGATGCCGCGGTTGACGTGCAGCTTCATCGACTCGGCCAGGGCGGTGTTGGGGCGGATGCCCACGGCCATCACCACCAGATCGGCGGGGACCTCGCTGCCGTCCTTGAAGCGCACGGCCTTCACCCGCCCGCCGTCGCCCGCCACCAATTCCTGCGTCTGCGCGCCGATCAGGAACTTCATGCCGCGCGCCTGCAGCGACTGCTGCAGCAGCTTGCCGGCCACGTCGTCCAGTTGCCGCTCCATCAGCCAGGGCGCCACGTGCACCACGCTCACGCTCATGCCGCGCTTCATCAGGCCGTTGGCGGCCTCCAGGCCCAGCAGGCCGCCGCCGATGACCACCGCGTGCCGGTACTTCGCGGCGGCGTCGATCATGGCCTGCGTGTCGGCGATGTCGCGGTAGGCCAGCACGCCGTCCAGGTCCTTGCCGGGGATCGGCAGGATGAAGGGGTTCGAGCCGGTGGCCATGATGAGCCGGTCGTAGGGCGCGCTGATCGCCTCGCCCGCGGCGTTGGTGGCATGCACCACGCGCTTGACGCGGTCCACGCTGGTCACCTGGAAGCCCGCGTGCAGGGTGACGCCGTTGTCCTGGTACCAGGACCAGTCGTTCAGCACGATCTCGTCGAGCGTCTGCTCGCCCGCGAGCACCGGCGAGAGCAGGATGCGGTTGTAGTTGGGGTGCGGCTCGGCACCGAACACGGTGATGTCGTAGAGCTCGGGGGCGATCTTGAGCAGTTCCTCAAGCGTGCGCACCCCGGCCATGCCATTGCCGACCATCACCAGTTTGGGTTTCTTCATCGTGGGAGCTCCAGGACGTGTATCGCGGGACGAGTGAACCGCCCGGCGCGGGAGGCAGGGCAGGGGCGGATGCACCCCGGTCAGGCGGTGGGTGTTTTCTTGCGCCGGTCGACCGACCGGGTCGGCGCGCGCCCTCGGGCGCTGGCCGCTGCCATGTCTGCGCGCGTCGTTGCACGCAGTGCCCCGGCTGGGCCGCCGGGACGGGACGCCTCGTCGCGTCCGAGCGTTTTCTTGCAAGAGCCGTGCCACAGGCTGGCGGTGCCCGTCGCGGCCCCCGTTCTGGTGCACCATCGCGGGGTCGCGGGCGTGCCGCAGCGCCGTGGCCCCTGCCTGTTTTGCTGCGCAAGTGATTGATTCGCATGACTTCCGTGCTGGTTCTTCTCGATGGCGCCAAGGCTTCGCCGCTGGCGGCGGACCTGCGGGCCGCCGGCCTGCAAGTGCCCGAGGTGCTTGATGCGGTGCACCAATTGATGGCGGGCGTGGTCCGCCATGCACCAGATCTGGTGGTGGTGGATGCCCCGCTGCCGGGCGAGCCGCTGTTCCAGGCGCTGGCGGCCCTGGCCGGCACCGCGCCGCGCCCGGTGCTGGTGTTCACCGGCGACGTGGACGCGCAGGGCGTGGAGCGCGCGCTCGACGCGGGCGTGCAGGTCTGGGCCGTCAATGGCTACGGCGCGCCGCGCCTGCGCCCGCTGATCCACCTGGCGCAGGCGCGCTTCAAGCGCGAGCAGGCCCTGCGCGAGGAACTGCGCGACCTGTCCCAGCGCTTCGAGGAGCGCAAGCTGGTGGAGCGCGCCAAGGGCATCCTGATGCGCGCGCGGCAGATGCCCGACGAGGACGCCTTCCAGTTGCTGCGCGGCGCGGCCATGCAGACGCAGCAGCGCATGGGCCAATTGGCGCAGCAGATCATTCACTCCGCGCGCTACGCCGAGGGCGTGAACCGCGCGGGCCAGTTGCGCATGCTCTCGCAGCGCGCGGTCAAGCTGCACCTGCTGTGCTTGGCCGGTGTGGACGAAGCGCGCCACCGCGCATTGCTCGACGCATCGGCCGAGCGCATCGACGCCAACCTCGCGCTGCTGCAACGCAACCTGTCCCAGCCCACGTTCGGCGACCTGATCGCCCCGCCGAGCAAGGCCTGGGCGCGCCTGAAGCCGCTGCTGCGCGGCGCGCCCGGCACCGCGCCCGGCGAGGCCGACGCCCTGGCCGACGAGCTGCTGGCCAGCGCCGAGCGCCTGACCGCCAGCCTGGAGAGCGCGGGCTCGGTGGCGCCGCTGCGCGCGCTCAACACCGCGGGGCGCCAGCGCATGCTCTCGCAGCGCTACGCCAAGTGCGCGCTGCTGGCGCTGCTGGAGCCGGCCGCCGTGTCGCGGCACGCGCAGGCCATGGACGAAGCCCGCCAGGCCTTCGAGCAGGGACTGGCCTACCTGCAGGCCGCGCCTCTGTCCACGCCGGAGATCCGCGCCGCGATGGACGCGGCCCTGGGCGCCTGGCAGCAGATGCTGGCCGGCGCCGCGCTGGCCGAGCGCGCCACCGGCCGCGAGCGGCAGAACCGCCTGGGCGGCTTCGCCACGGCCAGCGAGGCCGTGCTGGACGCCTTCGAGGGCCTCACGGCGCAGGTCGAGCGCAGCATGCAACTGCTCATGGGTTGAGAAGGTGTGAACGTGGGCACCGGCATCGACCTCGACATCGGTTTCTGGAGCCGGCCCGGCCGCTGCCCGGTGAACGAGGACTTCTGCGGCGCCCAGCTCGCGCCGCCGGGGCAGGAGGCGCGCGGCAGCGTCGTCGCCGTGGCCGATGGCGTGAGCGCCGGTGGCCTGGGCCGCGAGGCCGCGCAGACCACCGTCACCAGCGTGCTGCGCGACTTCCACGGCACGCCCGAAACCTGGGACACCACCGTGGCGCTGGACCGCGTGCTGGCGGCGCAGAACGCGTGGCTGGCCGGCATGAACCGGCGCCGCGCGCCGGCCATGGGGCTGACCACGCTCACCGCGCTGGTGCTGCGCGGCCAGTCGTACACGCTGGCGCACGTGGGCGACAGCCGCTGCTACCTGCTGCGCGAGGGCGAGCTCACACAGCTCAGCCACGACCACGTGGTGCCGCACCCCGAGCTGCGCCACCGCCTGCTGCGCGCCGTGGGCCTGGAAGACCACGTGGTGGTGGACTACCAGCAGGGCGACCTGCAGGTGGGCGACACCTTCGTGCTGGTCACCGACGGCGTGCACGGCAGCCTGCCCGACCGCCGCCTGCGCGAGTGCCTGGGTGGCCGCGAGGCGCGCGCCGCGGCCGAGACCCTGGTGGAGGCGGCGCTGGCCGCCGGCAGCGACGACAACGTCACCGCCCTGGTGGTGCGCGTGCGCGGCCTGTTGGAGGCCACTCTGCAGGACGCCCAGCGCCAGGCCCAGGCCCTGCCGGTGCCGCCCAAACTGGGCGTGGGCGCCGCCATCGACGGCCTGGTGGTGACCGCGCTGGTGGCCGACAACGGCGTCAACCGCCTCTACCAGGTGCGCGATCCCGGCACGCAGCGCCTGTACGCGCTCAAGACACTGCACCCCTCACGCGCGCACGACCCCGACGAACGCGCCACGCTGGCGCACGAGGGCTGGCTGGCCGCGCGCATGGCGTCCTCGCGCGTGGCCGAGCACCTGGTGGCCCTGCACCCGCGCCCGCCCGGCGGCGAGCGCACGGCCTTCTACCTGCTCTACGACTGGCACGCGGGCGAGACGCTGCGTCAGCAGCTCGACCGTGGCGAACGCCCCGGCCCCACGAAGGCGGTGGCCCTGGCCATGCAGGCGCTGCGCGTGCTGGGCCGGCTGCACCGCCAGGGGGTGGTGCACCGCGACATCAAGCCCGCCAACCTGCACCAGGGCGAGGACGGCCTGCTGCGCGTGCTCGACCTCGGCGTGGCGCTGTCGGGCCGCGAGCCGGCCGCCACCCGTGCGCTGCACGCGGGCACGCCCAGCTACATCAACCCCGAGCAGTGGGGTTTTCACCTCGGCCCCGGCGAGGCCGAGCCCGCCGCGCCGGACGCCGGCAGCGACCTGTTCGCGCTCGGCGTCACGCTGTACCAGTTGCTCTCCGGCCGCTTGCCCTACGGCGAGGTGCTGCCGTACCAGATGGGCCGCTACCACCGCGACCCGACACCCCCGAGCCGCCACAACCCGGAGGTGCCGATCTGGCTGGACCACGTGGTGCTCAAGGCCGTGGCGCGGGACCGCTCGGCGCGCTTCGAGACGGCGGAAGAATTTCTGCTGGCCCTGGAGCGCGGCGCCTCGCGGCCACTGAGCGCGCCGGCCGCCTCGCCGCTGTTCCAGCGCGACCCGGCCATGCGCTGGAAGCTGCTGGCGGGCATCAGCCTGCTCTTCAACCTGATCCTGGTGGTGTGGCTGCTGTTCCTGCCGAGGTGACGGCACCCCCCGTCGCCCGGTCGCGCACGTAGACGATCGCCCGCGCGCGCGGGCGCCCGTGCGCTCAGGCGCTGCGCGCCCGCCCGCCCTTCTCGGCCCAGGTGCGCGTCCAGCGGATCTGCATCACGCGCAGCATCAGCAGCATGGCCGCCGAGCAGGCCGCGAAGCTGGCGAAACCCCAGCCGTAGTGGCCCGCGTACTGCTTGCTCAGGCCCATGGCGTTGGGAATGAGGCCGCCGCCCAGCGCGCCGATCTCGCCGATCATGGAACCCGCCACGGCCGTGGTGAGCGGCCAGCGCAGCGGCACCAGTTGGAACAGCGCGCCGTTGCCCGCGCCAAGGGCCGCGAAGCACAGCAGGAACAGCAGCACCGTGGCGGTGAGCGATTGCTGCGCGAAGCCGCAGAGCACCAGCGTGACGGTGACGACCAGCAGCACGCCGGTCAGCGTGTTCACGCCGCCCCAGTGGTCGGAGATCCAGCCGCCGAAGATGCGCAGCGCCGCGCCCATGAAGGCCGCCAGCATGGTGAGCTGGCCCGCCTGCACCTTGCTCACGCCGAACTGGTCGTAGAAGTAGCTGGGAAGAAAGGTGGTGAGGCCGATGAAGCCGCCGAAGGTGACGGCGTAGATCAGGCTGAAGGCCCACCCGTCCTTCTCGAACAGGCAGGCGATGTGCTCGCGAAAGCTCGAATGCGCCGAGCGGTCGGGCGGCTCCTGCGCGAACACCACCATCACCACCATGGGCAGCAGGATGCCGATGGCCGCGAAGCCGTAGACCGTCTGCCAGCCGAAGGCCTGGGCCAGCGGCGGTGCCAGCAGGGCCGAGACGGCGGTGCCCACGTTGCCCGCGCCCACCAGGCCCATGGCCAGGCCCTTGTAGCGCGGCGGGAACGAGCCCGAGCCGAGCGAGAGCGCCACGCCGAAGCTGGCGCCCGCGATGCCCAGCAGCACGCCCATGGCGAGCAGGTCGCTGAAGGACTCGACGAAGAAGTAGCCGAAGAGCATGGCCACCGCGATGCCGGCCATTTCCACCAGCGTGGCGTTCTTGCGGCCCACGTACTGGGCCAGCACGCCCAAGGGAAAGCGCATCAGCGCGCCCGCGAAGATGGGCACGGAGAGCATCAGGCCCTTCTCCGTGGGCGACAGCTGGTAGGCCTCCGTGATGAAGGGGGCCATGGAGCCGTTGAGCACCCAGATGGCGCAGGAGAAGGCGAAGTAGAAGAAGGCGGCGCCCAGCGTTGGGGCGTGGCCGGCTTGGAGGAATTGTCGGAAGTGGCCGGTCTGTGCCGCCATGGTGCGATCCTTGCAGTCAGAGTGGAGAGAGGCTCCAGCTTTGGTGCAAGAACCGCGCCAGCTTGGGGCGCCCCAGCAGGGTGCGCCCGCTGATGTTCAGGCGCTCAAGGCCTCGGCCGCCTTGCCGCGCGCGCTGGCGCGCGCCATCGGCTCCACCTTGCGCTGCTTCTCGTGCAGGAAGCTCAGCACCTCGTGGCGGTAGTGGTTGTAGCGCGCGTCGTCCGACAGGGCCAGGCGGTCGCGCGGGCGCGCCAGGTCGATGTCGAGGATCTCGCCGATGGTGGCCGAGGGGCCGTTGGTCATCATCACGATGCGGTCGGACAGCAGCACCGCCTCGTCCACGTCGTGCGTGATCATCATCACCGTGTTGTGCAGCTCCGCCTGGATGCGCATCACCTCGTCCTGCAGGTGCGCGCGCGTGAGCGCGTCCAGCGCGCCGAAGGGCTCGTCGAGCAGCAGCACCTTGGGCTCCATGGCCAGCGCGCGCGCAATGCCCACGCGCTGCTTCATGCCGCCGGAGATCTCCGATGGCAGGCGGTGCAGGGCATGGCCCATGCTCACCATCTCCAGGTTGTGCAGGATCCAGTCCTTGCGCTCGGCCTTGGTCTTCACGCCGCGGAAGGTCTTGTCCACCGCCAGTTCCACGTTCTGGTAGACCGTGAGCCAGGGCAGCAGTGAGTGGTTCTGGAACACCAGCGCCCGGTCGGGGCCCGGCTCGTTCACCTCGCGGCCGTCGACGATGACACCGCCCGCGCTGGCCCTGAGCAGGCCGGCCACGATGTTGAGCACGGTGGACTTGCCGCAACCCGAGTGTCCGATGAGGGAGATGAACTCGCCGCGCTTGACGTCCAGGTTGATGTGGCGCAGCACGGGGTTGACGGCGCGACCCTTGGTGAAGGTCATGTCCACGCCGCTGATGCTGAGGTAGGCGTTGTCGCTCATGTCGGGGCTCCTGTTGCCGATGGGTGGGGTCAGCTCGCAGCGGTGCCGCGCGTGACGAGGTGGCCGATGAAGGCGACGATGCGATCGAGCAGGAAGCCGACGATGCCCACGCAGAAGAGCGCGAGGATGATGTCGCTGATGCGCGAGCTGTTCCAGGCGTCCCAGATGAAGAAGCCGATGCCCACGCCGCCGATCAGCATCTCGGCCGCGACGATGGCCAGCCAGGACAGGCCCACGCCGATGCGCAGCCCGGAGAAGATGAAGGGCGCTGCGGCCGGCAACATGATCTTGCCGAAGTACTCCACGCCGTTGAGCCGGATCACGCGCGCGACGTTGCGGTAGTCGTCGGGGATGTTGCGGATACCGATGGAGGTGTTGATGATGATCGGCCAGATGGCGGTGATGAAGATCACGAAGATGGCCGAGGGGTGGCCATCGCGAAAGCCCGCCAGCGAGATCGGCAGCCAGGCCAGCGGCGGCACGGTGCGCAGCACCTGGAAGAGCGGGTCGAGCCCGCGCAGCGCCCAGGTGGACTGCCCCACCAGCACGCCCAGGCTCACCCCCGCCACCACCGCCAGCGCGTAGCCGTAGGCCACGCGCTTGAGGCTGGCGAGCATCTGCCAGGCCAGGCCGACGTCGTTGCCGCCGTTGTCGTAGAAGGGGCTCACGATGAGCTCCCAGGTGTCTTCCACCACCTTGCTGGGCGGCGGCAGCGCGGCGCCCGGACGCGAGCCCAGCAGCTCCCATACGACCAGCAGCAGGCCGATGATCACCAGCGGGGGCAGCACGTGGGTCATGAAGCCGCGCGCGGCGGCCTTGATCCAGTTGGGCAGGTTGGCCGATGGCGAAGCTGGCGTGGCCAGCCGGATCGGCTCAAGGGTTTCCGTGGTGGTGTTCATTGCGGGGAACTCCTGGTCTCTGGGAAAGCGGGGGGCTGGGCGCGCGGGCGGGCAAGCGCGAAATCAGGCCGCCTTGACGGTCTTGATCGCGAGGCTGTCGAGGTACTTCTTCGGGTTGGCCGGGTCGAAGACCTTGCCGTCGAAGAAGGTCTCCGCGCCGCGCGAAGTGGACGTGGGGATGTCCTTGGCGGCCACGCCCAGGTCCTTGGCGGCGGCGCGCCAGAGGTCCTCGCGGTTCACCTTGGCGATCAGGGCCTTGGTGTCCAGGCTGGTGGGCAGGTAGCCCCAGCGCATGTTCTCGGTCAGGAACCACAGGTCGTGGCTCTGGAAGGGATAGCTCGCATGGTCCTTCCAGAAGCGCATCTGGAACTTGCTGTTGGCCTCCACGCGGCCGGTGCCGTAGTCGAAGTCGCCCTTGACACGGTCGATCACGTCGGCCACGGGCGCGTTGATCCAGCGCCGGCGCGAGCAGATCTCGGCCACCTCGGCGCGGTTGGCCGGGTCTTCGCACCACATCTGCGCTTCCATCACGGCCTTGATCAGCGCCTGTGTGGCGTTCGGGTTGGCCTGCACCCAGTCGGCGCGCATGGCGAAGGCCTTCTCCGGATGGTTCATCCAGAGTTCGCTGGTGGTGATGGCGGTGTAGCCGATCTTCTGGTTGATGAGCTGGCGGTTCCAGGGCTCGCAGACACAGAAGGTGTCCATGCTGCCCACCTTCATGTTGGCCACCATCTGCGCGGGCGGCACCACGATGGTGGAGATGTCCTTGTTCGGGTCCACGCCGCCAGCGGCCAGCCAGTAGCGGATCCACAGGTCGTGTGTGCCGCCGGGGAAGGTCATGGCGGCATTGACCGCCTTGCCCGAGCTGCGTTTGGCCGCCAGGGCCTTGCCGAAGGCCTTGGTGTCGGTTCCCACCTTCAGGTCGGCGTATTCCGCGCCCACCGAGATGCCCTGTCCGCCCAGGTTCAGGCGCGCCAGGATGTTCATCGGCACCGGCACGTTGTTGGGTGTCACCGCGCCGGTGGTGATGAGGTAGGGCATGGGCGTGAGGATGTGACCACCGTCGATGCCGCCCTTGGCCGAGCCGAGCACGAGGTTGTCGCGCGTGGTGCCCCAGGAGGACTGCTTGAGCACTTCGACCTCGGTCATGCCGTGCTTCTTGAAGAAGCCCTTCTCATCGGCCACGAACAGGGGCGCGGCGTCGGTGAGGGCGATGAAGCCGAGCTTGGCGGCCTTGGTTTCCAGCGCGGTGGAGGCTTGTGCCCGGGTGCTGAGCAGGCTGCCGGCGAGGGCGGCGGAGCCGAGGGCGCCGGCCTGCTGGATGAGGCGGCGGCGGGACAGAGGGGTCGAAGGCATGGTCGTGGACTCCTGTGGGGCGGATGGCGATTTCGGAACCCCCAAAACACAACGGCGCCCATTTCCACACCCGCTGAGCGCGGGAAGGAAATGGACGCCGTTGTCCGTGTCTGGGGAGACTGCTCAACTCACGGCCGCCGTTGGCTGCGAGCTGTTCTGACCGTGTCTAGCAGGGACCATGCCAGCTCGCGGCATGCGGCCAAGTGATTGATTTAAAAGGAATCGCCGCCTGTCTGCGGTGCGCGCTTGGTGCGCGTGAACGGTTCTTGTGCACCGCAGCAGTGCGCGCGTGACATCCGGGGGCGCCGCTCATCGCGGGGGCAGCACCTCGGCCATCGACAACAGCGCCTCGGCCACGTCGACCAGGCGGCGGTTCTGGTTCATGGCCATCTGGCGCAGCGTCTTGTGCGCTTCGGCCTCGCTGAGCTGGCGGTGCGCCATGAGCAGGCCCTTGGCGCGTTCGATGATCCGCCGCTCGTTGAGGCTGGCGCGCACGGCATCGAGCTCGTCGCCCATGGCCTGCAGGCGGCGCGCCTGGTCGTGCACCAGTTCCAGCACCGAGCGGTCCAGCGGCAGGCCGAAACCCTGTCCGCCCACCGGTGGCGCGGGGGCGCTGGCGTCGGCCGGTGCCAGGTAGAAGCTCAGGGGGTCGGGCGTGGGCTGGGCGGCCAGGGCGCCGAAGGTGGCCAGCTCGGCCTGGGCGTGCGCGATCTTTTCGCCGCACAGGGCGCGCAGGTCGGCGGTGAGCCGGTCCTCCACCAGCTTCATGGCGTCCATGCGGGCGCTGCAGACGTCGAACCAGGTCTGGCTCAGCTCGGGCTTGAGTGCGGCGCCATGGGCGGCGGTGTAGAGCACGCGGCGCAAACGCTCCAGCTCGGCCAGGGGAGCGCTGGTGTGCGGGGCCGTCCACAGCGCGCGCGCGGTGGACGGCGCGAAGCTCTCGAACAGCTCCAGGCAGCGCTCCTGCGATTCGATGAGGTGCAGCAGCCGCTGCTGGCCGGCCGCGTCGGCCTGGCCCTGCGCGAACAGGGCCGCGCCGGCGGCGCGCTCCTGCCCGGCGAATTCCTTGCCCTGCATGAAATTGAACAGCGCCACCAGGCGGCGCGAGACCTCGGGGTCGCTGGCGCTGTCGGCGGCCTCGAACACCACCGCCAGCAGGGCAGCGACCAGACGCACGTAGGCTTCGGTGGCGCGTGCGGTGTCCCAGGCCTGGGTGTCGAGCTGCGCGCGCAGCGCGTCCAGGCCGTCCAGGCCCTGCAGCACGTAGGCGATGCGGCTGAACAGGCGCGCGCCGTGGCCGGCCTGCGCGGTGCCGGCGTCCACGCGCTGGAACTGCGCGCGCCACTCGGCTTCCACCTGGCGCGAGGCCGCCACCTGCGCCGCGCGCGCCTCGGCGAAACGGCGGCCCTGCGAGCCCAGGAACAGGTTGGTCAGCCCGCGCTCGCGCTGCAGGCCGTGCACCAGGCGGGCGGTCACGTCCACCAGGGTGGCGGTAAAGGCCAGGCGTTGCAGGCCATCGATCTCGCAGCGCTTGGCGGCCAGCAGGAAGTCCAGGCCCGTTTTCATCTTTTACCCATTCGATGGCGTATCTCCACAAGCGCTGAGCAACAACCGTGCCGCGCTTAAACTCCCGCCCCTCATGCGAATCCTGGGTATCGAATCTTCCTGCGACGAAACCGGCGTGGCCCTCGTGGACGCGGGCGGCGAGGGCGTGCCGCGCCTGCTGGGCCACGCGCTGCACAGCCAGATCGAGATGCACCAGGCCTACGGCGGCGTGGTGCCCGAGCTGGCCAGCCGCGACCACATCCGCCGCGTGCTGCCGCTGACCGACGCGGTGCTGGCGCAGGCCGGGCTCACGCTGGCCGACATCGACGCCATCGCCTGCACCCGTGGCCCCGGCCTGGCCGGCGCGCTGCTGGTGGGCACGGGCGTGGCGCACGCGCTGGGCGTGGCCCTGGGCAAGCCCGTGCATGGCATCCACCACCTGGAGGGGCACCTGCTGTCGCCCTTCCTGAGTGCGGACCCGCCCGAATTCCCCTTCGTGGCCCTGCTGGTCTCGGGCGGGCACACGCAACTCATGCGCGTGGACGGGGTGGGGCGCTACGAACTGCTGGGCGAAACCATCGACGACGCGGCCGGGGAGGCCTTCGACAAATCGGCCAAGCTGCTGGGCCTGGGCTACCCGGGCGGGCCGGCGCTGGCGCGGCTGGCGGAGCAGGGCGACGCCTCGGCGTACGCGTTCCCGCGTCCCATGCTGCACAGCGGCGACCTGGACTTCTCCTTTGCCGGCCTGAAGACGGCGGTGCTGACCCGGGTGAAGCGCCTGGCGCGTGCCGCGCCGGAGGGCCCGGCCACCACCCGGCTGGCCGACCCGCTGAGCGAGCGGGAGAAGGCCGACGTGGCCGCCGGCGCGCAGGCCGCCATCGTGGAGGTGCTGGTGAAGAAATCGCTGGCGGCCTTGAAGGCCACGGGCCTGCGCCGCCTGGTGGTGGCCGGCGGCGTGGGCGCCAACGCCCACCTGCGCGCGCAGTTGAACGCGGCCGCCGCGCACCGCGGCCTGCGCGTGCATTACCCCGAGCTGGCGCTGTGCACCGACAACGGCGCCATGATCGCCCTGGCCGCCGGGCTGCGCGCCCAGGCCGGCCTGCTGGCCCCCGACGCGGGCGCCGGCCGCTTCGACGTGGCCCCGCGCTGGCCGCTGGCCGAACTCGCTCCCCTGCACTGATCCTTGAGCTACCGGCGGACCGGCGGCAGGTGCTTGAGATAATTATGAATTAGAGTACCACGCTGTCGCATGGGCGACAACGCCGGGCCGACTGTCTGTCGTCGGCCCGCTGTTCCACCACGGAGTTGTTGATGACCCTGATCTCCCGCCGCGGGCTGGCCACGCTGGCCGTTGCCGCCTTGTCCCTCGCCACCGTGCCGCCCGTTCTGGCGCAGGCCCCCACGCCGCCGCGCGGCGAGCCCATTCGCATCGCCATGATCGAAGGCCTGTCGGGCCCCTTTGCCAACACCGGCGAGGCCGTGTTCCGCAACCTGCTGTGGGCCACCGAGCGGGTCAACGCGCGCGGCGGCGTCAAGCTGCCCGGCGGCGCGCGGCCGCTGATCATCGAACGCTTCGACAGCAAGAACCAGGCGGAGGAGGCACTGGCCTCCCTGCGCCTGGCCAACGACCGGGGCATCGCCATCGTGGCCCAGGGCAACTCCTCGGCCGCCGCCAGTGCCATCGTCGAGGCCATCAACAAGCACAACGAGCGCGAGCCCCAGCGCCGCCAGCTCTTCCTCAACTACTCGGCGGTCGACCCGGCGCTCACCAACGAAAAGTGCAGCCCCTGGCACTTCCGCTTCGACGCCCACGCCGACATGCGCATGGCCGCGCTCATGAGCGTGCTGCGCGAGGACAAGGACCTGGAGCGCATCTACCTCATCGGCCAGGACTACAGCTTCGGCCAGGGCGTGCTGCGAGAGGCGCGCCGCCAGCTCGGCGCCCAGCGGCCCGACGTGAAGATCGTCGGCGACGAGTTGCACCCGATGGCGCGCATCAAGGACTTCCTGCCCTACGCCACCAAGATCAAGGCCAGCGGCGCGCAAGCCGTGCTCACGGGCAACTGGGGCAACGACCTCACGCTGCTGGTGAAGGCGGCGCGCGAGGTCGGTTTCGACGGCCGCTTCTACACCTTCTACGGCAACGCCCTGGGCGCACCGGCGGCCCTCGGCGACGCCGGCATCGGCAAGGTCGTGGCCGTGGCCGACTGGTTCCCCAACGTGCCCACACCCGAGAGCGAGGCCTTCTACAAGACCTTCCGCGAACGCTTTCCCAAGCCCGAGGACGACTACGTGCACATGCGCATGCAGCTCATGATCGAGGCGCTGGCGCAGGCCATCGAGCGCGCGGGCACGGTGGAGGCGGGCGCCGTTGCCACGCAGTTGGAAAAGGCCGACGTGTCGCTGGCCGGCCAGCGCGGGCGCATGCGCGGCGCCGACCACCAGTTCCAGCAGAACCTGGCCGTGGCCGTGATGGACCGCCAGGGCGCGCCGGGCGTGAAGCTCGACGTCGAGGGCTCCGGTTACGGATTCCGCGTGATCCGCACGCTGACCCCTCAGCAAGCCGAATTGCCGCACACCTGTACGATGCCGCGCTTCTGACGTTGACGATGGAGCGGTTGCATGCGTGAGGTGGTGGCGGGCCTGGAGGGCTCGCGCATTCGGGAGGTGGCCAACGAGGGCATCGGCCGTGAGGGCGTGCTCAAGTTCTGGTTCGGCGAGAGCGATGAAGTCACGCCCGAGCCGATCCGCCACGCGGCCATCGCCTCGCTGCAGGCCGGCGAAACCTTCTACGCCCACAACCTGGGCCTGCCCGAACTGCGCGAGGCCATCGCCGGCTACACCGACCGCCTGCACCCGGGCCGTGGCTCGGCCCATTGGTTCGGGCGCCTCGCCGTCACCTCGGGTGGGGTCAACGGCCTCATGCTGGCGGCGCAGGCGCTGGTGGACGCGGGCGACGAGGTGGTGGTGCTCACGCCGGCGTGGCCCAACCTGGTGGCGCAGCCGCTCATCCTGGGCGCTCGGGTGCGCAGCGTCTCGTTGGTGCCGCGCGGCGGTGCCTGGACGCTGGACCTCGAGGCCCTGCGCCAGGCCGTCACGCCGGCCACGCGGGTGCTGGTCATCAACGCGCCGGCCAACCCCACGGGTTTCACGCTCACCGCCGATCAGCAGCGCGCCATCCTGGCCCATTGCCGCGCCACTGGCACCTGGATCGTGGCGGACGAGGTTTATGAGCGCCTCTATTTCGAGGGCGACACCGCCAATGGTGCGGCGCCCAGCTTCCTCGACGTGGCCGAACCCGACGACCGCCTGATCGTCGCCCACAGCTTCTCCAAGAGCTTCCTGATGACCGGCTGGCGCCTGGGCTGGCTGGTGCTGCCGCCCGCGCTCACCGAGGCGGTGGGCAAGCTGATCGAGTTCAACACCTCCTGCGCGCCGGTGTTCGTGCAGCGCGGCGCCATCGCCGCCATCGCGCACGGCGACGCCGTGACGCCGGCCCTGGTGGCCCACCTGCGCCATTGCCGCGACACCCTGGTGCCGCTGTTGCAGGCCTTGCCCGGCCTGGAGCTGGCCACGCCGCGCGCCGGCATGTACGCGTTCTTCCGCCTGCCGGGGCAAGCCGATTGCCTGGACGTGGCCAAGCGCCTGGTGCGCGAGGCCGGCCTGGGCCTGGCGCCGGGCAGCGCTTTCGCGCCCGAGGCCGCCGGCTGGCTGCGCTGGTGTTTCGCCAGCCGGGACGTGGCGCGGCTGGAAGAGGGCGTGCGGCGCCTGAGCGGCTGGCTGGCAGCGGCAGGGCCCGCCGCAGCCCATTTCGGCTAGAATGCGCGGTTGCCGTTCCCGTCGGAGCGGCTTCACGCCCGTCGCGGCGGGGTCTCACCTCACGGGGTCCGGCCCAGGCTGCAGCGGGACGCAAGTCCACAGGAAACTTTGAAATGATCGATCAGCAAGTCAAGGCCGGCGTCATCGCCGACAACGCCCGTTCCGCCAACGACACCGGCAGCCCCGAAGTCCAGGTCGCCATCCTGACGGCCCGCATCAACGAACTCACCCCGCACTTCAAGACGCACGCCAAGGACCACCACGGCCGTCGCGGCCTGCTGCGCATGGTGAGCCGTCGCCGCAAGCTGCTGGACTACCTGAAGGCCAAGGACGCCGACCGCTACCTGGCCCTCATCCAGAAACTGGGCCTGCGCAAGTAAACCGAGCCGGGTGTGCCCGATCGAAAAGCCTGAGTTGGTTCGCTGGCTCGGGCTTTTTGCGTTTGGCGCCCCCGCTCTTCGAAACCGGAGTTCACACACCGAGCGAAGCTGTGTCATTCCAACGGGGTTGCGATGGGCGCAATCCCTCTGGAATGGCATCGTCTTGCGGGTGGGTTCTCCGGGTCCGTGCAAAGCCTTGCACGCCAAGCAGTCCCCGTTGAACGGGGCGCACACAGGAGAACGCACATGAGCATGTTCAACAAAGTCACCAAGACCTTCCAGTGGGGCCAGCACACGGTCACCATGGAAACCGGCGAGATCGCCCGCCAGTCCAGCGGCGCCGTGCTCCTCGACATGGATGGCACCGTGGTGCTGGCCACCGTGGTCGCCAAGAGCGAGGCCAAGGCCGGCCAGGACTTCTTCCCCCTGACCGTCGATTACATCGAGAAAACCTACGCGGCCGGCAAGATCCCCGGCAGCTTCTTCAAGCGCGAAGGCCGCCCGAGCGAGCTCGAGACGCTCACCAGCCGCCTGATCGACCGCCCGATCCGCCCGCTGTTCCCCGAAGGCTTCTTCAACGAAGTGCAGGTGGTCATCCACACGCTGTCGCTCAACCCCGAGGTGGACGCCGACATCGCCGCGATGATCGCGACCTCGGCCGCGCTGTCGATCTCCGGCATCCCGTTCAACGGCCCCATCGGCGCCGCCCGCGTGGGCTACGTCAATGGCCAGTACGTGCTGAACCCGGGCCAGACCGAGCGCAAGGGCTCGCAGATGGACCTGGTGGTGGCCGGTACGCAGGCCGCGGTGCTGATGGTCGAATCCGAGGCCCTGCAACTGTCCGAAGAGATCATGCTCGGCGGCGTGGTGTTCGGCCATGAGCAGGCCAACATTGCCATCAACGCCATCAACGAGTTGGTGCGCGAGGCCGGCAAGCCCGAGTGGCAATGGCAGGCGCCGGCGCGTGACGAGGCGCTGATCGCCAAGGTGGAAGAGCTCGGTGGCGACAAGCTGCGCGCGGCCTACCAGATCCGCAACAAGCAGGCCCGCACGCAGGCCCTGCGCGAAGGCTACGCCGCCGTCATGAGCGGCCTGAAGGAAGCCGGCGTCGAATTCGACAGCGTGAAGGTCGAAGGCCTGCTGTTCGACATCGAGGCCGGCATCGTGCGCGGCCAGATCCTGGCCGGCGAGCCGCGCATCGACGGCCGCGACACGCGCACCGTGCGCCCCATCGAGATCCGCAACGGCGTGCTGCCGCGCACCCACGGTTCCGCCCTGTTCACCCGCGGCGAGACGCAGGCCCTGGTGGTTGCCACGCTCGGCACCGACCGCGACGCGCAGCGCATCGACGCGCTGGCCGGCGAGTTCGAAGACCGCTTCATGCTGCACTACAACATGCCGCCCTTCGCCACCGGCGAAACCGGCCGCGTGGGCAGCCCCAAGCGCCGCGAGATCGGCCACGGCCGTCTGGCCAAGCGCGCCCTGGTGGCCTGCCTGCCGACCAAGGAAGATTTTCCCTACACCATGCGCGTGGTCTCCGAGATCACCGAATCCAACGGCTCCTCGTCGATGGCCTCGGTCTGCGGCGGCTGCCTGGCGCTGATGGACGCCGGCGTGCCCATGAAGGCGCACGTGGCCGGTATCGCCATGGGCCTGATCAAGGACGGCAACCGCTTCGCCGTGCTGACCGACATCCTGGGTGACGAGGACCACCTCGGGGACATGGACTTCAAGGTCGCGGGCACCACCAACGGCATCACCGCCCTGCAGATGGACATCAAGATCCAGGGCATCACCAAGGAAATCATGCAGGTCGCCCTGGCCCAGGCCAAGGAAGCGCGCATGCACATCCTGGGCAAGATGCAGGCCGCGATGGGCGAGGCCAAGACCGAGATCAGCGATTTCGCGCCGCGCCTGTACACCATGAAGATCAACCCGGAGAAGATCCGCGACGTGATCGGCAAGGGCGGCGCCACCATCCGCGCGCTCACCGAAGAGACGGGCACGCAGATCGACATCGGCGAAGACGGCACCATCACCATCGCCTCCACCGACGGCGCCAAGGCCGAAGAGGCCAAGCGCCGCATCGCCGAGATCACGGCCGAGGTGGAAGTGGGCAAGGTCTACGAAGGCCCGATCACCAAGATCCTGGACTTCGGTGCCCTGGTGAACCTGCTGCCCGGCAAGGACGGTCTGCTGCACATCAGCCAGATCGCGCACGAGCGCGTGGAGAAGGTCACCGACTACCTCCAGGAAGGCCAGATCGTTAAGGTCAAGGTGCTCGAGACCGACGAGAAGGGCCGCGTGAAGCTGTCGATGAAGGCGCTCCTGGAGCGCAGCGGCGGCGGCGATCGCGAGCCGCGCGAACCGCGTGAGCCCCGCGAAGGCCGCGAGCAGCGCGACCAGCGCCCCGCCGCGACGGCCGACGAGGCCGCGCAGCAGCAGCAACAGCAACAGCAGCAATAAGCCCGCGCGCGATGCCGAGCATGCAAGCGGTCGAGATCAACGGCTTTGGCGCGCCCGAGGTGTTGCGCCTGGCCGAGCGCCCGCGCCCCGAGGCGGGCGCCGGTGAGTTGCTGATCCGCGTCACCGCGTCGGGCGTGAATCGCCCTGATGTGCTGCAGCGCACCGGCAACTACCCGGTGCCGCCGGGGGCGTCCGACATTCCGGGGCTTGAAGTGGCTGGCGTCATCGAAGCCGGTGACGCCGCCGCGCTGGCCGAGGCGGGTCTGAAGGTGGGCGACCGCGTCTGCGCGCTGGTGGCCGGCGGCGGCTACGCCCAGTGGTGCGTCGCGCCGGTGGGTCAGTGCCTGCCCGTGCCCCAGGGGCTGGACGACGTGGCCGCGGCCTCGCTGCCCGAGACCTTCTTCACCGTCTGGAGCAACGTCTTCGACCGCGGCCGCCTGCAGGCCGGTGAAACCCTGCTCGTGCAGGGCGGCACCAGCGGCATCGGCGTCACCGCCATCCAGATCGCCAAGGCCCGTGGCGCCACCGTCATCGCCACGGCGGGCAGCGACGAGAAGTGCGCGGCCTGCAAGGCGCTGGGCGCCGACCACGCGATCAACTACCGAACGCAGGACTTCGTGGCCGCCGTGGCCGACATCACTGGCGGCAAAGGCGTCGACGTGATCCTCGACATGGTCGCGGGCGGCTACGTGGCCCGCGAGGTGGATTGCCTGGCCGAAGACGGCCGCCTGGTCATCATCGCGGTGCAGGGCGGCGTCAAGGCAGAGCTCAACGCCGGCCTGGTGCTGCGCCGCCGCCTCACCATCACCGGCTCCACGCTGCGCCCGCGCCCTGTGGCCTTCAAGGCCGCGATCGCGCGATCGCTCAGGGAACACGTCTGGCCGCTGCTCGAATCGGGCGCGGTCAAGCCCGTCATCCACCAGGTGTTCGCCCCCGCCCAGGCGGCCGAGGCGCACACCCTCATGGAATCCAATCGCCACGTCGGCAAGCTCGTGCTGAAGTGGGCCTGATGTCATGACGACCAAGAAACTCATCGCCGGCAACTGGAAGATGAATGGCGGCCTGGCCGCCAACGAGGCGCTGCTGCGCGCGCTGCTGGCCGGTGTCGGCCAACCCTCGGCCGACGTGGCCGTCTGCGCACCCGCGCCTTACCTCGCTCAACTGCAGGGCTTGCTGGCCGGCAGTCCCATCGACTGGGGCGCGCAGGACATGTCGGCGCACGAGCAAGGCGCCTACACCGGTGAGGTGTCGGCCGCCATGCTCAAGGACTTCGGTTGCCGCTACGCCATCGTGGGCCATTCCGAGCGCCGTCAGTACCACGGTGAGACCGACGCCGTTGTCGCGGCCAAGGCCCAGCGCGCGCTGGCCGCGGGCATCACGCCCATCGTGTGCGTCGGCGAAACCCTGGTCGAGCGCGAGGCCGAGCAG
The DNA here is from genome assembly GCF_035481345.1 of Hydrogenophaga sp. GTDB lineage: Bacteria > Pseudomonadota > Gammaproteobacteria > Burkholderiales > Burkholderiaceae_C > Hydrogenophaga. The sequence goes on along the minus strand of NZ_DATIGV010000076.1, from coordinate 32,025 downwards.
ACGGAAGCGGTGGTCAAGCGACAGCTTGCTGCCGTGATCCATGCCGTGGCCCATTGCACCAGCGAAATCGTCGTGGCCTACGAGCCCGTGTGGGCCATCGGCACCGGCAAGACCGCCACGCCCGAGCAGGCGCAGCAAGTGCACGCCGTGCTGCGTGCCCAGCTCGCCGCGGCCACCAGCCACCCCGAGCGCGTGCGCATCCTGTACGGCGGCAGCATGAATGCCGCCAACGCGGCCAGTCTTCTGGCCCAAGCCGACATCGACGGTGGCCTGATCGGTGGCGCGTCCCTCAAGGCGCCCGATTTCCTGCAGATCATTGCCGCCGCCCACTGAACACAGCATCGAACCGATCCCGCCGCAAAGGCTCTGATCGAATCAAACGGAGAACCTGATGAACGTCCTGTTGACCCTTCTGCTCGTGGTGCAGATCCTCTCTGCGCTCGGCATGATCGGCCTGATCCTCATGCAGCACGGCAAGGGCGCCGACGCGGGCGCCGCCTTCGGTGGCGGCGGTGCCGGCTCGGCGAGCCTGTTCGGCGCCTCGGGTGGCGCGAACTTCCTGTCGCGCACCACCGCCGTGCTTGCCGGCGTGTTCCTGGCGTGCACCCTCGGTCTGGCCTACTTCGGCAACCTGCGCACCGCCGCACCGAGTTCGGGCAGCGTGCTCGAGAACGTGCCCGCCGCACCCGCGAGCCCGGTGCAGCAGATCCCTGGCGGGGCCTCGGCGCCCGCCGCGCCTGGCACGGTGCCCGCCCCGTCCAGCACGCCCGCGCCGGCCGGTGCCGGCCAGATCCCGGCACAGTGATGTGACGACCCGCCTTGCGCGGGCCTGACGCCTCGGGGGCACCCATCAAAAAAGGATGGGTCACTCCCCAGATGGGGGAGGCGATTCAGGGTAAACTCTATGGGTTGTCCGCAGTGCTCGATTTCCCTCTTGAGCACGACAACGCAGACCCAAAGCCGACGTGGTGAAATTGGTAGACACGCTATCTTGAGGGGGTAGTGGCGAAAGCTGTGCGAGTTCGAGTCTCGCCGTCGGCACCAGATCGTTGAAGACAAGGCCCGCAGGCCTTGTCAACGGAACCGCCCCACCATGAGCCTTGACCAGTACCTGCCCGTGCTTCTGTTCATCGTCGTGGGCATCGCGGTCGGCATCATTCCCCAGGTCCTCGGCTACATCCTCGGCCCGAACCTGCCGGACGCCGAGAAAAACTCACCCTACGAGTGCGGCTTCGAAGCCTTCGAAGACGCGCGGATGAAGTTTGACGTGCGCTACTACCTCGTGGCCATTCTCTTCATCCTCTTCGACCTCGAAATCGCGTTCCTCATCCCCTGGGCCGTGGCCTTCTCCGACATCGGCATGACCGGCTTCGTCGCCGGTGTGGTGTTCCTGGCCATTCTCACGGTGGGTTTCGCCTACGAATGGAAAAAGGGCGCCCTGGACTGGGAGTGAGTTCACTCCCGCTGCGGGCGCACTTCGGAGCAGCACATGATTGAAGGTGTCTTCAAGGAAGGCTTCGTCACCACCAGCTACGACGCGGTGGTGAACTGGGCCAAGACCGGTTCGCTGTGGCCCATGACCTTCGGTCTGGCCTGCTGCGCGGTGGAGATGATGCACGCGGCCGCCGCGCGCTACGACATCGGGCGCTTCGGCTCCGAGGTGTTTCGCGCCAGCCCCCGCCAGTCCGACCTCATGATCGTGGCCGGCACCCTGTGCAACAAGATGGCGCCGGCCCTGCGCAAGGTCTACGACCAGATGGCCGAGCCGCGCTGGGTGCTCTCCATGGGCTCCTGCGCCAACGGCGGCGGCTACTACCACTACAGCTACTCGGTCGTGCGCGGCTGCGACCGCATCGTGCCGGTCGATGTGTACGTGCCCGGCTGCCCGCCCACGGCCGAGGCGCTGCTGTACGGAATCATCCAGCTGCAGCAGAAGATCCGGCGAACCCAGACCATCGCCCGCGCCTGAGTCGCAGAACCACACCGAGCCCCACGACATGACCGACGCATCCCCCTCCCACCTGGTCGCCCCCGAGACCCTGCAGGCCAGCCTTCAGGATCTGCTCGCCGGCCGCGTGCGCGCGGTCGATCTGGAGCGTGGCGAGGTCACCGTCACGGTCGACACCAGCGCTTATCTGGACGTGATGCAGACCCTGCGCGATGCCCCTCAGGCGAGCTTCGAGCAACTCATCGACCTGTGCGGCATGGACTACTCCTCCTACGGTGATGGCCGCTGGGAAGGTCAGCGCTTCGCGGCCGTGTCGCACCTGCTGTCCGTCAGCCTGAACCAGCGCGTGCGCGTGCGGGTGTTCTGCGCCGACGACGATTTCCCCGTGCTGCCGTCGGTGACCACCCTCTGGAACAGCGCCAACTGGTACGAGCGCGAGGCCTTCGACCTCTACGGCATCGTCTTCGAGGGCCACACCGATCTGCGCCGCATCCTCACCGACTACGGTTTCATCGGACACCCGTTCCGCAAGGACTTCCCGCTCTCGGGCCACGTCGAGATGCGCTACGACGCCGAGCGCCAGCGCGTCATCTACGAACCCGTGACGATCGAGCCGCGCGAGATCACGCCGCGCGTGATTCGCGAGGACAACTACGGCGGCCTGCACTGAAGGCGCGGGGCGAACCGACATGGCAGAGATCAAGAACTACACCCTGAACTTCGGCCCGCAGCACCCGGCCGCGCACGGCGTGCTGCGCCTGGTGCTCGAACTCGACGGCGAGGTCGTGCAGCGCGCCGATCCGCACATCGGCCTGCTGCACCGCGCGACCGAAAAGCTCGCCGAGCACAAGACCTTCATCCAGTCGCTGCCTTACATGGACCGTCTCGACTACGTGTCCATGATGAGCAACGAGCACGCCTACTGCCTGGCCATCGAGAAGCTGCTGGGCATCGACGTGCCGATCCGCGCGCAGTACATCCGCGTGATGTTCTCCGAGATCACGCGCATGCTGAACCACCTCATGTGGCTTGGCTCGCACGGCAACGACTGCGGCAGCTCCACCATCCTCATCTACGCCTTCCGCGAGCGCGAGGACCTGTTCGACATGTACGAGGCGGTGTCTGGCGCGCGCATGCACGCGGCCTACTTCCGCCCGGGTGGTGTCTACCGCGACCTGCCCGACACCATGCCGCAGTACCAGGCGAGCAAGGTGCGCAACCAGCGCGGCGTGGACGAACTCAACAGGAACCGCCAGGGTTCCCTGCTCGATTTCATCGACGACTTCACCCAGCGCTTCCCTGTCTACCTCGACGAGTACCACACGCTGCTCACCGACAACCGCATCTGGAAGCAGCGCACCGTCGGCATCGGCGTGGTGCCGCCCGAGCGCGCGCTCAACCTGGGCATGACCGGCCCCATGCTGCGCGGCTCCGGCATCGCCTGGGATCTGCGCAAGAAGCAGCCGTACGAGGTGTACGACCGCATGGACTTCGACATCCCGGTCGGCAAGACCGGCGACACCTACGACCGCTACCTCGTCCGCATGGAGGAGCTCAAGCAGTCCAACCGCATCATCAAGCAGTGCGTGGACTGGCTGCGCGCCAACCCGGGGCCGGTGATCACCGACAACCACAAGGTGGCGCCCCCCACGCGCGAGGCCATGAAGGCCAACATGGAAGAGCTGATCCACCACTTCAAGCTCTTCACCGAAGGTTTCCACGTGCCCGAGGGCGAGGCCTACGCCGCCGTCGAGCACCCCAAGGGCGAGTTCGGCATCTACCTCGTGAGCGACGGCGCCAACAAGCCCTACCGCCTGAAGATCCGCGCGCCCGGTTTCGCGCACCTCGCCACGCTCGACGAGATGGCGCGTGGCCACATGCTGGCCGACGCGGTCGCCATCATCGGCACCATGGACATCGTTTTCGGGGAGATCGACCGATGAGCACCCCCGTGCCCAGCACCCCTGTGAGCTTCTCCGCCGCGACCATCGCGCGCTTCGACCGCGAGGTCGCCAAGTACCCGGCCGAGCAACGCATCTCGGCCGTCATGGCCTGCCTGGCCATCATCCAGCAGGAACAGGGCTGGGTGAGCACCGAGGCCGAGGCCGCGCTGGCCGCCTACATCGGCGTCGAGCCGATCGCGGTGCACGAGGTCACGACCTTCTACAACATGTACAACCAGCGGCCGGTGGGCAAGTTCAAGCTCAACGTCTGCACCAACCTGCCGTGCCAGTTGCGCGACGGCCAGAAGGCGCTGCACCACCTCGAGAAGAAGCTGGGCATCGAAATGGGCGAAACCACGCCCGATGGCCTGTTCACCCTGCAGCAGAGCGAGTGCCTGGGCGCCTGCGCCGATGCGCCCGTGATGCTGGTGAACGACCGCCACATGTGCAGTTTCATGAGCCACGACAAGCTCGACCAGCTCGTCGATGGCTTGCGCGCCGCGGAGGGCCAAGCCTGATGAACGCCCAACAGATCATTGGCCAGTTCGCCGCCACCGGCGTGCAGACCTGCTTTCATGGCCGCCACATCAGCCCGCAGATCTACGCCGACCTGGACGGCAAGAACTGGTCCCTCAAGGACTACGAGGCGCGCGGCGGCTACCAGGCGCTGCGCAAGATCCTTGGCAAGGACGGCAGCGGTGCCGAAGGCCTCACGCCCGACCAGGTGATCGCCACCGTCAAGGAGTCCGCCTTGCGCGGCCGTGGCGGCGCCGGTTTCCCCAGCGGCCTCAAGTGGAGCTTCATGCCCAGCCAGTTTCCGGGCCAGAAGTACCTCGTCTGCAACTCCGACGAGGGCGAGCCGGGCACCTGCAAGGACCGCGACATCCTCATGTACAACCCGCACATCGTCATCGAAGGCATGGCGATCGCGGCGTACGCCATGGGCATCAGCGTGGGCTACAACTACATCCACGGCGAGATCTTCGAGGTGTACGAACGCTTCGAGGCCGCGCTGGAGGAGGCGAGGGCGGCCGGCCTGCTGGGCGACAACATCCTCGGCTCGGGCTTCAGTTTCCAGCTGCATGGGCACCATGGCTTTGGCGCCTACATCTGCGGCGAGGAAACCGCGCTGCTCGAATCGCTGGAAGGCAAGAAGGGTCAGCCGCGCTTCAAGCCGCCGTTCCCGGCCAGCTTCGGCCTCTACGGCAAGCCCACCACCATCAACAACACCGAGACCTTCGCCGCCGTGCCCTGGATCATCCGCAACGGCGGCCAGGCCTACCTCGAGATCGGCAAGCCCAACAACGGTGGCACCAAGATCTTCTCGGTCAGCGGCGACGTCGAGATGCCCGGCAACTTCGAGATCCCGCTGGGCACGCCCTTCAGCAAGCTGCTCGAACTCGCGGGTGGTGTGCGCAAGGGCCGCCAGCTCAAGGCCGTGATCCCGGGCGGCTCGTCGGCCCCGGTGCTCCCCGCGCACATCATGATGGAGTGCACGATGGACTACGACTCCATCGCCAAGGCCGGCTCCATGCTGGGCTCGGGTGCGGTCATCGTGATGGACGACTCGCGCGACATGGTCGAGTCGCTCAAGCGCCTGTCCTATTTCTACATGCACGAAAGCTGCGGCCAGTGCACGCCCTGCCGCGAGGGCACGGGCTGGCTCTGGCGCATGGTCGACCGCATCGACCGCGGCCTGGGCCGCCCCGAGGACATGCAACTGCTCGACAACGTGGCCGAGAACATCATGGGCCGCACCATCTGCGCGCTCGGCGACGCGGCGGCCATGCCGGTGCGCGCCATGATCAAGCACTTCCGCCACGAGTTCGAGGCCAAGATCGCCGCCGCCCAGACGGGCGCCAACGCGGCCACGGCCTGAAGCGAGGAACACGGACATCCCCATGGTTGAAATCGAACTCGACGGCAAGAAGGTTGAAGTGCCCCCGGGCAGCATGGTCATGCATGCGGCCGAAAAGGCGGGCACCTACATCCCCCACTTCTGCTACCACAAGAAGCTGTCCATCGCGGCCAACTGCCGCATGTGCCTGGTCGACGTGGAGAAGGCGCCCAAGGCCATGCCGGCCTGTGCCACGCCCGTCACGCAGGGCATGATCGTCCGCACCCAGAGCGACAAGGCCGTCAAGGCCCAGAAGTCGGTGATGGAGTTCCTGCTCATCAACCACCCGCTCGACTGCCCCATCTGCGACCAGGGCGGCGAATGCCAGTTGCAGGACCTGGCCGTGGGATACGGCGGCTCCGGTTCGCGCTACCAGGAAGAAAAGCGCGTCGTCTTCCACAAGAACGTGGGCCCGCTCATCTCCATGGAAGAGATGAGTCGCTGCATCCACTGCACGCGCTGCGTGCGCTTCGGACAAGAGATCGCCGGCGTCATGGAGCTCGGCATGAGCCACCGTGGCGAACACGCCGAGATCGAGACCTTCGTGGGCCAGTCGGTGGACTCCGAGCTCTCGGGCAACATGATCGACATCTGCCCGGTCGGCGCGCTCACCAGCAAGCCCTTCCGCTACAGCGCGCGCACCTGGGAACTCTCGCGCCGCAAGAGCGTGAGCCCGCACGATTCGACCGGCGCCAACCTCGTGGTGCAGGTCAAGAACCACCAGGTCATGCGCGTGGTGCCGCTGGAGAACGAGGCGGTCAACGAATGCTGGATCGCCGACCGCGACCGCTTCTCCTACGAAGCGCTCAACGGTCCGGACCGCCTGACCCAGCCCATGCTCAAGCAGGGCGGCGAGTGGAAGACGGTGGATTGGCAGACCGCGCTGGAATACGTGGCCAACGGCCTCAAGCAGGTCAAGGGCGCGCACGGCGCGGGTGCCATCGGCCTGCTGGCCAGCCCGCACGCCACCGTGGAAGAACTGGCGCTGGCCGGCGCGCTGGTGCGCGGCCTGGGCAGCGAGAACATCGACAGCCGCCTGCGCGCGGCCGACGCTGGTGCCGTGGCGCCCAAGGGCCAGGCGCGCTGGCTGGGCCGGCCCATCGCCGAACTCTCCACGCTGCAGCGCGTGCTCGTCGTGGGTTCCAACCTGCGCAAGGACCACCCGCTGTTCGCGCAGCGCATCCGCCAGGCCGTGCGCCGCGGCGCGCAGCTCAGTGCGATCACCGAGAGCGCGCCCGACTGGGCCATCAAGCTCAAGAACCATCTGCTGTCGGACAACCGCGAATGGGCCTCGGCCCTGGCCGGCGTGGCCGCGGCGGTGGCCGCTGAAAAAGGCGTGAGCGCCCCCGTGGCCGCCACGCCCAGCGACGCGCAGCGCGCCGTCGCTGTCTCGCTGCTGGGTGGAGAGCACAAGGCCGTGCTGCTGGGCAACGCCGCCGCGCACCATGCGCAGGCCGCCAGCCTGCTGGCCCTGGCCAACTTCATCGCCGAGCACACGGGCGCCAGCGTGGGCTACCTCACCGAAGCCGCCAATACCGTCGGCGCCCAGCTCGTCGGCGCGGTGCCGGGGCAGGGCGGGCTCGATGCCGGCCGCATGCTCGGTGGCGCACTCAAGGCCGCGCTGCTGCTCAACGTGGAAGCCGAGGACACGGCCGCTGGTCTTCAAGGTCTGCGCGACACCGACATGGTCGTCACCCTGAGCCCCTTCAGGACCAACCTGGACGTGAGCGACGTGCTGCTGCCGATCGCGCCGTTCAGCGAAACCTCGGGCAGCTTCGTGAATGCGGAAGGCCGCCTGCAGAGCTTCCACGCCGTGGTGCGCCCGCTGGGTGATACGCGCCCGGCCTGGAAGGTGCTGCGTGTGCTGGGCAACTTGCTCGAGCTGCAGGGCTTCGACGCCGACTCCTCGCAAGCCGTGCTCGCACGTGCGCTGCCGGGTATCGAGTCGGGCGCCGTGGTCGCGGCCGACCGCCTGAACAACCGGGCGTCTGGCACGAACATCGACACCACGACCGCCAGCGCCGCGCCCTGCGTGGCCAGCATCTACCAGCTCGATCCGCTCGTGCGCCGGTCGACGTCGCTGCAGCTCACCGCTGACGCGCGCCGTGCGCGCGCCGAACAAGGCGCCACCAAGGGCGCTGAGGAAGGGGTGGCAGCGTGATCGACGCGATGTACAACGGCGGCCTCGGCCTCATCAACGCGCCGTGGTGGACGGCGGCGGCCTGGCCCGTGCTCTGGGCCCTCATCAAGATCGTCGCCGTGCTGGCGCCGCTGATGGGTGCGGTGGCCTACCTCACCCTCTGGGAGCGCAAGCTGCTGGGCTGGATGCAGGTGCGCCACGGCCCCAACCGCGTGGGCCCCTTCGGCCTGCTGCAGCCCATCGCGGATGCCTTGAAGCTGCTGACCAAGGAACTGATCCGCCCGAGCGCGGCGGCCAACGGCCTGTTCCGCCTGGGCCCGGTCATGGCCATCATGCCGGCGCTGGCCGCCTGGGTGGCCATTCCCTTCGGCCCCGAGGCCGTGCTGGCCAATGTCAATGCGGGCCTGTTGGTCATCCTCGCCATCACCTCGATCGAGGTCTACGGCGTGATCATCGCGGGCTGGGCCTCCAACTCCAAGTACGCCTTCCTGGGCGCGCTGCGCGCCTCGGCGCAGATGGTGAGCTACGAGATCGCCATCGGCTTCTGCTTCCTGGTGGTGGTGATGACCGCCGGCAGCCTGAACCTGGCCGACATCGTGAGTTCGCAGAGCCGTGGCATGGGCGCGGGCATGGGCCTGGACTTCCTCTCCTGGAACTGGCTGCCGCTGCTGCCCATCTTCGTCGTCTACCTGATCTCGGGCGTGGCCGAAACCAACCGCCACCCCTTCGACGTGGTCGAGGGCGAGGCCGAGATCGTGGCCGGCCACATGGTCGAGTACTCGGGCATGGGCTTCGCCATCTTCTTCCTCGCCGAATACGCCAGCATGTGGCTGGTGTCCATCCTCGGCGTGCTGATGTTCCTCGGCGGCTGGCTGTCGCCCGTGGCCTTCCTCGACTTCATCCCGGGCTGGATCTGGCTGGGCATCAAGACCGTCTTCGTGGTCTCGATCTTCATCTGGATCCGCGCCACCTTCCCGCGCTTCCGCTACGACCAGATCATGCGTCTGGGCTGGAAGATCTTCATCCCCGTCACGCTGGTGTGGCTGCTGCTCGTGGGTGCGCTCATGAAGTCGCCGTGGAACATCTGGCAGTGAGGAGGGCACAACGATGACCACCACGACCGCCGTCGCGCCGTTCAGCTTCCGCGACTTTTTCAAGAGCTTCCTGCTCGTCGAACTGGCCAAGGGCATGGCCCTGACCGGACGCTACGCTTTCCGCCGCAAGGTGACGGTGCAATTCCCTGAGGAAAAGACGCCGCTGTCGCCGCGCTTCCGCGGCCTGCACGCGCTGCGCCGCTACGACAACGGCGAAGAGCGCTGCATCGCCTGCAAGCTCTGCGAGGCGGTGTGTCCCGCGCTGGCCATCACCATCGAGAGCGATGTGCGCAACGACGGCACGCGCCGCACCACGCGCTACGACATCGACCTCACCAAGTGCATCTTCTGCGGCTTCTGCGAAGAAAGCTGCCCGGTCGACTCCATCGTCGAGACGCACATCTTCGAATACCACGGCGAAAAGCGGGGCGACCTGTACTTCACCAAGGAAATGCTGCTGGCGGTGGGCGACCGCTACGAACCCCAGATCGCCGCGGCCAAGGCCGCCGACGCGAAGTACCGCTGAGCCATCCCGAAATCCCATGGACTTCACCACCGGTTTCTTCTACCTCTTCGCGGCGGTGCTGCTGTTCGCGGCCTTTCGCGTGGTCACCTCGCGCAACGCCGTTCACGCGGTGCTCTACCTGATGCTCTCGTTCTCGCAGGCGGCCGCGCTGTGGCTGCTGCTCAAGGCCGAGTTCCTGGGCATCACCCTGGTGCTGGTGTACCTCGGCGCTGTCATGGTGCTGTTCCTGTTCGTGGTGATGATGCTCGACATCAACATCGAGTCGCTGCGCCGCGGCTTCTGGCACCACTTCCCGCTGGCGGCCATCATCGGCCTCGTCGTGGCCGGCGAGTTGATCGCCGTGCTGTGGGCGGGGTTCCCCGCGATCGCCACCAACGCCCCGCCCGTGGCGGCCGGCGTGTCGAACACCAGCGAGCTGGGCAGGCTGCTCTACTCGGCCTACCTCTACCCGATCCAGGTCGCGGGCTTCATCCTGCTCGTGGCCATGGTCGCGGCCATCGCGCTCACGCTGCGCCAGCGCAAGGACAGCAAGGCCATCAACCCGGGCGACCAGGTCCATGTGCGTGCCAGCGACCGCCTGGTGATCGTGCCCATGGCGGCCGCCACGCGGGCGCCGGTGGCTGTGTCGCAAAACACCGAGGAGGGCAAGGCATGAGCCTGTCGCTGGGTCATTTCCTGTCGGTCGGCGCGATCCTGTTCGCCGTCTCCGTCGTCGGCATCTTCCTCAACCGCAAGAACCTGATCGTGCTGCTCATGGCCATCGAGCTCATGTTGCTCGCGGTCAACATGAACTTCGTGGCCTTCTCGCACTACCTGGGCGACCTGCACGGCCAGGTGTTCGTGTTCTTCATCCTCACCGTGGCGGCCGCCGAGTCGGCCATCGGCCTCGCCATCCTCGTGCTGCTGTTCCGCAACAAGTCGTCGATCAGCGTCGAAGAACTCAACACGCTGAAGGGCTGACCGGAACATGAGCAACACGCTATCCGCCTCCACGCTGCTCGCCGTGCCGCTGGCGCCCCTGGTGGGCTCGCTCGTGGCCGGCATCCTGGGCACCGCCTTCGGTGGCAACGTCATCGGCCGGCGCGCCTCGCACGGCGCCACCATCCTGGGCGTGCTGGTCGCGATGATCCTCTCGGTCATCACGCTGGGCGACGTGATCGAGGGCGCGCGCTTCAATGCCACCATCTACGAATGGATGGTCATCGGCGGCCTGAAGATGGAGATCGGCTTCCTGGTCGACGGCCTGACCGCGATGATGATGGTGGTGGTCACCTTCGTCTCGCTCATGGTGCACCTCTACACCATCGGCTACATGGCGGACGACGAGGGCTACAACCGCTTCTTCGCCTACATCTCGCTGTTCACCTTCTCCATGCTCATGCTGGTCATGAGCAACAACCTGCTGCAGCTCTTCTTCGGCTGGGAGGCGGTGGGCCTGGTGTCGTATCTGCTGATCGGCTTCTGGTTCAACAAGCCTTCGGCGATCTTCGCCAACATGAAGGCCTTCCTGGTGAACCGGGTGGGCGACTTCGGCTTCATCCTCGGCATCGGCCTCATCGTGGCCTACACCGGCACGATGAACTACAGCGAGATCTTCGCCAAGGCTGGCGAACTGGGTGGCCTGGGCTTCCCGGGCACCGACTGGATGCTGATCACCGTGATCTGCATCTGCCTGTTCATCGGCGCCATGGGCAAGAGCGCGCAGTTCCCGCTGCACGTGTGGCTGCCCGACTCCATGGAAGGCCCCACGCCGATCTCCGCGCTGATCCACGCCGCCACCATGGTGACGGCCGGTATCTTCATGGTCGCGCGCATGAGCCCGCTCTACGAGTTGTCCGACACGGCGCTCAACTTTGTCATGATCATCGGCGCCATCACGGCGCTGTTCATGGGCTTCCTGGGCATCATCCAGAACGACATCAAGCGCGTGGTCGCGTACTCCACGCTGTCGCAACTGGGCTACATGACGGTGGCGCTCGGTGCCTCGGCCTACTCGGTCGCGGTCTTCCACCTGATGACGCACGCCTTCTTCAAGGCCCTGCTGTTCCTCGCGGCCGGCTCGGTCATCATGGGCTTGCACCACAACCAGGACATCCGTTGGATGGGCGGCGTGCGCAAGTACATGCCCATCACCTGGATCACCTCGCTGCTGGGCACCCTGGCGCTGATCGGAACGCCTCTGTTCTCGGGCTTCTACTCCAAGGACTCGATCATCGAAGCCGTGCACTTCAGCAACCTGCCGGGCGCGCACTTCGCGTACTTCGCGGTGCTGGCCGGCGTGTTCGTCACCTCGTTCTATTCGTTCCGCCTGTACTTCCTGGTCTTCCACGGAAAAGAGCGCTACGACCAGAACCCGGACGCGCACCACCACGACGATCACCACGACGACCATGGCCACCATGGCCATCACGGTGACAACAAGCCGCACGAATCGCCCTGGGTGGTGACCCTGCCCCTGGTGCTGCTGGCCATTCCGTCGGTGATCATCGGTTACCTCACCATCGAGCCCATGGTGTTCGGCGACTTCTTCCGCGACGCCATCACCATCAACAGCGCAGCGCACCCCGCGCTGACGAAGTTCGCCGAGATCTTCCATGGCCCCCTGTCCATGGCGGCCCACGCCTTCAGCACGCCGCCCTTGTACCTGGCCCTGACCGGCTTCGTGAGCGCCTGGTACTGCTACATGGTCAACCCGGCCGTGCCGGCGGCCATCGCGCGCGCGCTGCGCCCCATCGTCGTCATCCTCGAGAACAAGTACTACATGGACTGGTTCAACGAGAACGTGCTGGCCCGCGCCGCGCGCGGCCTGGGCACGGGCCTCTGGAAGGGCGGTGACCGTGGCGTCATCGAGGGCGGCATCGTGAACGCGAGCTGGAAGATCGTCGGCGCCATCGCGGCGGTGGTGCGCCGCGCGCAGACCGGTTACCTCTACCACTACGCGCTGATGATGCTCGTGGGGGTGTTGCTGTTCATGACGTACTTCGTCTGGCTCGCGAAATAAGACAAGAAAGAGAAAGCCATCATGGGTTTGCTGAGCCTTGCCATCTGGACGCCGATCGTCGTGGGCGTCGTGCTGCTCGCGCTGGGGCGTGACGAGCAGGCGGGCATGGTCCGCTGGATCGCGCTCGCGGGCGCGCTCGCCGGCCTGGCCGTGACCGTGCCGCTGTACACCGGCTTCGAGGTCGGCAGCGCGGCCATGCAGTTCGTCGAAAAGAGCCTCTGGATCGAGCGCTTCAACGTGCACTACCACCTGGGTGTGGACGGCATCTCGTTGTGGCTGGTGCTGCTCACGGCGTTCACCACCGTCGTCGTGGTGATCGCCGGTTGGGAAGTGATCACCGAGCGCGTGAACCAGTACATGGGCGCCTTCCTGATCCTCTCGGGCTTCATGATCGGCGTGTTCGCGGCGCAGGACGCGATGCTGTTCTACGTCTTCTTCGAGGCCACGCTGATCCCGATGTATCTGATCATCGGCATCTGGGGCGGCCCCAACAAGATCTACGCGGCCTTCAAGTTCTTCCTGTACACACTGCTGGGCTCGCTGCTCATGCTGGTGGCGCTGATCTACCTGTACGTGCAATCGGGTGGCAGCTTCGCGTTCACCGACTGGTACGCACTGCCCCTGGGTGGCACCGTGCAGTCCCTGCTGTTCTTCGCCTTCTTCGCGGCCTTCGCGGTGAAGGTGCCGATGTGGCCGGTGCACACCTGGCTGCCCGACGTGCACGTCGAGGCGCCCACGGGCGGCTCGGCCGTGCTGGCGGCCATCATGCTCAAGCTGGGCGCCTACGGCTTCCTGCGCTTCTCCCTGCCCATCCTGCCCGACGCCTCGCACGAATGGGCGTGGCTCATGATCGCCTTGTCGCTGATCGCGGTGATCTACGTGGGCCTGGTGGCCATGGTGCAGCAGGACATGAAGAAGCTCGTGGCCTATTCGTCGGTGGCGCACATGGGCTTCGTCACCCTCGGCTTCTTCATCTTCAGTGACCTCGGCATCAGCGGCGGCCTGGTCCAGATGGTCTCGCACGGCTTCGTCTCGGCGGCCATGTTCCTGGCCATCGGCGTGCTGTACGACCGCGTGCACTCGCGCGAGATCGCCGACTACGGCGGCGTGATCAACACCATGCCGCGCTTCGCCGCCTTCGCGCTGCTGTTCACCATGGCCAACGCGGGCCTGCCCGGTACGGCGGGCTTCGTGGGCGAGTGGATGGTGATCATCGCCGCCGTCAAGGCCAACTTCTGGATCGGCCTGCTGGCCGCCACGGCCCTGATCTTTGGCGCGGCCTACTCGCTGTGGATGTTCAAGCGCGTCTACCTGGGCGAGCCGGGCAACGACAACGTGCGCGCGCTCAGCGACATCAATGCGCGCGAGTTCCTGGTGATGGCCCTGCTGGCGTTCGCCGTGCTCGCCATGGGCGTGTACCCCAAGCCCTTCACCGACGTGATGGACCCGGCCGTGGCCGAGCTGCTGCGCCACGTGGCGAACTCCAAGCTGAACTGACAAGAAAAGACCGAGCGAGAACAGCCCCATGATCGACAACCTCAGCTGGGTCGCGGCCTACCCGGAAATCATGCTGGCGGTGATGACCTGCGTCATCGCCCTGGCCGACCTCGCCGTGAAGACGCCGCTGCGCGGCGCCACCTACGCGCTCACGCTGCTCACCCTGGCGGTGGTGGCGGGCCTGCTGGCCATGGCCGGCGCGTCCGGCCGCACCATCGAGGGCTTCGGCGGCATGATCGTGAGCGACCCGATGGGCAACTGGCTCAAGTGCTTCGCCACCATCGCCCTCATGGCCACCCTGATCTATGGCCGCGCCTACGCTGGCGCGCGCGACATGCTGCGCGGCGGTGAACTGTTCAGCCTGAGCCTCTTCGCGCTGCTGGGCATGTTCGTGATGATCTCAGGCCACAACTTCCTGGTCATCTACCTGGGCCTGGAACTGCTCACGCTCTCCAGCTACGCCCTGGTCGCGCTGCGCCGCGACGACATCGCCGCGACCGAGGCGGCCATGAAGTACTTCGTGCTGGGCGCGCTGGCCAGCGGCTTCCTGCTCTACGGGCTGTCCATGGTGTACGGTGCCACGGGCTCGCTCGACATCGGCGAGGTGATGGCCGCCATCGCGGGCGGCGAGACCACGCTCAAGGGGTCGCCGCAGGTGCTGGTGCTGGGCCTGGTGTTCGTGGTTGCCGGCCTGGCCTTCAAGCTCGGCGTGGCGCCGTTCCACATGTGGGTGCCCGACGTCTACCACGGCGCGCCCACGGCGGTCACCCTGCTCATCGGTGGCGCCCCCGAACTGGCCGCCTTCGCCATCGTGATCCGCCTGCTGGTCGAGGGCCTGCTGCCCCTGGCGGTGGACTGGCAGCAGATGCTGGCGGTACTGGCGGTGCTGTCGCTGCTGGTCGGCAACCTCGCGGCCATCGCGCAGACCAACCTCAAGCGCATGCTGGCCTTCTCCACCATCGCCCAGATGGGCTTCCTGCTGCTGGGCCTGCTGGCGGGCGTGGTGCAGGGGGACGGCGCCAACATGGTCAACGCCTACAGCTCCGCGATGTTCTATATCGTGACCTACGTGCTGACCACGCTGGCCACCTTCGGGGTGATCCTGCTGCTGTCGCGCGCAGGCTTCGAATCCGACACCATCCAGGACCTCGCCGGCCTGAACCAGCGCAGCCCGCTGTACGCCGGTGTGATGGCCATCTGCATGTTCTCGCTCGCTGGCGTGCCGCCGCTGGTGGGCTTCTACGCCAAGCTGTCGGTGCTGCAGGCCTTGCTGGCCTCGCCCAGCGGTTTCCATGTGGGCCTGGCGGTGTTCGCGGTGGTGATGTCGCTGATCGGCGCCTTCTACTACCTGCGTCTCGTCAAGGTGATGTACTTCGACGCCCCCAGCCAGACCGCGCCCATCGAGGCCGGCCTGGACGTGCGCTCGGTGCTGTCGGTCAACGGCGCGCTGGTGCTGGTGCTGGGCATCGTGCCGGGCGGCCTGATGGCGCTGTGCGCGCAGGCCGTGGCGTCGCTGTTCGCCTGAGCCCGGGCCACGCGGAACCCCCGCGCGGGCGCCGGCTCCCACCGTCACCATGAATCAAACCGCCTTCGTCTGGCTGGTGCTGGTGGCGGCCCTGGTGGCCGCCAACCTGCCTTTCGTCAACAACCGCTGGCTTGCGCTGATCCCGCGCACCCAGCCCAAGACGCTGTGGATGCGCCTGCTCGAACTCGTGCTGCTGTACTTCGTGGTCGGCGGCCTGGGCCTGGCGCTGGAGCAGCGCGTTGGCCAGATCTATTCGCAGGGCTGGGAGTTCTACGCCACCACGGCGAGCCTGTTCGTCACGCTGGCCTTCCCGGGCTTCGTGTACCGCTACCTCTACAAACGCCGCAGTGGATGACCAGCATCTGACCGAGGTACCGCTCGCGCGCACCGAGTTGTTGCGCGGCCACTTCCTGCACGTGGTGCGCGACACCGTGCGCCTGCCCACGGGTGCCGAGGCCACGCGCGAATTCGTGCTGCACCCCGGTGCGGTGATGGTGATTCCCCTGCTCGACGACGGGCGTGTGGTGCTGGAGCGCCAGTACCGCCACCCCATGCGCTCGGTCATCGTCGAATTCCCTGCCGGCAAGCTCGACGCGGGCGAGGGCAGCCTGGCCTGCGCCCGGCGTGAGCTGCGCGAGGAGACCGGCTACGCGGCCCGGCAGTGGGCCTTCGCGGGTCGCCTCGCGCCCACCATCGCGTACTCCGACGAGGTCATCGACATCTGGTTCGCGCGCGGCCTGAGCCTGGGCGAACGCGCGCTCGACGACGGCGAGGCGCTGGACGTGTTCGCTGCCACGCCCGACGAACTGCAAACCTGGTGCCGAGAGGGCCAGGTCATCGACAGCAAGACCCTGGCGGGCATGCTGTGGCTGCAAAACGTGCTGTCGGGCCAGTGGGTACTGGACTGGCAGGATAATCCCGCGCCATGAAGGTGCTCGATCTGCAATGCGCCCACCAGCACGTGTTCGAAGGCTGGTTCGGCTCCGAGGACGATTTCCACCAGCAGCTGGAACGTGGGCTGGTGAGCTGCCCGCTGTGCGGTGACCAGCGCGTGGAGAAGAAGCTCTCGGCGCCTCGGCTGAACCTGCGCGCGGGCCGCGAGGAGCCGGCCGCCGCCCGGCCCGAAGGCGTCACCCTCAGCAACCACCCGGCGCAGGCCGAACTGGTCGAACTGCAGGGGCGCATGCTCAAGGCCATGCGCGAGATCATGACGAGCACAGAGGACGTGGGCGAGCGCTTTGCCGAGCAGGCCCGCGCCATGCACCACGGCGAGATCGAGCGGCGCAACATCCGCGGCCAGACCAGCGCGGCCGTGGCCCTGGAGCTGTTGGAAGAGGGCGTGGAGGTGATGCCCCTGCCCATGCTGCCAGCCGTGAAAGACACCCTGCAATAGCAGGGTAGTCAGGGGTACAACCCGCGCAGGTCGCGCGCATGCAGGATGCGCTGGCACGCGATGATGAAGGTGGCGGTGCGCAGGCTCACATCGTGGTCTTCCGACACCTGCCACACCGCCGAGAAGGCGTCTTTCATGATCTTCACCAGGCGCGCGTTGATCTCGTCCTCGGTCCAGAAGAAGCTCGAGAAGTCCTGCACCCATTCGAAGTAGCTCACCGTGACGCCGCCCGCGTTGGCGATCACGTCGGGCAGCACCAGCACGCCACGGTCGTGCAGGATGTCGTCGGCCTGCGGGGTGGTGGGGCCGTTGGCGCCTTCGATCACCATGCGGGCCTGGATGCGGCCGGCGTTCTTGTCGGTGATCTGGCCCTCCAGCGCGGCGGGGATGAGGATGTCGCAGGGAATGCCCCAGAAATCCTCATTGGGAATGACCTGGCCACCGCCCTCGAAGCCCGCGACGGAGCCGTGCCGCCCCACGTGGTCGAGCAGGGCGGGCACGTGCAGGCCGGCTTCGTTGTAGATGGTGCCGCCGTGGTCCTGCACAGCCACCACGCGTGCGCCAGCCTCGGCGAACAGCTTGCCTGCCACGCCGCCCACGTTGCCGAAGCCCTGCACGGCCACCCGTGAGCGGCTCACATCCAGGCCGATGCGGCGCGCGGCTTCGACGCCCACCGTGAAGACGCCACGACCGGTGGCCTCGCGCCGGCCCAGCGAGCCACCCAGGTCGACCGGCTTGCCGGTGACCACACCGGTGGCGGTGGCGCCTTCGTTCATGGAGTACGTGTCCATCATCCAGGCCATGACCTGTTCGTTGGTGTTCACGTCGGGTGCGGGGATGTCCTTGCTGGGGCCGATGATGATGCCGATCTCGCTCGTGTAGCGGCGCGTCACGCGCTCCAGCTCACCTCGCGACAGCAGCTTCGGATCGACGCGGATGCCGCCCTTGGCACCGCCGTAGGGCACGTTCACCGCGGCGTTCTTGATGGACATCCAGGCCGACAGGGCCATCACCTCGGACAGCGTCACGTCCTGGTGGAAACGCACGCCGCCCTTGCCGGGGCCGCGGCTGGTGTTGTGCTGCACGCGGTAGCCCTCGAAGTGGGCCACGGTGCCGTTGTCCAGGTGGATGGGCACGTCGACGATGAGGGTTCGCTTGGGGCGCTTGAGGGTGTCGACCCAGCGGCCCAGCTTGCCGAGGTAGGGGGCGACGCGATCGACCTGCTGCAGGTAGATGCCCCAGGGGCCGAGGTGGTTGGGATCGAGGTAGGAGGGCAGCGCCTGGGTGAAGACGCTGGGGGCGGTTTGCGACGACATGGTGGGTCCTTCGAATGGACGTGGCCGCTGGGCGGGCCACGGCGAGTGCACTGTACGCAGCCACCCCGGGCTTGTCCAAGGCGGGCTCCGGATGGCTCCATGCCCGGGCTGCATGGCCCTGGCTGGCGCGGTGCTAGCATGCGCCGGCCTGCAAATGGAGGGAGGCAACATGAAGATCATCGACACACCCGATGGCCGTTTTCCGGCCGCGCAGGACGCGCGGCCGCCGGTGCAAACACTGTCCATCCGCTTCACCGGATCGGGCAGCGAGTATTTCCGCATCTGGATCGTCAACCTGCTGCTGATCCTGGTGACGTTCACGCTCTACTGGCCCTTCGCGCGGGCGCGGCGCATCGCCTATTTTCAGAACAACACCCTGGTGGGCGACGACCCTCTGGGCTTTCACGCCAACCCCTGGAAGATGTTCCGCGGCTACCTGCTGGTGGCGGGCCTGGGCCTGGCCTACGCCATTGCCTCGGAAGCGGCGCCACTGGTGGGCGGGGTGATCCTGCTGGCCTTCGCCTTGCTGTGGCCTGCGCTGTGGCGCGCCTCGCTGCAGTTCCGCCTGCGCAACACCAGTTGGCGCGGTGTGCGCCTGGCCTTCGAGGGCGACCTCAAGGGCGCCTACCTGGCCTACGCGCCGATGGTGCTGCCGGTGCTGGCCTTCGTCGCCGTGGGGTTGGTGGCCGCGCCGGGCGCGCCAGGCGAAGACGTCGCGCCAGCGGACCGCCCACTGGTGGGCTTGCTGGCCATCGCCGCCATGCTCTTGTTCGCGCTGGCGCTGCCCTGGTGCTTCGCGCGCCTCAAGCAGTACCAGCACGGCGGCTACCGCTTCGCCGGCGAGCGCACCGAGTTGCGCGCCGGGCTGCGCGAGTTCTTCGGCCTGGGCCTGCGTTCGGGCGGTGTGCTCTTGCTGCTGATGGTGGTGTTCGGCGCGCTTGCGGCGGGCGCCGTGTCGATGTCGCGAGGTGTGGCCTCGGGCATGGTCGCGGTCTTCGGCATCGCGGCACTGGCCTACATCGCCGTGCCGCTGGTCCTGGTCCCCTTCGTCACCGCCCGGCTGCAGAACCTGGTGTGGGCGAACACGCGCAGCCGCAACACGCGCTTTCGCAGCGAGCTGCGCTTCGGTGCGCTGGCGCGCGTGAACCTCGTCAACTGGTTGTTGATCATCGTCACGCTTGGCCTGTACTGGCCTTTCGCCCAGGTGCGCCTGGCGCGGGCGCGGCTGGAGGCCGTCTCCCTGCAGGTCAAAGGCTCGGTGAACGAGTGGCTGTCGCACGCGCAGGCGCGCGACGTCGGTGCGCTGGGCGACGCGGCCGGCGACTTCTTCGGCATCGACATGGGCCTGTGACCCGGCCATGCGCCTGCCCCTGCGCACACTCTGGTTCGATGGCCGCAGCCCGCGCGGCCGGGCGGTGCGCGTGCACCTGGACGGCGACGAACTCGTGCTGCAGCCGCTGGACGAAGCGGCCGACGGCGCCGCGCGGCGCTACCCCCTGCGCCGCGTGCACTGGCCCGAGCGCCGCACCCACGGCCAGCGCCAGACCGACCTGCCCGACGGCAGCCTGATCCAGCACGCCGACGCGCCCGAGTGGGACGAGTGGTGGGCCGGGCAGGGCCTGAGCGAATCCTGGGTGGTGGGCTGGCAGCAAAGCTGGCGCGCCACCGTCTGGGCGGTGGTGGGCTCGGTGGCCGTGGTGCTGGCCAGCTGGCTCTGGGGTGTGCCCCTGGTCAGCCAGTTCGTGGCGCAGCAACTGCCGAAGGAGGTGGGCGAGAGCCTGGGCCGCGACAGCCTGGCCCAGCTCGACCGCGTGCTGCTCAAGCCCACGCGCCTGAGCGAGGCGCAGCAGCGCGAAATCGAACAACACTGGACATCCTTCGTTGAGCGCGCCCACGTCGAGGGTGACGAACCCGCCTGGCGCCTGTCGTTCCGGCACGCCCCCGACCTGGGCCCCAACGCCTTGGCCCTGCCGGGCGGCCACATCATCGTCACCGATCAACTGATCGAGCTGCTGCGCGACCGGCCCGACGCGCTCACGGGCGTGCTGGCGCACGAACTGGGCCACGTACGGCACCGCGACGGCCTGGACATGCTGGTGCGCGCCAGCCTGCTCAGCGCCATCGTCGGCGTCGTCTTTGGCGACGCCAGCACCTTCATTGCCACCGTGCCCGCCACGCTGCTCACGCAGTCGTACTCGCGCGACGTGGAGCGCCGCGCCGACGCCTACGCCGCCGAGCGGCTGCACCGCGCCGGCCTCTCGCCGGCCGTGATGGTCACGCTGTTCGAGCGCTTGGCGGCCGTGCGCCAGAAAGAAGGCGAGCGCGGTGGCGTGTTGCCCATCGCCCTGGCCAGCCACCCGGCCGACGAGGATCGCATCCGCTACTTCCGCGAGTGGACGCCCGAACGCTGAACCCGCGACGGCCGTCTCAGGCGTTGAACTGCAGCGCCGCCAAGCCCGCGTACACCCCGCCGCGTGCGACCAGCTCCGCGTGCGTGCCTTGCTCCACCAGGCGCCCGTGGTCCAGCACCACGATGCGGTCGGCCCGCTGCACCGTGGCCAGCCGGTGCGCGATCACCAGCGTCGTGCGGTCGCGCATCGCCGCCTCCAGCGCCGCCTGCACCACGCGCTCGCTCTGCGCGTCCAGCGCGCTCGTGGCCTCGTCCAGCAACAGCAGCGGGGGGTTCTTCAGCATGGCGCGCGCAATCGCAATGCGCTGGCGCTGCCCGCCCGACAGGCGCACCCCGCGCTCGCCCAGGAAGGTGTCGTAGCCCTCCGGCAGCGTCGAGATGAACTCGTCCGCGAAGGCGGCGCGCGCGGCGGCCTTCACCTCATCGTCGCTGGCGCCCGGCTTGCCGTAGCGGATGTTCTCCATCGCGCTGCTGGAGAAGATCACCGGCTCCTGCGGCACGATGCCGATGCGCTCGCGCAAGTCCTGCAACTGCAGCGCGTTGATCGGCGTGCCGTCCAGCACGATGCGGCCCTGCTGCGGGTCGTAGAAGCGCAGCAGCAGTGAGAACACCGTCGTCTTGCCCGCGCCGCTGGGCCCCACGATGGCGACTGTCTGCCCCGGCTCCACCACCAGGGAGAACCCGTCCAGCGCCGCCTGCGCCGGGCGCGACGGGTAGTTGAAGTGCACCTGCTCGAACGCCAGCGCGCTGCCCCCCGCCGGCAGCGGCGCGGCCAGCGCCTGCGGTGGCGACTTCACCGGCGACTCACTCGCCAACAACTCCACCAGCCGCTCGCTCGCGCCCGCGGCGCGCAGCAGGTCGCCATACACCTCGCCCAGCACCGCCACCGCGCCCGCGAAGATCACCACGTAGAACACCGCCTGCCCCAGTTGCCCCGGCGACAACTGCCCGTTCAACACCGCCTGCGTGCCCTGGAACATGCCCCACAGAATGAGCGCCGCGTTGGCGATGATCACGAAGGCCACCAGCGCCGCGCGCGCCTTGGTGCGGCGCACCGCCGTCTCGAACGCGTGCTGCGTCGACCGGTCGAAGCGCTGCGACTCGCGCCCCTCCGCCGCGTAACTCTGCACCGTGGGAATCGCGTTCAGCACCTCGGCCGCGATCGAGCTCGAATCGGCGATGCGGTCCTGACTGGCGCGCGAGAGCCGGCGCACCCGCCGCCCGAACCACATGGCCGGCAGCACCACCAGCAGCACCGTCGCCAGCACCAGCACCATCACATACGGGTGCGACCACACCAGCATCACCAGCGCGCCGATGCCCATCACCGCATTGCGCAGCCCCATGGACAGCGACGACCCCACCACCGTCTGCACCAGCGTCGTGTCCGCCGTCAGGCGCGACAGCACCTCGCCCGTCTGCGTCGTCTCGAAGAACTGAGGGCTCTGCCGCAGCACGTGGCGGTACACCGCGTTGCGCAGGTCCGCCGTGATGCGCTCGCCGATCCAGCTCACCAGATAGAAGCGCACCGCCGAGAACAGCCCCAGCGCCACCGCCACCCCGAACAGCGCCGCGAAGTGCTCGCGCAGCGCCAGCACCTGATCGCCGCGCCCCGCCGGCACCAGCCCATCGTCGATCAGCAAGCGCAGCGCCACCGGAAACGCCAGCGTGGCCGCCGCCGCCAGCACCAGGAACAGCAGGGCCAGCCCCATCTGCAGGCGGTAGGGGCGCATGAAGGGCAGCAGCCCGGTGAGCGAACGCGGGCTCTTGCCCGAGGGGCGGTCGGAGGCGGTGGCCATGTGGGGGAGGGGACGCGGGGTCCGTGCCGGAGTGGGGGAGTAGCTTAGGCCAGAATGAAAATTTCCAAGTGATTGACGCAGAAAGTCAATTGCGGTTGAAATTTCATTCAATCCATCTTGTGATCGAATGAATTTTTGACTAGAGTTGACGTATGAAGGCAACTTCAGACAAATTTTCATTCAAGCACGTGCTCGCCGGATGGCCCCGTGGCCAGCCACGGACCACCGAAGAGCTGGCCGCTCACGGCATGACGGCCTACCGCGCCTCGGCCCTTGCTCGCAGCGACTGGCTCGAACACGTTGCACGTGGTGTGTACAAGCTGCCGGGCGACAGCCTGGACAGAGACGCCTGCCTGGCCCTCCTGGCCCGGCATCTGCCGGGCCTGCACGTCGGCGGCAAGACCGCACTCGACTGGCGTGGTGTCCGCCACAACCTGGCCATGCGAGAAGTCCTCACGCTGTGGGGCGATCGGCCCGCGCGCCTGCCCTCTTGGTTCACCGAGCGGTTCCCCAGCGCCTATCGCGCGACCAAGCTGTTCGATGCGCGGATGCGCAAGAACCTGGGGTTGCAGCCCCTCCCCAACGCCCCGTCCGACGTCCTGGTGTCCGTGCCTGAGCGGGCCCTACTCGAACTGCTCAGCGATGTCGGCAAGGGGCAAACCTTGGTGGAAGCGAAACACCTCGTCGAGAGCCTTCCCAGCCTGCGCCCCAAGGTGCTCGACGAGTTGCTGACGCACACCGTGCGCGTGAAGGTCGTCCGCCTCGCTCACGCCTTGTCGTCGACCGCCGGGCACCCATGGGCAGAGGTGGCGGCCCGGCACAACCAGCGCCTGGGCGACGCGGGCTGGGTCTCGGTAACGAAGTCGGGTGAACGCATCGACCTGAGGCGCCCATGAACCAGACATATGTCGACACCGTCCGCCTGTTGCTCGCGGTGGCGCCAGAGGTGTTTGCCTCCGGCCACTTGGGGCTCAAGGGCGGAACCGCGCTCAATCTGTTCGTGCACGACATGCCGCGCCTGTCCGTCGACATCGACGTCGTGTTTCTGGACCACGCGCTGCCGCGAGACGAAGCCATCATCGCCATTGGCGATGAACTGGCCCGCATCAAGGCGAGGCTTGAATCCATGAAGCTGCAGGTCGCGATGCCGGCCAACCAGGACGGCGAGGAGCTCAAGCTCGTCGTTTCGGATGCGGGCTCGCAGGTCAAGATCGAGGTGAACC
This sequence comes from Hydrogenophaga sp., assembly GCF_035481345.1. Classification (GTDB taxonomy): domain Bacteria; phylum Pseudomonadota; class Gammaproteobacteria; order Burkholderiales; family Burkholderiaceae_C; genus Hydrogenophaga. The sequence goes on along the minus strand of NZ_DATIGV010000076.1, from coordinate 8,313 downwards.
AGGTTTTTCGCGGCACCGTGCTGCCGATCGAACAGCGTGAACTCGTCGCCACCGCCCAAGACCTTTTCACCACGAGCATCACCTTGCCCGTGCTGGCGGGGCCAGAGCTCTACGGAAGCAAGCTCGTTGCCGCATTCGACCGGCAGCATCCGCGGGACTGGTTCGATGTCTGGCACCTTCTCCAACGCAATGGCTTGACGCTCGACATCGCGGCGTGCTTTGTTGCCTACCTCGCGGGGCACAACCGGCCGGTGCATGAGGTGCTGTTTCCCACCATCAAGCCGATGCAAGGCATCTACAACGCCGAGTTCATCGGCATGGCGCGTGAGGACATTCCGCTGGCCGAACTGGAGAAGACGCGCAGCGACACGCTGGCGGCCTTGCCGAAGTTGCTGACTTCCAACCAGCGCGAGTTCCTGCTGTCGCTGGTGCGTGCCGAGCCCCGTTGGGAGCTGATGTCGTTCAAGCAATTGCCGGACCTTCCGGCCGTGCGGTGGAAGCTGCAAAACCTGGAAAAGCTCAAGACCAGGAACCAGCGCAAGTTCGCGGATCAGCACGAGCAGCTAGAGGCCAAGCTACTGGCCCTCTAGCGTGGGAGAGGCCTCGTACAACAGCCGCCGGCCGGCGGCGTGGGGGACCGGCAGCAGGCGGCCGTCGCGGACGTGCGGGTCGTCGCCGAGCTTCAGCAGCAGAGGGCCGGCCGATGGGGCCTCGCACGGCGAGGGCGCCCACAGCGCGCCAATCCAGTTGAAGGCCCAACGCGGGCCCGGCTCGCGGCGCCGGTCCAGGCGGGCAACGCCCTTGACGTCCGCGACGGGGATCTGGGTCAGCATATCCAGCAGCGTGTTGTCCCAGGCCACCAGCGAGGTCTGCGACACCTTCCGGCCGTTGTAGGAGACGTCGTAGACCAGCAGGCACCAGGGGCGCTCCATCGAGAGCGTGACGGCGGGCCAGTGGCTCTGGCGCGGGGCGACCTGAGAGGGGTGGAGGTGCTGGACGAGGCCAGGGGCGGTGATGAACACGTGCAAACTCCCAAAAGCAGCTAGTGTGGTCAGCAGGATTGGGGGCGTGGTATTTCTCGAGGAACAATTTGGCTCACGAAATTCTGTAGGCTAGGCCACCGTGCACATCGAGCGACAAGCGCGCAAGCTCTCACCGCCTACCTTCGCGAGCCTTGCCGCTGCGCTCGACTTGTTCTTCTGGCCTGGCTGGCTCGTGGTCAAGATGATCACCTTTGGCCGCTACCCGCGATCGATACATCCCGCCAAAGCCGATTGGCTCGACTACGAGCTTCTGTCGTTCATTGGTGTTGTCGCTGTCATAGGGGCATTGGTCCTGGCGGCTTACCTATGGCGGTAGACGGCCAAGAGCGGACATTCCGAATGCATTACTGCCCTAACTGCGATGCCCGAGTGCTCGAGAAGGCCCAAGGGTGTAAATCCTGTGGCGCCGATTTTGGGTACAGCAGTTCGTGGCGCCCCGTGGTCGCGCCACCTAAGCGGCAAGCGCAACCCCGAAAGGACGTTCGAGAAGAGGTCGGCGGATGCTGGACCAAGGTTGCGGGCACTCTGTGGCTCGTCGGATGGTCAGCTTTGTTGGCATTCCTCTTGCCATTCGGAGGAAGAGTCGGGGTACTTTTCCTTGCCCTATACCTTGCCAGCGTTCCAGTCGCGCTATTTCAGTTGTGGCAATCTGCCAAGCCCCCAACACTCTTTCTGGTGCTCGGCTCTGTTCCCCTGTTCTTCCCTGTTTTGGTCGTCATGGCCTTGTTGCTCGGCCAGTAGGGGCTCCGAACGGAATGACAGCTTATTGCACAGTATTCCGCCAGTTCTGGGCCCTGCGCAGCCTCAGCTAGCATGGCGGTCATCGGCCAGGAGCGGACGCTGGGTTATTCCGAATGCGATACCTTGATGTTGACGACGACGGCGTCAATGTTCAGTCGAACGGCGTGGATACCCCAACAGTCCAAGGCCTCGCGAACCAAGTCAAGCGCAACTTTCTGCTGTTGTGCGTCGACATTCCTCGGACAAGCTATCCATCCAATCGTCCATGTGACTCTTTGCCGCTCCCCGCGTCCGAGGTCACCGGTACACGTGGCTTCGCCAAAGAATCGAATTTCATGCTCACCCCAGAGGAGCACGAAATGCTGTGTCTCTGGAGTGCCTTCGTAGGCGCCGCCTGCTTTGCCTACTAGAACCAGAGCAGCGTTCAGTCGCTGATGAACAGCCCAGCGCGAGGACAACCCTGGACTGCGAGTGCCTCTGGGTCGTGACGCAATCAAAGAATCGATTCTCGACTTCTTGTCCTCAGGAATTGACTCGACAACAAAGCTCATATGCACTTATCGATTTGCAGGCCGGTAACAGCACGACATTCTGATGCGGCAGGCCGCTTCGGGCCCAAAGCGGGCGTCTGACGCGCCCTCAGGGGACACCGGAACTACTTGAAAATCGAGGGCACCACTGCGAGGAAGCAGACGAGTGCTAGTGCGGAAACAACTGGAGCGGCAGCTAGCAGCCAGACTGCTGCGATTTTGTCGCCACGTTCCGAGCGTCGCATCGCAGCCCATAGAACGAGAACGAGTGGAACAACCGGAACGGCCCAGAGCAAGGCGTCTTCTAACCGGTTCACAGAACCAGAAGACCTTAGAAGGATGACGTACACATACCAGGCAAGGGCCGCAACCAAGCCACCGAGAATTTTCATGCGTGCTGTTCTCCTTTGGCATGCGCCGCCACTCACACTGCGGGATGCTCGATGCGTCCTTGTTGACGCCCGCCCCAAGGGTGCCTTCCACGCTAGCGGGTTTGTGCACGCATAGCTCACCCGAAAGTCGGCTCCTGGCCGATGGCCGCCATGCTAGCCGAAGCGGGTTGACGTCGATAGCAGACCACGTCCGCGGCCCGCACTCACAAGCGACTCGCCCTTTCAACCACGTCAAGGTACTCGCCTCGGTCAAATCGAAACGGACCAATGTTCAGCAGCGGCGACGCGGGCCCATACCCATTCACGTAGGCGAAATCAGACCAAGTCACTTGGCCTTCATTCGCCTTGATATTCACGGCATACGCTCCGCAACCAATATCTCCGCACTCCGGACAGAGGTAGAGAAGAGTGCGGCCATCGCCATCGGAGTCATGCCGGCTCCCGAGCAAAGAAACAAGAGCCGCCCCATTGGCTTCTGAGAGGCCCTGAACAAAGCATCCCATCATGTCCGCGCTGCCTTTGGCCAGCAGCAGAAGTAGGCTGACCCCGTTCACTGTGAAGTCGACGGACACTCGGGCCCGGCGCGTTGACCCCACACTGGTCGAGCCGGCTCGTTTCAAAACCGCAAAACCCAACTGGTCTGATTGCTCCATAGTGCAAGCCGATGTCTGGTTCTGTCCGAAGACCGTCATGCTAGCTGAGCAGACTCAGTCGCTGGGCATCACTTGCACGGGGGCTCAGCATCAACTTGAGCGATGAATTCAGCCAGAACTGGAGGGGCGCAAGTGAACGGACAGAGGATCTCCTGCGCCTTCCGACTCTTTTCCTGAATGCTCATCTCTGGCCAACCTTCGACTCGTCTTGCTCGAAGTACTGAGGCGCGCCATTCGTCACGCGACTTGTCAATTGCGAGCCAACCCGCCCATCGCTGCCGGGCGGACTCTCCGTCTTCCTTCACGTTCCGCTCAATGAGTGCATCCATCACACGCAGAAACAGTGCATTGACTCGCGGACTATCTGAAATCTCATCGTCGTCCGGCAGCGCTGAGAACTTGGCTTCTCGAAACACTCTGTGCAGCGCATAGAGCTCGGAGGTGTCATCTACGCTAAAAGACGCCATTCGGTCTTCCCAATTCAATGTCCGCATCTGGCCGAAAACACCATGCTAGCTCAGGCTGGGCCGGGCTCGTTGCGGTCGCTCACCTCCTCGCCATACAGCCGTTTGCTACTTGAGCAAGGGCGAGAGCAACGGGTCCCAGGCCAGAAGCACGGATGCAGCGAGTACTGCCAAGGTTACGAACGCCCAGTACACGCGCTTCTGGGTTTTCGAGTACTTCCTGTAGTCGTCCCTGTTTGGAAGCATCACCACTTACCTTCTCCTGGTTGGTGCTTGTTCTCACGCGAGAGGCCGCTTCTGGCCGCAAGTTGACGCTTGTCCTTCGACCAAACACTAGAAAAACTCACAACGGACGTTGAGTCTTTCTCAGATGAGCTGACAAGGGACGCAGCGCGGGCAGCCATAGCAAGGCGGCTCCACTGGCAAACCCAAATAGGGAGCTGAGCACCTTGGAATTTGAGTTGAAACTCAGGGAGTCAAAGACGCCAGCGGCCACGTAGACGCCCACATAGCCAAATGCCGCGCATATGAGTGGAATGAGTGGTGTGGGGACTCGGTTCAGTATTGAACTGGCATCCGCAACAAAGAACAGCGCTCCGGCGACTGTCGCGGCCGGTAAGGAAACAAGCGCTGCCACAAGATAGAAGATTGGCATAAGCAGCAGTCCTGCCAGCGGTCCGAGCGACGCGAGCAATGGCGCACTTTTCACTGCTGAGAGCATGCCAGCCACCCCTACGAGAAGCGAAAAGCCGGCACCAACAGCCCCAGCCAGCGCCACCATGCCTCCGCCAAAAACCAGGGAGGCTTCAAAGTGCTTTCGAAGTGGCGTACTTCCCATGTCCATTGAGCTTCGGATGTTTGGCTCTGGCCGATAACCGCCATCCTAGCCCACGCTCAACGCTGCGCCCGCAGCAATCTGGAGATCGTCTGCAGATGTCGAGGCGCGACAACGCGCATCGGCTTCAATCCCATTGCACCCAATCAAATTGAGTGATAACAATCGGCACCCCCATCCCCTGGAGTGCCCATGCTCACCCGCCCCCTGATCCTCGCCCTTGCCCTGGCCTTCACCGCCACAGCCTCCTGGGCCGAAGGCGCCACCTGCCACGCCAAGTCCGCCGAGAAAAAGCTCGCCGGGGCAGCCAAGAACTCCTTTCTCACCAAGTGCGAGAAAGACGCCGCAGCCGCCTGCACCACGGCAGCGGGCGAGAAGAAGCTCTCGGGCGCGGCCAAGACCAGCTTCACCAACAAGTGCGTGCGCGACGCGGTGGGCGCCGAGGCGCAGAAGCCGGCCTGAACGCAGTGGGACGGTGCGCCGGCTCAGCGCACCGTCACCTGCACCCGTCGGTTGCGCGGCTCGTCCACGTTGTCGGCGGTGGGCACCAGCAGGTTCTTCTCGCCGTGCGATTCCTGCTTGAGCGACGTGAACTTCACGCCAGAGGCGCGCAGGCGCTCGGCCACGAGCGTGGCGCGTTGGGTGGATAGGACGACGTTGTCCGCATCGCTGCCCACGGTGTCGGTGTGGCCGACCACGACGACCTCGGTCATGGCCTGCGGTGGCCGGGTCATGAGGTAGCTCAGGATGTTCTGAAACTCTTTTTCCGATGCGGCGGTGAGCTGCGTGTTGCCCGACATGAAGTACAGCATGAAGTGTCCGGGCAGCACGGGTTGGGCGGCCTTGGCGTCGCCGAAGGCGGCGTCCACCTGGGCGTGGTTCATCACGATGTTGACCGCGCCGCCGTCGATGGCCGCGACCTGGCCCGCCTGTGTCAGCACCTGCTGTCCCTTGGGCCCGCTCACCACCACCTGCCCCACGGCGCCATCCGGGTCGGGCACCAGCACCACGTAGGAGCGGGGCAGGCTGGGCGCGCAGGCCGACAGCAGCAACACGGCGAGCACCAGCCAGGGTGCCCGCGCGGCAGAGGGGTGGGGTCGATCGTTTTTCATGCAGTGGCCTCGGAGAGCCTCGGACTTTCGCACATCGTGCCCGCAGGGGGCGACGCAGGTTCCCGATCTTGTGGGAAGCGGGGAAGCCGGGGATACTGCCCGCCGGTTGAGGAGGGCGGCGGCCGCCCCGGCGCGAAAGGTGCCTGTCCTCATGGGTACCCTGACGATGACGATGTCCCCAGACGAATTCGAATTGGCCGAGCGCCGCGCGGCCCAGGCCTGATGCACCTCTCCCTGCGCGCCATCGCGGCGCTGTTGATGCTTCTGACGGGTGGCCTCGGCCTGGTCGTCGTGCTGGCCGACCCGCTGGCCTTGCAGACCCTGCGCCACCAAGGCTTCGACCAGTACCAGCGCTGGCAGCCGCGCGTGGTCCAGGCCGCACCGGTGCGCATCATCGACATCGACGAGGCCAGCCTCGATCGCATCGGCCAATGGCCCTGGCCCCGCACGCGGCTGGCCAGTCTGGTGGAGCGCCTGGGCGAGCAGGGCGTCGCGGCGATCGGCTTCGACGTGGTGTTCGCCGAGCCCGACCGCACGTCGCCGCAGCGCGTGTCGGGCGACTGGCCGCTCACGCCCACGGCACGGTCCGAGTTGCAGCGCCTGCCCGACAACGATGCGGCCTTCGCCGAGGCGATCGCGAAGCAGGACGTGGTGCTGGGCTTCGCGGCGCGCAGCGAGGCGACGGCCGATGCGCATGCCGATGCCAATACCGATGCCAAGAGCCCGGAGCCGCGCTACCGCTACGTGTGGATGGGCGAGCCCGATGCCGGCATCCTGAACACCATAGGGGGCGCCGTGCGCCCGCTCGCGCCATTGGAGATGGCGGCCAGCGGCGTCGGCGTGCTCAGCTTCGTGCCCGACGCCGATGGCGTGGTGCGCCGTGTGCCGATGGTCATGTCGCTGCAGGGCCAGCCCGCGCCCAGCCTCAGCGCCGAGCTGCTGCGCGTGGCGCAGGGCACGCCGAACTACATCCTGCAGCGCGCCGGCGGCGGGGCACCCGCGCTGGAGTCCCTGCGCATCGGCGCGCTCACCGTGCCCACGACCGCGCGCGGCGAGATGTGGATCCACTACACCCCGGCGCAAGCGCAGCGCTACGTGCCCGCGTGGCGGGTGCTGAACGGCACGGCCGATCCGGCGCTGCTGGAAGGCCACATCGTGGTGATCGGCAGTTCGGCCCCCGGCCTGCTGGACCTGCGTTTCAACCCGCTCGGCCAGCTCATGCCCGGCGTCGAGACACACGCGCAGGCCATGGAGCAGGTGCTCACGGGGCAGCACCTGGCGCGCCCGTCCTGGGCCATGGCGGCCGAGGCCCTGCTGGTGACGGCGGGCTGCGTCCTGCTCGTCGCGATCGGGGCCTTCATGGGTTCGCTGCGCGCGGCCGCGGCCTGGCTGGTGCTGGTGGCGGCGCTGCTGTGGGGCGGCTGGTGGGCGTTCTCAACCCAGCGGGTGCTGCTGGACACCTTCACTCCCGCCATCGCCTGGACCCTGGCCTACGGCCTGGCCAGCGTGTGCCGGCATTTCCGCAGCGAGCTGCAGCACCGCTGGGTGCGGCAGGCGTTCTCGCGCTACGTCTCGCCCAACCGCGTGGCGCACCTCATGCAGAACCCCGAGCAGCTGGAACTCGGCGGCAAGCGGCAAGAGTGCAGCTTCATCTTCACCGACCTTGCGGGCTTCACCCCGCTGATGGAGTCGATCGACCCGGCCGATGCGGTGCACCTGCTCAACCGCTACCTCGAGGAGATGATCTCCATCGCCTTCCGCTACCAGGGCACGCTGGACCGCATCATGGGCGACTCGCTGGCGATCATGTTCTCCGCCCCGGTGGAGCAAGCCGATCACGCGCAGCGCGCGCTCGACTGCGCGATGGAGATGCACCGCTTCGCCACCGGGTTCACGCGCCAGCAGCAGGCCCGCGGCATGGCCTTCGGCCACACGCGCTTCGGCATCCACTCCGGCGAGGTCATCGTGGGCAATTTCGGTGGCAAGGCCCTTTTTGATTACCGCGCGTTGGGCGACCCCGTGAACACCGCCGCGCGCCTGGAAAGCGTGAACAAGCACCTGGGCACCTGGGTCTGCGTGTCCGAGGCGACGCTGTCGGCCTGCGCGCCGCGTGTGGCCCGCCCGGTGGGCCGCCTGGTGCTCAAGGGCAAGACAGCAGCGCTGCAGGTGTTCGAGCCGCTGGACGAGGTCCCTCGGGGTTACGCGCCGCTGGATCAGTACCGCAGCGCGCTCGACGCCCTGCGGGCCGGCGACGTCGCGCAGGCGCTGGAGCGCTTCGAGCACTTGCGCCGCGCCTACCCGGACGATCCGCTGGTGAACCTGCATGGCGCCCGCTTGTTGGCGGGCGAGCGCAGCGACCTCATCGTGCTGGCCGCCAAGTGATCGGCGGGGGGTCGAGGATCACTCCTCGTCGACCTTGAGCAGGAACTGCGTGCCGCGCACGCCGATCATGCCGGTCGGCGTCTTCACGGACACGGCTTCGGGCTGCAGCTTGGCAATGCCGCCGGACACGTAGTTCAGGGTGCCCTTGCCCATGCGCGCGC
>NZ_DATIGV010000075.1:0-4866 GCF_035481345.1 Hydrogenophaga sp. | reverse complement strand
AGCCCGAGGCCTTGACGGCGTGCAGCACGTCCATCATGGGGTTGCGCAGCAGCGCCGATCCCTCGCCGGCGGCGCGTTCGCGCGTGCTCAGTTGGTACGCCAGCTCGATTCGTCGCATGGGCGCCGAGTGTGCATCAAGGCGGCCTATGCACAAGGGTTCATACCGCGTCAGTACGTAGCGCCGGTGAGGCCCGTCGTCGGTAAGCTCGCCAACATATGAACACCTTCACCGACAGCGTCTCCACCGCGATCGGGCTGGTCCTGTCCGGCGACGCGGACCTGTGGTCGATCGTATGGCGCTCGCTGGCGGTCAGCGTCACGGCCACCTGCATCGCCTACGCGCTGGGGCTGTGGCTGGGCGCCTGGCTCGCGGCCGCGCGCTTCGCGGGGCGCGGCGCGGTGCTCACGCTGCTCAACACGGCGCTGGCCGTGCCGGCGGTGGTGGTGGGTCTGGTGGTGTATCTGCTGCTCTCGCGCTCGGGCCCGCTGGGCTTTCTGGGCTGGCTGTTCCAGTTCGAGGCCATGGTGATGGCCCAGGCCGTGCTGGTGCTGCCGCTGGTGACGGCGCTGGTGCGCCAGACCGTGCAGGACGCGGACCTCAGCCATGGCGAGCAGTTGCGCTCGATGGGCGCGGGCACCCTGATGCGAAGCCTGCTGCTGGCCTGGGACGAGCGCTATGCGCTGCTCACGGTGTTCATCACGGCCTTCGGCCGCGCCATCGCCGAAGTGGGCACCGTGATGATCGTGGGCGGCAACATCGATGGTTTTACGCGCGTGATGACCACCGCCATCGCGCTGGAGACCAGCAAGGGCGACCTTCCGCTGGCCCTGGGCCTGGGCGTGGTGCTGCTGGCGGTGGTGCTGGTGCTCAACGCGCTGGTGTCGCTGGTTCGTCGCTGGCGCGAGCGCGCCGATGGCCTGGTGCCTGTGGGGGCGGGCATATGAGCCCCCACGCTGCGCCGCTGCGCGGGTCGCTGCCCCCCGAGGGGGCTGATCCGGCTTGGGGCGGCCCTGCGCCGGATCGCGCATGAGCGGTGTGCCGCCCAGGGCCATGGTCGAACCGTGCTTCGAACTGCGCGGCGCCCAGGTGCGCCTGGGCCCGGCACCGCGCGCGCCCGCGCTGGATGGCGTGAACCTGCGCGTCCTGCCCGGCGAGCGCGTGGCTTTCATCGGCGCCAATGGCAGTGGCAAGAGCACGCTGCTGCGCACCCTGCACGGGTTGTTGCCGCTCACCGCCGGCACGCTGCACACGCCGCGCCAGCAGCGCCTGGCCATGCTGTTCCAGCGCCCGCACATGCTGCGCATCCGCGCCCTGTACAACGTGGCGCTGGGCCTGTGGCTGCAGGGCCGGCGCTGGGGCGAGGCGCGCGCGCTGGCGCTCACCGCGCTGCAGCGCGTGGGCCTGGCCGATCTGGCCCAGCGCAACGGCCGCGCGCTGTCGGGCGGGCAGCAGCAGCGCCTGGCGCTGGCGCGCGCCTGGGCGCTGCAGCCCGACATCTGGCTGCTCGACGAGCCCACCGCCAGCCTGGACCCGCACGCCAAGCGCGAAGTGGAGCAGCTCATTGCCGAGTTCACGTCCGCGCCCGCGAACGGCCAGCCCACCACGCTGGTGTTCGCCAGCCACAACCTCGGCCAGGTCAAGCGCCTGGCCAGCCGCGTCGTCTACCTGGAGCAGGGCCGCGTGCTCGCCGACCTGCCCGTGCACGAGTTTTTCAACGCCGACCTGTTGCGGGCCGTTTGCCCGCACGCCCACCTGTTCGTTCAAGGAGAAAGCTGGTGAAACCCTTCCGTTGCGTCGTCACCCTGGCCGCGGGCCTGCTCATCGGCACCGCCGCGCTCGCGCAGAGCATCGTCGTGGCCTCGACCACGTCCACCGAGCAGTCCGGCCTGTTCGGCGCCATCCTGCCGCAGTTCAAGCAGGCCACCGGCATCGACGTGAAGGTGGTGGCACTGGGCACGGGCCAGGCCATCGACATGGCGCGCCGCGGCGACGCCGACGTGCTGTTCGTCCACGACAAGGTGGCCGAGGAGAAGTTCGTGGCCGACGGCTTCTCCGCCAGGCGCCAGGAGGTCATGTACAACGACTTCGTTCTCGTGGGCCCCAAGGCCGACCCGGTGAAGACCGCTGGCAAGGACATCGTGGCCGCGCTGAAGAAGGTGGCGGCCGCCAACGCGCCTTTCATCTCGCGCGGCGACAAGAGCGGCACGCACGCGGCCGAGTTGCGCTTCTGGAAGATGGCCGGCCTGGACGCCAAAGGCACCGGCTACAAGGAATGCGGCTGCGGCATGGGCCCGGCGCTCAACATCGCCTCGGGCAGCAGCGGTTATGCGCTCACCGATCGCGGCACCTGGCTCAACTTCAAGAACCGCGGCGACCTGACGGTGCTGGTGCAAGGCGACCAGCGCCTGTTCAACCAGTACGGCGTGATGCTGGTGAGCGCGGCAAAACACCCGCAGGTGAAGACGGCCGAGGGCCAGAAGTTCGTGGACTGGGTCACCGGCCCGGCGGGGCAAGCGGCGATCGCCGCCTACAAGATCGGCGGCGAGCAGTTGTTCTTTCCGAACGCCGCCAAGTGAGCCATCGCCGGTTTCAGGCGGCTTCCTGCACGAGTGAGGTGGCCGCCTGGTGGTGCGTCAGGAACACACGCCCGCTCAGGCGCTGAAGGAAATCGCTGCGCTGCAGCCGGTCCATCACCGGGCCCTTCACCTCCGACAGGTGCAGTTGCACGCCCGCGTCGCGCAGGCGCTGGTCGATGGCCTCCAGACTGTCGAGCGCGCTGGCGTCGATGTCGTTGATGGCCGAGCACTGCAGCACCACGTGGCGCAGCTCGGGGCGCAGGGCCACGGCGGCGTTGATGCGGTCTTCGAGCGCGCGCGCGTTGGCGAAGTACAGGCTTTCGTCCATGCGCAGGGCCAGCACCTGTGGATGCGTGATGACCTGGTGGCGCAGCACGTTGCGGTAGTGCTCGGTGCCGGGCACCTGGCCCACCTCGGCGATGTGCGGCTGGCTGGTGCGCCACAGATGCAGGACCAGCGACAGGCCCATCCCGGCCACCAGCCCGCTTTCCACGCCCACCGCCAGCGTCACCAGCAGCGTGGCGAGCACGGCGGTGAAGTCTGCCCGGGAGTAGACCCAGGTGCGCCGCAGGATGCCGAAGTCCACCAGCGAGAGCACGGCCACCACGATGGTGGCGGCCAGCGTGGCCTGCGGCAGGTGGAAGAGGGCGGGCGTGAGCAGCAGCGAGGCCAGCAGAATGCCCACCGCCGTGTACACGCCGGCCGCGGGCGTTTGTGCCCCGGCGTCGAAGTTCACCACCGAGCGCGCGAAGCCGCCCGTGACCGGGAAGCCGCCCGTGAACGCGGCCGAGAGGTTGCTGCCGCCCAGGGCCACGAGTTCCTGATCCGGCTCGATGCGCTGGCGCCGCTTGGCCGCCAGCGTCTGGCCCACGGACACCGATTCGACGAAACCGACCACGCTGATGAGCAGCGCCGGCACCAGCAGGGACTGCCAGAGCGCAAGGTCCCACAGCGGTTGCGTGAGTGGCGGCAAGCCCTGTGGCACCGCGCCCACCAGCTTGACGCCGCGCGCGCCGCCGTCCACCGCCCAGGTGAACAGCGTGGCGCCCACGATGGCGGCCACCGGCCCGGCCTTGGCGCCGAGTTCGGCCGCGCGCGGCGGCACACCCAGGCGGCGCAGCAGCGGCTGCAGGCCGCGCCGCACCCAGAACAGGAAGGCCAGGCTGGCCACGCCAATGCCCAGCGTGAGCCCGTGCACCTGGCCACGCTGCGCCCACAAGGCGGTCAGCATCTCCAGCAGGTTGTGCCCGCCCGCCGACACGCCCAAGAGCGTCTTGAGCTGACTGGCCGCGATCAGGATGCCCGACGCCGTGATGAAGCCCGCGATGACCGGGTGGCTGAGGAAGTGCGCGAGAAAGCCCAGGCGCAACAGGCCCATGGCGAGCAGGATGAGCCCCGACAGGAAGGCCAGCGTGATGGCCACCGCCAGGTAGTGCGGGCCGCCCGCCGCGGCGTGTTCGCCCACGGCCGCGGCCGTCATCAGCGACACCACGGCCACCGGCCCCACCGCCAGCACGCGGCTGGTGCCCAGCAAGGCGTAGACCAGCAGCGGGGCCACGCTGGCGTACAGGCCCACCTCGGGCGGCAGGCCCGCCAGCTGCGCGTAGGCCAGGCTCTGCGGGATCAGCATGAGCGTGACGATGACCGCCGCCACGGCGTCGCGCAGCAGGGTGTCGCGGTCGTACTCGCGGGCCCAGCTCAGCACGGGCAGGTCGGGCCACCAGTGGCGCTTGGGCAGGTTCATGGCGCGGCTCGCGAGGTGAGGATCAGCCCTGGGCCGCGGCCGGTGGTGGCATGCGGCTCAGGTCATAGCCCGCGGCGGCCGCGATCTGCAGCACCTCGGACCAAGGGCGTTGGCCGGCCTGCGACAGCGCCCAGAGCTGGGTGCTGCGCGTGCCGCTGCGGCAATAGGCCAGTACCGGGCCATCGGCTTGCGCAAGCGCTTCGCCGAAGGCGCGGCCTTGCGCTTCGTTCACCTGGCCGGTGACGGCCGGCAGGAACACGAAACGCATGCCCGCCGCTTGCGCGGCGCGCGCCATGGTGTCCTTGTCCGGCTGGCCCGGCTGCTCGCCATCGGGGCGGTTGCAGATCAGCGTGGTGAAGCCGGCCGCGGCGGCCGCCGGCAAGTCCTCGGGCGCGATCTGCGGTGCGACGGACAGGGTGGGGGTGAGGCGTCTGAGGTCCATGGTGCTCCTTCAAGTCGTTCGGGTCTTCGCGCCGAGGCGCTCCAGCGATTCGAACACGGCCATGCCCATGAGCATGGCCAGCACGAAGACAAGACCCTTGGTT
>NZ_DATIGV010000074.1:0-18491 GCF_035481345.1 Hydrogenophaga sp. | reverse complement strand
CCCGTAGACTCGGCCTCCAATCGGCACACGGGTGGCCTACACTTTCGCTCTTTCGCGGGCGCCTTGGATCTCTCCGCCCGCCCCACAGGTTTCCTCTTCGTCATCCCCTCTATCCGGAGTCTTTCCATGAGCAAGAAACCCGTTCGTGTCGCCGTCACCGGCGCCGCCGGCCAGATCGGCTACGCCCTGCTGTTCCGCATCGCCTCCGGCGAAATGCTCGGCAAGGACCAGCCCGTGATCCTGCAATTGCTGGAGATCCCGGACGAGAAGGCCCAGAAGGCGCTCAAGGGCGTGATCATGGAACTGGAAGACTGCGCCTTCCCGCTGCTGGCCGGCGTGATCCCCACCGGTGACCCGATGCTCGCCTTCAAAGACGCCGACTACGCCCTGCTCGTGGGCGCCCGCCCGCGCGGCCCCGGCATGGAGCGCGCCGACCTGCTGGCCGCCAACGCCCAGATCTTCACCGCCCAGGGCAAGGCCCTGAACGCCGTGGCCAGCCGCGACGTGAAGGTGCTGGTGGTGGGCAACCCCGCCAACACCAATGCCTACATCGCCATGAAGAGCGCGCCCGACCTGCCGCGCGAGAACTTCACCGCCATGCTGCGCCTGGACCACAACCGCGCGGCCAGCCAGATCGCCGCCAAGACCGGCGGCAAGGTCGGCGAGATCGAGAAGCTCACCGTCTGGGGCAACCACTCGCCCACCATGTACGCCGACTACCGGTTCGCCACCATCGGCGGCAAGAGCGTGAAGGACGCCATCAACGACCAGGTCTGGAACGAAACCGTGTTCCTGCCCACCGTGGGCAAGCGCGGCGCCGCCATCATCGAGGCGCGGGGCCTGTCCTCGGCCGCTTCGGCCGCCAACGCCGCCATCGACCACATGCGCGACTGGGCCCTGGGCTCCAACGGCAAGTGGGTCACCATGGGCGTGCCCTCCAATGGGGAGTACGGCATTCCCAAGGACGTGATGTTCGGCTTCCCGGTCACCACCGAGAACGGCAAGTACAAGATCGTCGAAGGTCTGCCCATCGACGAGTTCAGCCAGAAGTGCATCGACAAGACCTTGGCCGAGCTGCAAGGCGAGCAGGACGGCGTCAAGCACCTCCTGTAATCGACCGCACCGCCCGCGATGGCCGACTGGAACCCAGCGCTCTACAGCCGCTACGAGGACGAACGCACCCGTCCCGCGCAGGAGCTGTTGGCGCGCGTTCCGCTGGGCTCGCCGCGGCGGGTGGTGGACCTGGGCTGCGGCCCGGGCAATTCCACCGAGCTGCTGGTGCAGCGCTACCCCGATGCCCAGGTCACGGGCATCGACAATTCCCAGGCCATGCTCGAGAGCGCGCGTCAGCGCCTACCGGGCGTGGCCTTTTCGCTGGGCGACATCGCGACCTGGCGCCCGGAGCGAGCGCCCGATCTCATCTACGCGAATGCCGCCCTGCAATGGGTGCCCGGACACGAAGCGCTCTTTTCCCGGCTGTTTGCCGAATTGGCCCCGGGCGGTGTGCTCGCGGTGCAGATGCCGGACAACCTGGACGAGCCCAGCCACCGTCTGATGCGCGAGGTGGCCGCCCAGGCGCCGTACGCGGGGCCGATCGGCGACGCCAGCCGCCTGCGCGAGCCGCGCCGGCCCATCGCCGACTACTACGACCTGCTGGCGAAGGACGCCGCGCAGGTCGACGCCTGGCACACCGTCTACCAGCACCGCATGGACTCGCCTGGCGCCATCGTCGAATGGGTGCGTGCCACCGGCTTGCGCCCCTTCGTCGATCCGCTGAACGCCGAGTTGCGTTCAAGCTTCCTGGCCGACTACGAGCGCCGCATCGATGCCGCCTATCCCGCGCGATCGGACGGTCGCCGCCTGCTGGCCTTTCCGCGCCTGTTCATCGTGGCGCAGCGCAAGCCATGACGCACGCCGCTCACCCACGTGACGTCCTGCTCGGCGCCCAGGCCGGTGCGGTGGTCTTGCCCGTGTGCGACCACTACAGCGGCGTCGAGGCGCGCATGCGCAAGAGCCTTGCGCTGCAGGCCGAGCTCACCGCCGAATTCGGTGCCTGCGTGTTCGACGTCACCCTTGACTGCGAAGACGGCGCCCCGGTGGGTGGCGAGGCGGAGCACGCCGCACTGGTCACCGAACTCGCGCTGTCCGCTCCCGCCGGTGCGCGCGTGGCGGTGCGCGTGCACGCGGTCGATCACCCGGCCTTCGAAGCCGACATCGCCCACATCGTGGGCAAGGCCGGCGCGCGTCTGTGCCACGTCATGCTGCCCAAGGTCGAGACCGTGGCCGACCTCGATCGCGCCGCCGCCTTGCTCGACGCCGCCGGCGCGCGCGACCTGCCGTTGCACGCCCTGATCGAATCGCCCGCCGCCGTGCACCGCGCCTTCGACATCGCCGCCCATCCGCGCCTGCAGAGCCTGAGCTTCGGCCTCATGGATTTCGTCTCCGCCCACGGCGGCGCCATTCCCTCGACCGGCATGAGTTCGCAGGGCCAGTTCAGCCACCCGCTGGTGCTGCGCGCCAAGATCGAGATCGCCAGCGCCTGCCACGCGCACGGCAAGGTGCCCGCGCATGGCGTGGTCACCGAGTTCAAGGACGTGGCCACGCTGCAGGCGGCCGCGCGCCGCGCCGCGCACGAACTCGGCTTCACCCGCATGTGGAGCATCCACCCCGACCAGATCCGCCCCATCGTCGCGGCCTTTGCGCCCGCGGCCGACGAGGTGGACGAAGCCGCCACCGTCATCGAGCGCGCCGCCGCCGCGGCCTGGGCCCCCGTGCAGGTGGCCGGCCGCCTGCACGACCGCGCGAGCTACCGCTACTACTGGCAGGTGCTGGAGCGCGCGCAGCGCACCGGCCGCCGCCTGCCCGAGCCGGTGCACGCCCTGTTCACCTGACCCCTTTTTTTGCCAGTCCCCCCACGGAGAACCCCATGTCCAACTTCCTCGCCGACTACCGCGCCCACGCCGCCGAACGCGCCGCGCTGGGCATTCCGCCGCTGCCGCTGTCCGCGCAGCAGGTGGCCGACCTGATCGAACTGATCAAGGCCCCGCCGGCCGGCGAAGACGCCTTTCTGCTGGACCTGCTCACCCACCGCGTGCCCCCGGGCGTGGACGACGCCGCCAAGGTCAAGGCCAGCTTCCTGGCCGCCGTCGCGCACGGTGACCTGAAGGTGGGCCTGGTGGGCAAGGCCAAGGCCACCGAGCTGCTGGGCACCATGGTGGGTGGCTACAACGTGCACCCGCTCATCGAGCTGCTGGACGACGCCGAGGTCGCGGCCGTGGCCGCCGAAGGCCTGAAGAAGACGCTGTTGATGTTCGACTACTTCAACGACGTCGCGGCCAAGGCCAAGGCCGGCAACGCCAAGGCGCAGGAGGTCATGAAGAGCTGGGCCGAGGCCGAGTGGTTCACCACCCGCCCTGAGGTGCCCAAGTCCATCACCGTCACCGTCTTCAAGGTGCCCGGTGAAACCAACACCGACGACCTCTCGCCCGCGCCCGACGCCTGGAGCCGCCCCGACATTCCCCTGCACTACCTGGCGATGCTGAAGAACACGCGCGGGGACTTCGGTGCGCCAGGCGGGGCGGTCTTCAAGCCTGAGGAAGACGGCAAGCGCGGCCCGATGCAGTTCATCGACGACCTGAAGAAGAAGGGCCACCTCGTGGCCTACGTGGGCGACGTGGTGGGCACCGGCTCCTCGCGCAAAAGCGCCACCAACAGCGTGATCTGGGCCACCGGCCAGGACATCCCCTTCGTGCCGAACAAGCGCTTCGGCGGCGTCACGCTGGGCGGCAAGATCGCCCCCATCTTCTTCAACACGCAGGAAGACTCGGGCTCGCTGCCGATCGAGGTGGACGTCTCCAAGCTGGAGATGGGCGACGTGATCGAGGTGCTGCCGTACGACGGCAAGCTCACCAAGAACGGCAGCACCGTGGCCGAGTTCAAGCTCAAGAGCGACGTGCTGTTCGACGAAGTGCGCGCCGGCGGCCGCATCAACCTCATCATCGGCCGCAGCCTCACCGCCAAGGCGCGTGAGTTCCTGGGCCTGCCGGCCTCCACCGTGTTCCGGCTGCCGCAGGCGCCCGTGGCCACCAAGGCTGGCTTCACCCTGGCGCAGAAGATGGTCGGCCGCGCCGTCGGCCTGCCCGAAGGCCAGGGCGTGCGCCCCGGCACCTACTGCGAGCCGCGCATGACCACCGTGGGCAGCCAGGACACCACCGGCCCCATGACGCGCGACGAGCTGAAAGACCTGGCCTGCCTGGGCTTCAGCGCCGACATGGTGATGCAGTCCTTCTGCCACACCGCGGCCTACCCGAAACCGGTCGACGTGAAGACCCACCGCGAGCTGCCCGCCTTCATCAGCAACCGCGGCGGCGTGGCCCTGCGCCCGGGCGACGGCGTGATCCACAGCTGGCTCAACCGCCTGCTGCTGCCCGACACCGTGGGCACCGGTGGCGACTCGCACACCCGCTTCCCTATCGGCATCAGCTTCCCCGCCGGCTCCGGCCTGGTGGCCTTCGGCGCGGCCACTGGCGTGATGCCGCTGGACATGCCCGAAAGCGTGCTGGTGCGCTTCAAGGGCCAGATGCAGCCCGGCGTGACCCTGCGCGACCTGGTGCACGCCATTCCCTACGCCGCCATCAAGGCGGGCCTGCTCACCGTGGCCAAGGCCGGCAAGAAGAACATCTTCTCGGGCCGCATCCTCGAGATCGAGGGCCTGCCCGACCTGAAGGTGGAACAGGCCTTCGAGCTGTCCGACGCCTCGGCCGAGCGCTCGGCCGCCGGCTGCACGATCAAGCTCAACAAGGAGCCCGTCATCGAGTACCTGAACTCGAACGTCGTGCTCATGAAGAACATGATCGCCGACGGCTACCAGGACAAGCGCACGCTGGAGCGCCGCATCCAGAAGGTGCAGGAGTGGCTGGCCAACCCGCAACTGCTGGAAGCCGACAAGGACGCCGAATACGCCGCCGTCATCGAGATCGACCTGAACGAGCTGAAAGAGCCCGTGCTCTGCTGCCCCAACGACCCGGACGACGCCAAGCTGCTGTCCGACGTGGCCGGCACGAAGATCGACGAGGCCTTCATCGGTTCGTGCATGACCAACATCGGCCACTTCCGCGCCGCGGCCAAGCTGCTGGGCGGCCAGCGCGACATCCCGGTGAAGCTGTGGGTGGCCCCGCCCACCAAGATGGACGAGAGCGAGCTCATCAAGGAAGGCCACTACGCCGCCTTCGGCACCGCCGGCGCGCGCACTGAAATGCCCGGCTGCAGCCTGTGCATGGGCAACCAGGCGCAGGTGCGCGAGGGCGCCACGGTGGTGTCCACCAGCACGCGCAACTTCCCGAACCGCCTGGGCAAGAACACCAACGTGTTCCTGGCCTCGGCCGAGCTGGCGGCCATCGCCTCCAAACTCGGCCGCATCCCGACCGTGGCCGAGTACCACGCCGAAATGGGCATCATCAACCAGGACGCCGCCAGCGTGTACCGCTACATGAACTTCGACCAGATCGAGGAGTACGCGGAGACGGCGAAGGGGGTGGTGGTTTGAGACGGGCGGCTGAAGGGCCGCACGGGAAATGAAGACGGCGCCATTCGCGAGGATGGCGCCGTTTTGTTTGCCAGATGAGGGATTGCGCCAATTGAATCCGGATGGATTCGGACGCTCAGAGCTGGGTGTTCGAGAGACCTGCTCGTTTAATACTGGCCAGAGACATCTGCTGCTTCAGTTTGATGATTTGCTCTTTTTTCTCCTCCAGCGAGGCCTGGACCAATTCTGTCCCCATCTCGATTTCTTTCAGCTTTTTCCCCGCGTCATCAATGAGTCGACTTTGTGTGTCTATGGCTTTGCGCAAAAAATCTTTCTGAAGTGCTTTCCTATAACCATCTTCCGTGCCTCCATTTGCCGTGAAACGATGCTTGGTGACTAGTTCTTCCTTGGTGAGTTCACGAGTCAGTATCTGTGCAATGGAGCGCTGGGTGTGAGCCACCCAGTTGAGGGCCGTACTCCAGTCGTCATACTTGGGCACATTGGTGTCAGCGATCAGCTTTTTCAGCTCGTCAGTCTTCGCGGATTCGGGCGTGCTTTTCACTTTGGCGGGGGCGGACTGCGTCAATTGACTGACCAATGGAACTCCGCCTGGCAATTTCAAAGCAATTTCATTGGCTTCTTTTTCCACCTGCTCGCGATCTTTGTTTGATGCTTTGGGTTTTTCCTCGCCAATTCCCGTGGCCTGACCTTCTCCATTTTCTTGATGCGAGGGACCTTTGAAGGCGCCTTCCAATTCGGCGAGCAAATCGTCAAGCTCCGTGTTGAGCCCCACTTCTGTTTTCGGGGCGGGGCTATTCGTGGTCACAATCGCTGCCTTCTCCGCCTTCTCCGCCTTCTCCGCCTTCTCCGCTTCTTCCGCTTCTTTGTTCAATTGCCTGTAGAGGCCGACCAGTTCTTGGTCCAAGTCCTCCATGTCCGAATTGTCCAACTTCCATTGAATGTCATCCAATGCCCTGTTCGGGTCCGCGTTGGTTACCGTGCCCTCTTCCCCGAGTGCCGCGCGCAAACCTTCGATGATCTGATCCTGCTGTGCGGGCTCCGGCAGCTGTTTCACCTCGCGCAGGGCCTGGTTCAGATCCACGTTTGTCACCGCTGGGCCTGGCCCTGCGGAGAAGGTGTCAACGGGTGCAGGCGAAGCACCACGCTCGGCTTGAGCGGCCAATGTCTTGGCGTCCTCGCTGTGCTGCTTCAGCAATTGCTCGGTTTGACCCGCCAACTCCCGAGTGCGGGTCTCGCTGTCCTTGATGAGGTCGCTGAACAGGCTCCTCAGATAGCTGAAACTGTTGGACGGCATCTTGTGGTCGGCAATAGCGCTCGTCAGAACGTTGAGGCATGTGGTGTACAGCACCACTTGAGTCGTGGCGTTCAGGGTGGATTTCTGCAGCGCGGCAATGGCCGGATCGTCGGACAGTTGTACGGACGGCTGCGCTGGTCCGGTCGCTGTTTTCGCGGGTGGTGGGGCAGGCGTGAGTTCGTCGTCAATGCTGTGCTCTGTGGACGAATTCGCATCAAGTTCCTCGTTGTGCGAGTCGTTCAGATGCGAGTCCTCAAAATGAATGATGGCGTTTGACCCGATGACGCTCGAGTTGGCGTGGTTAGGATCGCCAGATCCGACACTCAGACTCCTTTCAGAGTTCAATGGCTGAGGTTCACCCTCGTTAGATTCAAGTTCAAAATGGAAAGCGCTATTGTTGGTTTTCAGAAGCTGGTCTTTTTCCACATTGCCGGTGCCAATGGGCTTGCCCTGGGAAGAATTAAAAGCAGGAGTGATGACCGTGGACTTGGAATTGGTGCGGTTCATGGCGAATCCAGTGGTGGCGAATGGGGAAATGGGGAAGAGAACAGTCAGGCACGCAGCCCGGCGTGCTGCAAGGCACCGGCAAGGGGTTGGGCGTCCGGCGTGGCGGCGGTGGTGTTGCGCAGCTCACGCCGCCAATCCAGCACCTGCAGCACGGTGTCGCGCATCAGCCGCGCCAGCCAGGCCTCGGGGCTGGCGTCGCCGCGCGGGGGCGTGGCCGTCAGGCACAGCAAGGTGGTGTGGCGCTTGGGGTGGAAGCCGAAGCGCAGGTTGGGGTGGTCGGCGGTGCTGAGCTGCAGCGCCAGCAGGTGCTCATGCACGGCGGCGCGCTGGGTATCAGGGAATTTGGCGATCTCGGCCAGCAGCAGGAAGTGCGGGCGCGGCGCCTTGTGCTGGATTTCGAGGTGTACGCCGTCGAGGGTGACGGTGTGGCCCTTGCCGAGGGCGTACGGGTCAGGCAGGCTGAGTTCGAGGCTGGCGCGGTGGCAGAGCGTGGAGAGCTCGTCGGCGGTCATGGCGAAACCCTGGAATGGAGGTTCCGCCTCTGTCACCCGGCCCGATCGGTGGTTCCGGCGCGCCTCGTGCGCCCACCGTCGGCCAAATGGCCCTCAAGTGGCCGTGAGCGCCGGCCTTGATGGTTGGGTGATCAGGCCGCCATCTGCGCCAGCGCCCTCAGCCGCTCGGCCGTCTCCTCATCGGCCGGAAAGAAGGTCTCCAGCGCCAGTTCCTGCAGCGTGATGTCCACCGCCGTGCCGAACACGGTGGTGGTGCTCACCAGGTTGAGCACGCCCAGCGGCGTTTCAAAGCGAAAGGGCATGAGCACGCCCAGGTGTTCGCCAGGCAGGGCGTGGTGATCATCGCCCTCGTCGGGCGTCGGCAGAGCACGCAGTTCCTCGGCCAGCTCGGCCAGGCCGGTGTCGCCCGTGGTGGCGATCTGCTGGCGCAGGCGCTCCAGCAGGTGTTCGCGCCACTGCGGCAGGTTGTGGATGCGCGGCGCCAGGCCCTGGGGGTGCAGGCTCAGGCGCAGCACGTTCAGCGGCGGCTGCAGCAGCTCGGGCGCGATGCCTTGCAGCAGCAGCGGCACCAGGCGGTTGTGCATCACCAAATTCCAGTGCCGGTCCATGGCCAGCGCGGGCCAGGGCTCGTGCGCGTCCAGGATGCGCTGCACGGCGGCGCGTGCCGAGGCCATGGCCGGGTCGTCGAGTGCGCGTTCGCGGTACATGGGCGCAAAGCCGGCCGCCACCAGCAGGGCGTTGCGCTCGCGCGGCGGCACCTGCAGGCGTTCGGACAGGCGCATCACCATCTCCCGGCTGGGGCTGGCGCGGCCGGTTTCCACGCAGCTCAGGTGGCGCGTGGAGACCTCGGCCTGCAGGGCGAGCTCGAGCTGGCTCAGGCGGCGGCGCTGGCGCCAGTGGCGCAGGTGCTCGCCGAAGGGAAGCGGGGTGGCGTGGTGGGCGTGCATGGATCGCATGGTAGGCCGGGTGGCGCCGGTGGCCATGACCTGGCAGGTCATGGACCCGCTGCGGGGCGGCCGACACCATCGGCGCTATGTTCAACCCCCTCAGGAGTTCCACCATGAGCCTTTCGAACCTGCACCTGTCCACCACCCACCTGCGCCGCGTGCTGGCGCTGGACGCCATCTCCGGCGCCGGTGCCGCCGTGTTGCACCTGGCCTTTGCCGGCTCGCTGGCCACCTGGTTCGGTCTGTCCGAGGGGCTGATCACCGCCGCCGGCTGGGCGCTGCTGGCCTACGTGGCGCTGTCCACGATCCTGGCGCGTCAGGTGATTCCGTCGCGCGGACCGCTGATGGTGCTGATCATCGGCAACGTGGTCTGGGGCATCGGCTGCCTGGCCCTGGCCTGGGGCGGTGACGGCGGTGTGACCGCGCTGGGACAGGCCTACCTCACGGTGTTGGCGGTGGCCGTGCTGGCCCTGGCGGACCTGGAGTTCCTGGGCTGGCGCGCGCCGGCCGCGCGCCTGGCGGTCTGATTCCAGCAGGCGCCCACGGGGCAAATCGGTGCCGAGCTTGCGGTGGCGCCAGAAGATCGCAGAATGGCCATCGACCCAGAACAGCCACGATCTTCAGGAGCCACCGCATGGACGCCCCCACGAGCTACACGCACCCCTTCGCCCAGACCGTCAAGACTTTCACCCCCAGCGCCGGCAAGACAGGCCGGCTCTATTCATTGCCGGCCCTGGCGCGCGAGTTTCCCAACGTCAAGCGCCTGCCGCATTCCATCCGCATCGTGCTGGAGAGCGTGCTGCGCCACTGCGACGGCGAGCGCGTGACGCGCGAGCACGTGGCGCAACTGGCCAACTGGCAGCCCAACGCGCCGCGCACCGACGAGATCCCCTTCACCGTGGCGCGCGTGGTGCTGCAGGACTTCACCGGCGTGCCGCTGCTGGCCGACCTGGCCGCCATGCGCAGCACGGCGCAGCGCCTGGGGCGCGACCCCGGGCGCATCGAACCACTGGTGCCGGTGGACCTGGTGGTGGACCACTCGGTGATGGTGGACCACTACGGCACCAAGGAGGCGCTGGATCTGAACATGAAGCTGGAGTTCAAGCGCAACCTGGAGCGCTACGGCTTCATGAAGTGGGGCATGCAGGCCTTCGACACCTTCGGCGTGGTGCCGCCGGGCTTCGGCATCGTGCACCAGGTGAACCTGGAGTACCTGGCGCGCGGCGTGCACCTGCGGGGTGGGCTGTACTACCCCGACACGCTGGTGGGCACCGACAGCCACACCACCATGATCAATGGCATCGGCGTGGTGGGCTGGGGCGTGGGCGGCATCGAGGCCGAGGCCGCCATGCTGGGCCAGCCGGTGTACTTCCTCACGCCCGACGTGGTGGGCTTCGAGCTCACCGGCCGCCTGCGCGGCGGCGTCACCGCCACCGACCTGGTGCTTACCGTCACCGAGATCCTGCGCCAGCACAAGGTGGTGGGCAAATTCGTGGAGTTCTTCGGTGAGGGCACGGCCTCGCTCACGCTGCCCGACCGCGCCACCATCGCCAACATGGCGCCCGAGTACGGCGCCACCATGGGCTTCTTCCCGGTCGACGAGAAGACGCTGACGTACTTCCGCGGCACGGGCCGCAGCGCGGCCGAGATCGACGCCTTCGAGGCGTACTTCAAGGCGCAGGGCCTGTTCGGCGTGCCGCGGCGCGGCGAGATCGAGTACTCGCAGGTCATCACGCTGGACCTGGGCACCGTGGCGCCCAGTCTCGCGGGCCCCAAGCGCCCGCAGGACCGCATCGAACTGGGCGACGTGTCGCGCCGCTTCACCGAACTGTTCGCCTCGCCCATGGAGCAGGGCGGCTTCAAGCAACTGCCGGGCAAGCTGGAACAGGCCTTCCCCACCGGCAAGGGCGTGGACGTGAGGAACGGCGACGTGCTGATCGCCGCCATCACGAGCTGCACCAACACCAGCAACCCCGGCGTGCTGCTGGCCGCCGGCCTGCTGGCGAAGAAGGCGGTGGAGAAGGGCCTGAGCGTGCAGCCGCATATCAAGACCTCGCTGGCGCCGGGCTCGCGCATCGTCACCGAATACCTCACCAACACCGGCCTGCTGCCCTATCTGGAAAAGCTCGGCTTCGCGCTGGCGGGCTACGGCTGCACCACCTGCATCGGCAACGCGGGCGACCTCACGCCCGAGCTCAATGCCGTCATCACCGAGAACGACCTCGTGTGCGCGGCGGTGCTCTCGGGCAACCGCAACTTCGAGGCGCGCATCCACCCCAACATCAAGGCCAACTTCCTGGCCAGCCCGCCGCTCGTGGTGGCCTACGCCATCGCCGGCAACGTCACGGTGGATCTGATGACCCAGCCCGTGGGCCGCAATCGCCAGGGCCAAGCCGTGTACCTGGGCGACATCTGGCCGAGCAGTGACGAAATCCACGCGCTGATGAAGAGCGCCATGAACGGCAAGGCCTACCGCGACAACTACGCCCGCGTGAAGACCGAGCCCGGCGAACTGTGGGAGCAGATCCCCGGCCTGAGCGGCACCACCTACGACTGGCCCAAGAGCACGTACATCGCCGAACCACCGTTCTTCGAGGGGTTTGCGCTGGATGACACCGACGGCGCGCGACCGGTGAGCGTGTACGGGGCGCGCATCATGGCGCTGTTTGGCGACTCCATCACCACCGACCACATCTCGCCGGCGGGCAACATCAAGGCCTCGTCACCAGCGGGTCTGTGGCTGCAGGCGCACAAGGTGCTGCCAGCCGACTTCAACAGCTACGGCGCGCGCCGCGGCCACCACGAGGTGATGATGCGCGGCACCTTTGCCAACGTGCGCATCAAGAACCTCATGATCCCGCCGCTGCCCGACGGCACGCGCGAGGAGGGCGGCTTCACGCTGCACCAGCCCTCCGGCGAGAAGCTGCCCATCTACGACGCCGCGATGCGCTACGTGCAGGCCGGCGTGCCCACGGTCATCTTCGCGGGCGAGGAGTACGGCACCGGCTCCAGCCGCGACTGGGCGGCCAAGGGCACGCAACTGCTGGGCATCCAGGCCGTGGTGGCGCGCAGTTTCGAGCGCATCCACCGCAGCAACCTGGTGGGCATGGGCGTGCTGCCGCTGCAGTTCAAGCCGGGCGAGTCGTGGGAATCGCTCGGGCTGCGCGGCGACGAGACGATCGACGTGGTGCCCGACCCGGGCCTGCGGCCGCAGAGCGACGCCACGCTGGTGATCACGCGGCCCGACGGCCAGCGACGCGAAATCGCGGTCACCTTGCGCATCGACACCCCCGTGGAGGTGGACTACTACCGCGCCAAGGGAATTCTCCCTTACGTGCTGCGGCAATTGTTGACCGCTTGAGCCGGTCACCGCATCACGGCATCATGTGACCCACGGAATCTTCGTCGGGGGTCGCGATGCGAAAGACAGCGAAGTACAGCCCCTCGCGCCGCCCGGCCCAACCGGCCGATGCGGTGCCGGGGGCGGTGGTGGCCGAACCTGCCGCCCAGCCACGGCCCGCACGCCGCTGGCGCACCGCTTTGGCGCATGGTGCGGGCAACCCGCGCGTCATGTGGGCGGCCATCGCGCTGCTGTCCGTCGCGCTCATCGCGGCGGTGTGGCAGCGCCAGGCGGGTGGCGGCGCGCCCCTCACGCAGAAGGACATCGACGCCGCCGTGCTGCGCACGCTCACCACGCAGGTGATGCCGTCGCCGGCCGCGCGCGCGGCCGAGAAGATCCGCCCCGCCGTGGTGCGCGTGCTGTCCTACGGCAAGGACGACAAGGGCCAGGAGTCCGAGCAGGGCGTGGGCACGGGTGTGGTGATCGTCGACAAGGGCATCATCCTCACCAACCTGCACGTGGTGCAGGGGGCCGAGCGGCTGAAGATCACCTTCGCCGATGGCAGCGAGTCGGGCGCCACCATCACCGGCGCGCAGCCCGAGAACGACCTGGCCGTGCTGCAGGCCCAGACCATCCCCGATGACCTGATCGCGGCCACCATGCGCTCCACCGGCGATCTCGTGGCTGGCGACGAGGTGGTGGCGGTCGGTTTTCCCTTCGGCATCGGGCCCTCGGTGTCGGCCGGCGTCATCTCCGGCTTCGACCGCGAGTTCAAGTCGCCCGAAGGCAAGCAGGTCATCGGCAACCTGATCCAGTTCGACGCCGCGGCCAACCCGGGCAATTCCGGCGGCCCGCTGGTCACCATGGACGGCGAGGTGGTCGGCATCGTCACCGGCATCCTCAACCCCACCAGCGCGCGCACCTTCGTGGGCATCGGTTTTGCCGTGCCCATCGAAAGCGCCGCCAGTGCCGCCGGCCTGCCCCCGTTCTGAGCCCCTTCATCCACCGACCGGAGCCCTTCATGAGCGACACCAACGCCCCCGAAACCGCCCAGCTCATGGAGCAGATCCTGTACGAGGTGAAGCGGGTCGTCGTCGGCCAGGACCGTTTCCTCGAGCGCGTGATGGTGGCGCTGCTGGCGCAGGGGCACCTGCTGGTGGAAGGCGTGCCCGGTCTGGCCAAGACGCTCACGGTGAAGACGCTCGCCGAAGCGGTGCAGGGCCGCTTCAAGCGCATCCAGTTCACGCCCGATCTGGTGCCGGCCGACCTGGTGGGCACGCGCATCTACAACCAGAAGACCGGCGACTTCGGCACCTCGCTGGGCCCGGTGTTCGCCAACCTGCTGCTGGCCGACGAGATCAACCGCGCGCCGGCCAAGGTGCAAAGCGCGCTGCTGGAGGTGATGCAGGAGCGGCAGGTCACCATCGCGGGCGAGTCGCACAAGGTGCCGCGTCCCTTCGTGGTGATGGCCACGCAGAACCCGATCGAGACCGAGGGCACCTACCCCCTGCCCGAGGCGCAGGTGGACCGCTTCATGATGAAGGTGCTGGTGGACTACCCCACCGACGAGGAGGAGTACGTCATCGTCGAGCGCGTCACCGGCCCCGCCGTGCAGGTGAACGCGGTGGCCACGACCGATCAGCTCGCCACGCTGCAGGCGCAGTGCCGCGAGGTGTACGTGGACCCCTCGCTCGTGCAGTACGCGGTGCGCCTGGTGTCGGCCACGCGTTACCCGGACAGGCACGGCATCAAGGACATGGCCACGCTCATCACCTTTGGCGCCAGCCCGCGCGCCACCATCGGTCTGGTGGAGGGCGCGCGCGCCCTGGCCATGCTGCGCGGGCGCTCCTACGCGCTGCCCGAGGACATGGTGGACCTGGTGCCCGACGTGCTGCGCCACCGCGTGGTGCTGTCGTACGAGGGCCTGTCCGAAGGACTCACGAGCGATGCGCTGATCGCGCGGATCATGAAACACATTCCGCCGCCGGCCCGTCCGCTGGAAGCGGAAAAGCGGGTGGCCTGACATGTTCAAGCGCCTGTTCGGCCGAACGCCCGCCGATGCGGGGGGCGAGACGGTGAAGGCGCCCGCCGAGCAGCGCGCCGACGCCTTGCTGCGCCGGCTGGAGTGGAGCGTGCTGCGCCGCCTGGACGGCCTGCTGCAAGGCCACTACAAGACGCTCATGCGCGGCAGCGGCCTGGATCTGGCCGACCTGCGCGAGTACCAGTTGCATGACGACGTGCGCCACATCGACTGGAACGTCACCGCTCGCCTGCAGCAACCGCATGTGCGCGTGTTCACCGAGGACCGCGAGATGGCGGCCTGGTTCCTGCTCGACCTCAGCCCCTCGGTGGACTTCGGCTCGGGCGAGCAGCGCAAGAGCGACGTGCTGCTGCAGTTCACCGCGGTGCTGGCGCGCCTCATCTCGGGCCAGGGCAACCGCGTGGGCGCCCTGGTGTACGGCTCGGGTGGCCGCGCACGCGTGGAGGCCATGCTGCCGGCGCGGGGCGGGCGCAACCACGTGCTGCGGATCATGCAGATGCTGATGCCGCGCCCGGCGGCGAATAAGGAAGCTGTGCCGGCCGACGAGGCCGCCACCCGTCTGGGCGACCTGCTGCGCAGCGCCGTCTTCACCGTGCGCCAGCGCAGCACCGTCTTCGTGGTGTCCGACTTCATCAGCCAGCCCGGCTGGGAGACGCCGCTGGGCGAACTCGCGCGCCGCCACGACGTGGTGGCCGTGCGCCTGGTCGATCCGCTGGAGCTGGACCTGCCCGACCTGGGCCTGATCCCCATCCGCGATGCGGAGACCGGCGAGCAGATCGTGGTCGACACCCACGACAAGGGCTTTCGCCAGCGCTTTGCGCGCATCGCCGCGCAGCGCGAGGCGCAACTGCGCGAGAGCCTGGCGCGCGCCGGTGTGGACACCCTTGAACTCGCCACCGACGAGGACCTGGCCGACGCCGTGCTGCGCTTCGTGGACCTGCGCGAGCGGCGCGTGCGCCACGGCGCGGGCGGGCGACCCATGCCGACTCAGTTGCCGCGCCGCACCCGGGAAGGAGTCAGGACATGACCGATTTCAATTTCACTCTGCCACCCGTCACCTTCCTGTGGCCGCAATTGCTGTGGCTGCTGCTGGCTCTGCCGCTGCTGGTGCTGCTCTACGTGTGGTTGCTGCGCCGGCGCAAGCGCGCGGCGCTGCGCTACGCCAACCTGTCCATCGTGCGCGAGGCCCTGGGCAAGGGGCCGGGCTGGCGGCGCCACGTGCCGCCGGTGCTGATGCTGCTGTCGCTGGCGGCCATGCTGCTGGCCGCGGCGCGGCCCATGGCCAGCATCACGCTGCCGTCCACGCAGCAAACCATCATCCTGGCGATGGACGTGTCGGGCAGCATGCGCGCCGAGGACGTGCAGCCCAACCGCCTGGTGGCCTCGCAGAACGCCGCCAAGGCCTTCCTGGCGGAGCTGCCGCGCCACGTGAAGGTGGGCATCGTGGCCTTCGCCGGCTCGGCGCAGGTGGTGCAACCGGTCACGCTCAGCCGCGAGGACCTGGTCACCGCCATCGACAAGTTCCAGTTGCAGCGCGCCACCGCCATCGGCAGCGCCATCGTCGTCTCGCTGTCCGAGCTGTTCCCCGAGCAGCGCATCAGCCTGACCGACATGACCTACAACCGCAACACCGACCCGTTCGCGCCGCGCGGCCGCTCGCTCGACCAGCCGCGCAACAACGAGGAGAAGGCCTTCCAGCCCGTGGAGCCCGGCTCCTATGGCTCGGCGGCCATCATCCTGCTCACCGACGGCCAGCGCACCACGGGCGTGGACACGGCCGAGGCCGCGAAGATGGCCGCCGATCGTGGCGTGCGCGTCTACACCGTGGGCGTGGGCACGGTGGAGGGCGAGGTCATTGGCTTCGAGGGCTGGTCCATGCGCGTGCGCCTGGACGAGGACACGCTCAAGGACGTGGCGCGCACCACCCGGGCCGAGTATTTCTACGCTGGCACCGCCGAGAACCTCAAGCAGATCTACCAGTCGCTGAGTTCGCGGCTGACAGTGGAGAAGAAGGAAACCGAGCTGTCGGGCCTGCTGGCGCTGGTGGCGGCGGGGCTGGCGATCGTGGCGGCGGCGCTGTCTTTGGCCTGGTTCAACCGCATCCTTTGAGTCCCCGCTGGCCCAGCGGGCAAGGGCAGTGTGACGGGCCGATACCATCGGCCCGATGAACCCTTCCGTGCTCCTGGCTGGCGGCGGCATCGCTGGTCTGGGGGTGGCCCTGGCCCTCGTGCGCCACGGTCACCCCATCACCCTGATCGAACAGGCGCCCGCCTTTGGCGAAATCGGTGCCGGCCTGCAACTGGGCCCCAACGCCGTGCGTGTGCTGGCGGACTGGGGCTTGCATGACGCGCTTGACGCCGTGGCCGCCTGGCCCGAGGCGCTGCGGGTGCGCGATGCATCGAGCGGGCGTGGCCTTGGACAGATGCGTCTGGGCGCCGCCTTCGAGCAGCGCCACGGGCAGAGCTACGCCTGCGTGCACCGGGCCGATCTGCATGCGCTGTTGCTGCAGGCCGTGCAGGCGCGGCCCGGCGTGTCCTGGCGCCTGGCCAGCCGAGCGGTATCGGTCAACGAGCGCAGCGACACCGTCAAGCTCGCGCTCGACAGCGGTGAAATTCTGGTCGGCCCGGCCGTGATCGGTGCCGATGGCCTGTGGAGCCGTGTGCGTCATGCGGTGGCCGACACCTTGGCGCCGCGCCCGACCGGGCACATCGCCTACCGCGGCTTGGTGCCGGCCGCCGCGCTGCCGGCCGCCCTGCGTGCGCCTTGCGTGCAGGCCTGGCTCGGGCCGCGTCTGCACGTGGTGCACTACCCCGTGCGCCGCGGCGAGGCCTTCAACCTGGTGGCGGTGGTGCAGGCGCCCGCGGGCGCGGCGCTGAACGCGCAGAGCTGGTCCGAGCCCGCTGCGGGCATCGAGTTGCAGGTCGCGCTCGGCCCGGTGCACCGTGAGCTGGCGGCCTGGCTCGACGCCGTGCCCGCGTGGACGCGCTGGGTGTTGCACGAGCGCGCGCCCCTGAACGGGCCGCAGGGCATGGCCAGCGGCCGTATTGCGTTGCTGGGCGACGCCGCGCACCCCATGCGGCCCTACCTCGCGCAGGGGGCCGCCATGGCGCTCGAGGACGCCTGGACGCTGGGGCGCCTGGCGGCGGATCCCGCGCTCACGGACTGGCCGCAGCGGTTCCTGCGCTACGCCGAACTGCGCTGGGCGCGCAACGCCCGGGTGCAGCGGCGATCGCGGCGCAACGGCGTTGTCTTCCACGCGCACGGTCCGCTGCGCTGGGCACGCAACGCGGCCATGGCCGTGCTGGGCGAACGTCTGTTGGACAATCCCTGGCTCTACCGCGGCCCGGGCACGCCCTGAGCCCCTTCTCATTCGACGCCTGGAGACACGACATGACCCTGCCCCCGATGAACCGACGCCACGCCCTGGCCACAGGCGCCGCACTCGCCGCCGCCACGGCAGTGCCCGCCGCGCGGTCGCAAGCCGCCTGGCCCAGCCGCCCGCTCAAGATCGTGGTGGGTTTCCCCGGTGGCTCCTCTCCCGACCTGATGGCCCGCACCCTGGCCGACCCGCTGCAGGGCCTGCTGGGCCAACCGGTGGTGATCGAAAACCGCCCGGGCGCCGGTGGCAACGTGGCGGCCGCCCAGGTGGCACGCGCCGACGACGACCACACCATCGGCTTGATGATCAACGGCAACATGACGATCGCCAAGATCCTCAACCCCGCCACCACCTACGACCCGCTCACCGACCTTACCCCGGTCTCGCTGATTGCCGTGGCGCCGCTGCTGCTGGCCGGTGCGCCCGGCACGCCCGCCGACCCGCGCGCCTTCCTGGAGGCCGCGCGCAGCAACGGCGACAAGTGGAACTACGGCACGCCAGGCATCGGCACCGTGGCCCACCTGGGCATGGAGCTGCTGAAGTCGCGCGCCGGCCTGGGCGCGGTGCACGTGCCCTACCCGGGCAACCCGCAGGTGATGGCCGCCATGGTCGGCGGGCAGATCCAGATGTCGCTTCTGCCGCCGGGCCTGGCCATGGCGCAGGTGAAGGCCGGCAAGCTGCACGCCATCGGGGTCACCTCGGCCGGCCGCAGCGCGGTGGTGCCCGACGTGCCCAGCCTGGCCGAGGCGGGCGTGAAGGATTTTTCGCTCGAGATCTGGAACGCGGTCGCCGCGCCCAACAGCCTGCCCAAGGCGCACGTGAACCGGCTGGCCACGCTGCTCGCCGAGATCGTGCGCCGCCCGGACGTGCGCGAGAAGATCCTCAACCAGGGCTGGGCCGTGGCCGGCACCTCGCCCGAGGGCCTG
>NZ_DATIGV010000073.1:0-3166 GCF_035481345.1 Hydrogenophaga sp. | reverse complement strand
GCTTGGCCCGCCAGCGCTGGTCAGGGCGCCAGCCGCTCCCGCACCCAGGCGCCGGCCTGCTGCCGGTAGCGCAGCCGGTCGTGCAGCCGGCTCTTGCGGCCCTGCCAGAACTGCCAGTTGTCCGGCACCAGGCGGTAGCCGCCCCAGTGCGGCGGGCGCGGTGGTTTCAGCAGGAACTGCGCGCCGTACTTCGCCGCGTTGGCCACCAGCACCGAACGGCCTTCGATCACCTCGCTCTGCGGGCTGGCCCAGGCGCCGATGCGGCTGTCCAGCGGGCGGCTGTGGAAGTAGGCGTCGCTCTCTTCGGCGCTGGTGAATTCCACCCGGCCCTCGATGCGCACCACGCGCTCGAGCTCGACCCAGTGGAACTGCAGCGCCGCGAAGGGGTTGCCCGCCAGCTCGCGGCCCTTGCGGCTGTGGTAGTTCGTGTACCAGACGATGCCGCGCTCGTCGTAGCCCTTGATGAGCACGATGCGCGTGCTCGGGCGCAGGTCCGAGCCCACCGTGGCCAGCGTCATGGCGTTGGGCTCGGGCACCTCGGCCGCGATGGCTTCCTTCAGCCACCGGTCGAACTGCTGCAGCGGATCGGCGTGCGAGGCGTCCTCGCTCAGTTCGGCTTTCTCGTAGCTCTTGCGCAGGTCGGCGATGTTCATGCGGGGCAGTGTAGTGAGGCGCGGGCTCAGTCGGCCAGGTGCAGCAGCTTTTCCAGCGCGTGGTCGTGGATGCCGTGGGCCTTGAGGCCTTCGAAGGTGCGGCGCGCGTAGTCCAGCGTGGTGCCGTAGCGGCCGCAGGAGCGCGAGAAGATGTCGCGGTAGCGATCGGGCGTGAGCACGCCGGTGTAGCTGGGGCTGCGGCGCGACAGCGTGAAGGCCAGCGCGCGCACCGGGCCTTCGGGCGTGCTCACGCGCAGCCACTTGGGGTCGTAGACCGGGTTGGGCATCTCGCGCGCCCACAGGCGCGGCATCAGCTCTTCCACCTGCTCGTGCGGCACGCGCAGGGCCAGCCCGTCGCAGCTGCCGCCCGAGACCAGGGCGAACACCAGGCCCGGGCACTCCGGCGTGCCGCGGTTCACGCGGCTCCACATCTGCAGGCTGCGGTGGTGGCCGTGCACGCGGCCGGGGCGGCTTTCGGCGGCGTCGAACTCCGGGCGCCACACCAGCGAGGCGTAGCCGAACACCCACAGGTCCGCTCGCTCGCCCTGCGCCCGCCAGTCGGCCAGGGTGTCGGCCATCATGGCCGCGCCGTCTCGCTGCTCGGGGATCCAGGTGCGCGGCGCCTTCATCCGCCCTGCCTACAATGCCGGATTCGCCGATTCACGCACACCACAGGAGCTTCTCGCATGGCCACACAGGATAACGAACCCGAACAGCGCGTCGTCGCGGTCGTCCTGATTTCCCTCATCGCGCTGATCATTGCGGGCGTGCTGGGCCTGGGCGTGTTCAAGGCGCGCGGCGACAAGGCCGGCGCCTCCACCGCCGCGGGCGCTCCCGCCGCGGCTGCGGCGGCCACGGCCCCGGGCGCCGTGGCGATCTCCGCCACCGACGCCAGCGTGGTGGTCGACAACGGCGTGGTGAAGTTCTATTTCGCCACCGGCAAGGCCGACCTGGCCTCGGGCGCCCTGGTGGCCCTGGCCGAGGCCATCGAGGCCGCCAAGGGCGGCTCGCGCCTGGTGATCTCGGGCTTTCACGACGCCACCGGCGACCCGGCCTTCAACGCCGAGCTGGCCAAGCAGCGCGCCCTGGTGGTGCGCGACGCCCTGGTGGGCGCGGGCGTGGCCGAAGGCAACCTGGAACTGAGCAAACCCGCCGTGACCACCGGCAGCGGCGCCGACGCCGAAGCGCGCCGGGTCGAGGTGGTGATCATTCGCTGAGCGCGGCACCGCGTTTCACGGAAAGAAGGCCCGGTTCCATCGGGCCTTTTTCATGGGTGGAATTCAGCGCAGACCCTGTCCGGCCGCGTGGTCGTCCGCGCGTTGGATCAGTTCGATCTTGTACCCATCCGGGTCCGTCACGAAGGCGATCACCGTGGTGCCGCCCTTGACCGGACCGGCCTCGCGCGTCACGTTGCCGCCGTTGGCCTTGATCTTCTCGCAGGCCGCGTAGGCGTCGGGCACGCCCAGGGCGATGTGGCCGTAGGCCGTGCCCATCTCGTACTGCTCCACGCCCCAGTTGTAGGTGAGCTCGATCTCGGCCTGCGCCGGATTGCTCTCGAAGCCCAGGAAGGCGAGCGAGTACTTGTACTCGGGGTTCTCGGAGGTGCGCAGCAGCTTCATGCCGAGCACGTTCGTGTAGAAGTCGATCGAGCGCTGGAGGTTGCCCACGCGCAGCATGGTGTGGAGGAGTCGCATGGGCCCGATTGTCACCTCGCCTCGAAGACCAGGCAGGTTGTTGTGGCATGGGCGTACAGCGTGCCGTCCGGGCCCACCAGGCGCGCCTCGGCGGTGGCGAGCTGGCGGCCGGCATGGATCACCTGGCCGATGGCGCGCACGCGCTGCACCTTGGGCGTGAGGGCGCGCACCAGGTTCACGCCCAGCTCGGCCGTGGTGTAGGCGCGCCCGGGCGGCATCTTCGTGTGCACGGCGCAACCCAGGGCCGAGTCGAGCAGGGTGGCGAACCAGCCGCCATGCACCGTGCCCATGGGGTTGAGGTGACGCGTCAGCGGCGTGCCCTGGAAGGTGGCGGTGCCGTCGCCCACCGCCACCAGGGTGAAGTCCAGGGTGGGCGCGATGGGCGGGTAGGGCAGCTCGCCGCGCAGCATGGCCTGCATCAGCTCCAGGCCGCTCTTGCCGGCGATCTGCTCGGGCGTGGACACGCCCGCGCCCGGCCCCCGGGCCATGGCGTCGAGCACGGCTTTCTCCTCGTCCAGCCAGTGTTGCAGGGTGTCGCTCATTCGTTGCTCCGATAAAGTTGCATATGCATGAATTGTAGATACAATCATTGCCATGTCGACTGTCGCCGCCGTGTCATCCGCGCCCGTCAAGCCGCAGGGCTGCACCAACCTCAAGCTGCGCCAACTGGTGCGCGCCGTGGGCGCGTTCTACGACGCCGAGGTGGGCAAGGCGGGGCTGAAGATCACGCAGTACTCGCTGCTGTCGTACATCACCAAGCTCGGGCCGATCCGCGCGGTGGAACTGGCGCAGCAGATGCACATGAGCGCGTCCACGCTG
>NZ_DATIGV010000072.1:0-21253 GCF_035481345.1 Hydrogenophaga sp. | reverse complement strand
GCGGCGGCCAGCGGCGCGCGCTCGGGTCCACCGGTTGCCGCGTGGGGCGTGGGCACCGGCGCCGCGGCCACCACCGCTTCGGCGGGCCGGGGCGAGGCAGGTGCGGCAACCACTGCACCGGTGCCGCCCGTACCGGTGGAGGGCGCCGGCGTCGGCGCGGCCGCGACCAGCAAGCCCACCTCCTGCTCGTCGCGCGTCGCTTCGGGCCAGAACCACCACGCGCCCAGGCCCACGGCAGCCACACCCGCCGCCGACGCTGCCAGGGCACGGCGCGGCCAGCGCGCGCCACCCATGCCGGCCGGCGCTTCGCCCAGCAGGCGCTGCAGGGCCTGAATGAGCGCGCCGGTGGACGCCTCCCATTGCAGGTGCTGCAGCGCGATCGCCTGGCGCCGGGCCAGCGGCTTGAGTTCCTCGGGTAGCTCCTCCGCTCGCGGCATGGTGGCGCGGTCCAACACCACCGGCACGACGCGAATGCCCCGCCGCAGCGCCGTGGCCACCTCCAGGCGGATGAAGTCTTGCGGGTCGTCGAGCCGGCGCTGGCCTTGCGCGTCGCGCATGGCCAGCCACTCGTCGCCGATCAGCACGATCAGCACACGGCAGGAGCCCACGGCCCGCTCGATCGCCTCGACGAAGTCCGTGCCCGGCTCGATCTCGGCCACGTCCATGAAGACGCGGTCGTCTCCGAAGTGCGCTTTCAGGCGGTCGTAGAGGCGCCCGGCGTAGCCGGAAGCGTCGTCGCGACGGTAGCTGATGAAGATCCCGTCCATGCCAGCCCCCGCGCCGCCCTGACGGTGAGCGGCCGGACCATTCTAGGCAGGCACCGGGGCGCGCGATACCCCAGGCGGGGGACGCACCCCGTGGCCTCAGGCCGCCTTGGGCGTGCCGCGCAGGCGCTTGATCAGTTCAACGACGCCCACCACCACCGCCCCCGCCGCGATGCCCACCAGCGCGCCGGTCAGGCTGGGCACGAAGGCGCCGAACCAGCCCAGGCTTTCCGCCCAGGTCTCCACGCCGTGCGCCAGCAGCGGCAGGCCATGCAGCAGGATGCCGCCGCCCACCAGGAACATCGCGGCCGTGCCCAGCACCGACAGCGACTTCATGAGCCAGGGCGCGAAGGCCAGGATGCCGCGTCCGATGGCCTGCTTCCAGGCCTGCGCCTGGCGGTTCAGGTGCAGGCCCAGGTCGTCGAGTTTCACGATGCCCGCGACCAGGCCGTACACGCCCATCGTCATGATCAGCGAGATGCCCACCAGCACCCCGATGCGCTGGCCCATGCCGGCGCTGGCAACGGTGCCCAGGCTGATGACGATGATCTCGGCGGAGAGGATGAAGTCGGTGCGCACGGCGCCCTTGATCTTCTCTTTCTCGTAAGCCACGAGGTCGATCTTGTCGTCGGCCACGGCCTTCACCAGCTCGTCGTGGTGCTTCGCGTCGTCGGCCTTGTGCGCGCCCAGGGCGTGCACGAGTTTCTCCACGCCCTCGAAGCACAGGAACAAGCCGCCGAGCATGAGCAGCGGCGTGATGAGCGCGGGCACGAAGGCGCTGATGAGCAAGGCCGCCGGCACCAGGATGGCCTTGTTGACGAACGAGCCCTTGGCCACGGCCCACACCACGGGCAGTTCGCGGTCGGCCTTCACGCCGGTGACCTGCTGGGCGTTGAGCGCGAGGTCATCGCCCAGCACGCCAGCCGTCTTCTTGGCCGCGACCTTGGTCATGACTGACACGTCGTCGAGCAGCGTGGCGATGTCGTCGATGAGGGCGAGAAGGCTGGTACCGGCCATGAGGGGCTCCGCTGGGGGTTCAGGCTGGCACGGGGGGCCAGACCACGGGGAACAAAGGGTCGTCCATCGCCGCGCCCGCCGGCAATCGGGCCTCCAGCCCGGGAAACGGCGGCGAGGTGCGCCAGCGGCGCGGCGCGTGCACGCTGTCGTCGCCCAGGTAGCGGGCCGAGAACACGCGGCGGCGTGCGCCCGGCCCCGTGCCGCTGGAGGCGTGCAAGGCCAGCATGTGGAAGGCCACGCAGTCGCCCGGCTCCAGCGCCCAGGCCAGTTGGGAGTAGCGCTGCGGTTCCTGCTCCACGGGGGGCAGTTCGGCCAGCGTGCCCTCGGGAAACCACTTCGCCTGCTGGTCGCGGAAGGTGCGCGGCATGTACCAGGTGCCGTGGTGCGAGCCGGCCACGAAGCGCAGCGTGCTCGCCAGCGGCACCGGGTCCACGGGGATCCAGAAGCTCACGTTCTGCGCGCCGTCGACGTTGTAGTAGGGCTGGTCCTGGTGCCAGGGCGTGGGCTGGCGCGTGCCGGGCTCCTTCACCAGCAGGTGGTCGTGGTACAGCCGCACCTGGCGGCTGCCCATGAGCTGGGCCGACACGTGCGGCAGCGCCGAGTGGCGCAGCACGTCCTCGTAGGCGGCGTTGTGTGCCCAGGTGCAGAAGTCCTCGACGAAGCGGCCCGGGTCGTCGGGCTCGCTGGCCACCAGGGCCAGCGGGCTCAGGTGCGCGAGGTTGTGCTCGATGCCCTCTTCCAGGCGCTTGAGCTCACTCGGGGTGAACACGCCGCGCAGCACCACGGCGCCGTCGCGCGCGTAGGCCGCGATGGTGGACGGGTCGAGGGCGTGCTCGCGCGCCATGGGATCACCCCACCCAGCGGCGGGCGTTGCGCCACAGGCGCGTCCAGCCACTCGGCGCGGAGATGTCCTGATCGGTCCAGCTCATGAGCACGTTGCGGAACACGCGTTCCGGGTGCGGCATCAGCGCGGTGAAGCGGCCGTCGGCCGTGGTGACGGCGGTGAGGCCGGCCGGGCTGCCGTTGGGGTTGAAGGGGTAGCGCTCGGTGGCCTGACCCCGGCTGTCGACAAAGCGCATGGCGGCGATGGCCTTGGCGGGGTCACCACGGTGGCGGAAGTTGGCGTAGCCCTCGCCGTGCGCCACGGCGATGGGCAGGCGCGTGCCGGCCATGCCCTCGAAGAACAGACTGGGCGAGTCCAGCACCTCCACCTGCGACAGGCGGGCCTCGAAGCGCTCGCTCTGGTTGGTGGTGAAGCGCGGCCAGGCCTCGGCGCCCGGGATGATGTCGGCGAGTTCCGCGAACATCTGGCAGCCGTTGCACACGCCCAGGCCGAAGGTGTCGCTGCGCGCGAAGAAGGCCTGGAACTGATCGGCCAGGCGCGGGTTGAAGGTGATGGAGCGCGCCCAGCCGATGCCCGCCCCCAGCGTGTCGCCGTAGCTGAAGCCGCCGCAGGCGATGACGCCGCGCACGTCCTTCAGGTCGGCGCGGCCGGTCTGCAGGTCGGTCATGTGCACGTCGATCGCCTCGAAGCCGGCCTGCGTGAAGCACCAGGCCATTTCCACGTGCGAGTTGACGCCTTGCTCGCGCAGGATGGCCACCTTGGGGCGCGAGAGGTTCAGGAAGGGCGCGGCCACGTCCTCGTTCGGGTCGAACGTCAGGTGCGTGTGCAGGCCGCCGTCGGCCGGGTCGCCGGCCGCCGCGTGTTCGCTGTCGGCGCAGGCGGGGTTGTCGCGCCGCTGGTTGATCTTCCAGCTCACGCTGTCCCACACCTGCTGCAGGTCGACCAGCTTTGCGCTGAAGACGGCCTTGGTATCGCGCCAGATCTGAAGTTCGCCCTTGCCGGCGTCCATCGACGACGATGCAGGCCGCGTCTTGCCGATGAAGTGGCTGTGCTTTGAGAGGCCATGCTCGCGCAGCAGCTGCATCACCTCGTTGCGCTGCTCGGTGCGCACCTGCAGCACCACGCCCAGCTCTTCGTTGAACAGGGCCTTGAGCGTGAGCTCCTCGCGGCGCGCGCTGACCTGCTGCGCCCAGTTCTTGGCGTCGCCCGTCTCGGCGCGGCTGTCGCCGATGCCGTCGCCTTCGGTGATGAGCTGATCGATGTTGAGCGCCACCCCCACGTTGCCGGCGAAGGCCATCTCGGCCACGGCGGCGAACAGGCCACCGTCGCTGCGGTCGTGGTAGGCCAGCACGCGGCCCTGCGCGCGCAGGGCGTTGATGGCGTTCACCAGGTTCTTCAGGTCCTGCGGGTCGTCGAGGTCGGGCACCTCGCCGCCCGGGTGGCCCAGGGTCTGCGCGAGCACGCTGCCACCCAGGCGGTGGCGGCCCTTGCCGAGGTCGATCAGCACCAGGGTGGTGTCGTCGAGCTCGCGGTTCAGTTGCGGCGTGAAGGTGCCGCGCACGTCGGCCAGCGAGGCGAAGGCGCTGACGATCAGGCTCACCGGCGCGGTGACCTTCTTCGTCTGGCCGTCGGCCTGCCACTGGGTGCGCATGGACAGGCTGTCCTTGCCCACGGGAATGGACACGTCCAGCGCGGGGCACAGCTCCATGCCCACGGCCTTCACGGTCTCGTACAGCGCGGCGTCTTCGCCGGGTTCGCCGCAGGCGGCCATCCAGTTGGCGCTGAGCTTCACGCGCGGCAGTTCGATGGGCGCGGCCAGCAGGTTGGTGATGGCCTCGGCCACGGCCATGCGGCCCGAGGCGGCGGCGTGCGTGGCGGCCAGCGGTGTGCGTTCGCCCATGCTCATGGCCTCGCCCGCGAAGCCGGCGTGGTCGGCCAGGGTGACGGCGCAGTCGGCCACGGGCACCTGCCAGGGACCGACCATCTGGTCGCGGTGGCTGAGGGCGCCCACGGTGCGGTCGCCGATGGTGATGAGGAAGCGCTTGGAGGCCACCGTGGGGTGGCTCAGCACGTCAATCACGCTCTTTTGCAGATCGACGCCGGTGAGGTCGATGGCCGGGGACGTGCGCGCCACGCTCGTCACGTCGCGGTGCATCTTGGGCGGCTTGCCCAGCAGCACGTCCATGGGCATGTCGACCGGGCTGTCCTTGCTCTCATCAACGAGTTGGAGTTGCCGTTCCTCGGTGGCCACGCCCACCACCGCGAAGGGGCAGCGCTCGCGCTCGCAGAAGGCCGTGAACCGCGGCAGCGACTCGGGCGCGATCGCCAGCACGTAGCGCTCCTGGCTCTCGTTGCACCAGATCTCCTTGGGCGCCAGGCCGCTCTCTTCCAGCGGCACGGCGCGCAGGTCGAAGCGCGCGCCACGGCCGGCGTCGTTGGTGATCTCGGGGAAGGCGTTGGACAGGCCGCCCGCGCCCACGTCGTGGATGGCGAGGATGGGGTTGTGCTCACCCTGCGCCCAGCAGTGGTTGATGACCTCCTGCGCGCGGCGCTCGATCTCGGGGTTGCCGCGCTGAACGGAGTCGAAGTCGAGCGAGGCGGCGTTGGTGCCGGTGGCCATGGAGCTGGCCGCGCCGCCGCCCATGCCGATCTTCATGCCCGGGCCGCCCAACTGGATGAGCAGCGTGCCGGCCGGGAACAGGATTTTCTTGGTGAGCTTCGCGTCGATGGTGCCCACGCCGCCCGCGATCATGATGGGCTTGTGGTAGCCGCGTTGCACGCCGTCCACCACCTGCTCGTATTCGCGGAAGTAGCCCAGCAGGTTGGGCCGGCCGAATTCGTTGTTGAAGGCCGCACCGCCCAGGGGGCCCTCGGTCATGATCTGCAGCGGGCTGGCGATGTGCTCGGGCTTGCCGCCCGGCTGGTCGGACAGGCCGCCCCAGAGCTTGCCGACCGTGAAGCCGGTGAGGCCGGCCTTGGGCTTGGAACCACGCCCGGTGGCGCCTTCATCGCGGATCTCGCCACCCGCGCCGGTGGAGGCGCCGGGGAACGGCGAAATGGCCGTGGGGTGGTTGTGCGTTTCCACCTTCATCAGCACGTGCTGGGTGACGGCCTCGGCGCGGTAGGCGGGCGACGCCCCGCCGTCGTAGCGCGCCACGAAGCGCTGCACCTCGTGGCCTTCCATCACCGAGGCGTTGTCGGCGTAGGCGATCACCGTGTGCTGCGGGCTGCTCTGGTGGGTGTGGCGGATCATGCCGAACAGGCTCTTGTCCTGCGCCGCGCCGTCGATGGTGAACTGCGCGTTGAAGATCTTGTGGCGGCAGTGTTCGCTGTTGGCCTGGGCGAACATCATCAGCTCCACGTCGGTGGGGTTGCGGCCCAGGCTGTTGAAGGCGGTGATGAGGTAGTCGATCTCGTCCTCGGCCAGGGCCAGGCCCCAGTCGGTGTTGGCGCGCTCCAACGCCGCGCGGCCACCGCCCAGCACGTCCACGCGCTCCATGGGCGCGGCC
The DNA here is from genome assembly GCF_035481345.1 of Hydrogenophaga sp. Lineage (GTDB taxonomy): Bacteria > Pseudomonadota > Gammaproteobacteria > Burkholderiales > Burkholderiaceae_C > Hydrogenophaga. The sequence continues at coordinate 15,119 of NZ_DATIGV010000072.1, read as the reverse complement.
TGCAGTTCGGTGAACAGGGCGTGGGCCTCGTCGCGCGTGGCCACCACGGCCTCGGTCATGCGGTCGTGCAGCAGGCTGGCCACGGCCCAGCGCTGCTCGGGCGTGAGGACGGGCTTGCCGCCCAGCAGCCCCGGCTTGAGGGCGATGCGGTACTCGACCAGGCGCTCCACCCGGTGCACCACCAGGCCGCAGTTGCGCGCGATGTCGGTGGCCTTGGAGGCCCAGGGCGAGACCGTGCCCAGGCGGGGCATGACCAGCAGCGCGGGCGCGCCGTCGGCTTCGAGCTTGAGGTGTTCCGGCTGCGCGGGCTCGCCATAGGTGAGCAGCTCGCCCAGGCGGCGCTCGGTGGCGGCGTCGGGCGGGGTGTCGAAGGACGCCAGGTGCACGAACCGGGCACTGAGGCCGACGATCTTGTCGTGGGTGGCTTGGAGTTGGGGGAGAAGCTGCCGGACTTTGAAGTCGCTGATGGCGTGACCGCCATCAAAGGTGCGCAGGTGCAGGGACACGGTGGGGCCTGTGGTGCGTTGAACCACCCGCGGGCGGGGTGGTGGAAAGCCCGCGATTTTACCTGCCGGCCCCATGGTGATCGGCCCGCCAGGGGCGTCCGGACGGGGTCCGGTGGGATAATCGCGCCCCATGAGCATCACCTACAAGGACGCCGCCGGCATCGAGGGCATGCGCACCGCGTGCCGCCTCGCCTCCGAAGTGCTGGACTACCTCACGCCGCTGATCCAGCCGGGCATGACGACGCTCGAGATCGACCGCCTCTCGGCCGAGTACATGAAGCAGCAGGGCACGCGCTCGGCCACCATCGGCTACCAGCCCAGCGGCTACCCGCCCTACCCCGGCCACCTGTGCACCTCCGTCAACCACGTGGTGTGCCACGGCATCCCGAACGAGAAGCCGCTCAAGAAGGGCGACATCCTCAACGTGGACGTGACCGTGATCACGCCCGAGGGCTGGTACGGCGACAACAGCCGCATGTTCCTGATCGGCGGCGAAGCGGCCTGCTCCATCCAGGCCCGCCGCCTGAGCCAGGTCACTTTCGAGGCCATGTGGAAGGGCATCGTGCTGGTGCGCCCGGGCGCGCGCCTGGGCGACATCGGCCACGCCATCCAGACCTACGCCGAGGGCAACGGATTCAGCGTGGTGCGCGAGTTCTGCGGCCATGGCATCGGCCAGCGCTTCCACGAGGAACCCCAGGTGCTGCACTACGGCCGCCCGGGCACGCTGGAAGAGCTCAAGCCCGGCATGACCTTCACCATCGAGCCCATGATCAACGCCGGCCGGCGCGAGATCAAGGAACTGGGCGACGGCTGGACCATCGTCACGCGCGACCGCTCGCTCTCGGCCCAGTGGGAGCACACCGTGCTGGTCACCGAAACCGGCTACGAGGTGCTCACCTGGTCGGCCGGCAACATCGCGCCGCCGGCCTTCGTGACCCCCGCCCCGGCCAGTGTCGCGGCCTGAGGGCAGCCCGCGCGTGGCGACGCCCCACAACGGCATGGACGAGCTCGCCGCGCTGCGGCAGCAGTACCGCGACGACAAGCAGGCGCTGTTCGCCGCGCTGCTGCAGACCGGCGCCTCCACGCGTGGCGTGCGCCAGGCCCTGCACCAGCTCGCCCGCCTCACCGACCAGACCTTGCGCACGCTCTGGCAGCGCGCCGGCTTCGGCCCGCGCTTCGCCCTGGTGGCCGTGGGCGGCTACGGCCGCGGTGAGCTGTTCCCGCATTCCGACGTCGACGTGCTGGTGCTGCTGCCCCAGGGCTGCGAGCCCGACGCCGACGACACGCTCAAGGCCCGCATCGAAGGCTTCATCGGCGCCTGCTGGGACCTGGGGCTGGAGATCGGCTCCAGCGTGCGCACCATCGACGAGTGCGTGGCCGAGGCCGAGAAGGACGTCACCGTCCAGACCTCGCTGCTCGAATGCCGGCTCATCGCGGGCCATCAGGAAGGCTTCAGGCAACTGGTCACCCGCCTGGGCGAGGCCATGGACCCCAAGGCCTTCTTCGTCGCCAAGTCGCTGGAGATGCGCCAGCGCCACCACAAGTACGAGAACACGCCCTACGCGCTGGAGCCCAACTGCAAGGAATCACCAGGCGGCCTGCGCGACCTGCAGATGATCCTGTGGGTGGCCAAGGCGGCCGGCCTGGGCCGCAGCTGGGACGAACTCGCGCGCACCGGCCTGGCCACGCCGCTGGAGGCGCGCCAGATCAAGGCCAACGAGGCCCTGCTGAGCCTCATCCGCGCGCGGTTGCACCTCATCGCGCACCGGCGCGAGGACCGCCTGGTGTTCGACCTGCAGACCGCCGTGGCCGAGTCCTTCGGCTTCAAGGCGCAGCTGCCCGCGCCCGGTGAAACCAACCCGCGCGGCACGCGCCGCGCGAGCGAGGCGCTGATGAAGCGCTACTACTGGGCGGCCAAGGCGGTCACGCAGCTCAATCAGATCCTGCTGCTCAACATCGAGGAACGCCTGGGCGACACCGAACCGGGCGTGCAGCGCCTGCGCCCCATCAACGAGCGCTTCTTCGACAAGGGCGGCATGCTCGAGGTGGCCAGCGACAACCTCTACATCCAGCAGCCGCACGCCATCCTGGAGAGCTTTCACATCTACCAGACGACCGTGGGCATCAAGGGCCTGTCGGCGCGCACGCTGCGCGCGCTCTACAACGCGCGCCCCGTGATGAACGCGAAGTTCCGCGCCGACCCGGTCAACCGCGCGATGTTCCGCCGCATCCTGATGGAGCCGCAGGGCATCACGCACGCCATGCGGCTGATGAACCAGACCTCGGTGCTGGGGCGCTACCTCTGGGTGTTCCGCCACATCGTGGGGCAGATGCAGCACGACCTGTTCCACGTCTACACCGTGGACCAGCACATCCTGATGGTGCTGCGCAACATGCGCCGCTTCTTCATCCCCGAGCACTCGCACGAATACCCGTTCTGCTCGCAGCTCGCGGCCGGCTGGGACAAGCCCTGGATCCTGTACATCGCCGCCCTCTTCCACGACATCGCCAAGGGCCGCGGCGGCGACCACTCCGAACTCGGCGCCAGGGACGTGCGCAGCTTCTGCCGCCAGCACGGCATCGAGCGCGAGGACACGAAGCTGATCGAATTCCTGGTGAGCGAGCACCTGACGATGAGCCGCCTGGCGCAGAAGGCCGACCTGTCCGATCCCGACGTCATCGCCGACTTCGCGAAGCGCGTGGGCAACGAGCGCTACCTCACCGCCCTGTACCTGCTCACCGTGGCCGACATCCGTGGCACCAGCCCCAAGGTGTGGAACGCCTGGAAGGGCAAGCTGCTGGAAGACCTGTACCGCTACACCCTGCGCGTGCTGGGCGGGCGCGCGCCCGACCCGGGCGCCGAGGTCGAAGGCCGCAAGCGCGAGGCGCTGCAGGTGCTGGCCCTGCATTCCTTGCCCCACAACGCGCACAAGGCGCTGTGGGACACGCTGGACGTGAGCTACTTCATGCGCCACCAGGCCGACGAGATCGCCTGGCACACGCGCGTGCTCACGCGCGAGCTGGCCAAGCCCGGGCGCGACCCAGGCCGTGCCATCGTGCGCGCGCGCCTCTCGCCGGCCGGCGAAGGCCTGCAGGTGCTGGTGTACGCGGCCGACCAGGCCGACCTGTTCGCGCGCATCTGCGGCTACTTCGACATGTCGCAGTTCAGCATTCTCGATGCGCGCGTGCACACCACGATGACGGGCCACGCGCTGGACACCTTCCAGGTGATCGTGCCCGAGATGGCCGAGCATTACCGCGAACTCGTCGCCATGGTCGAGGCCCGGTTGCCGCAGATCATCGACGAGCACGGCCCGTTGCCGCCGCCCACCAAGGGCCGGCTGTCGCGGCGCGTGAAGAGCTTCCCGATCACGCCGCGCGTGGACCTGCGGCCCGACGAGAAGGCGCAGCGCTGGCTGCTGTCGGTGTCGGCCAGCGACCGCGCGGGCCTGCTCTACGGCATCTCGCGCGTGCTGGCGCGCCACGAGATCAGCGTGCAGCTCGCCAAGATCACCACCCTGGGCGAGCGCGTGGAAGACACCTTCCTCATCAGCGGGCCCGAGCTGCAGGTGAACAAGCGGCAGATCGAGATAGAGACGGAGCTGCTGGAGACGCTCGAGGGGCGGTGAGCGCAAGCGCACCGCCCTGGCCGCCATCGCGCGCCACGGCAGGCTTGCGTGGAAGGGGTCGACACATCCGGATGGCGAAGACAGCGGCGAATCGGGAACACCGGTGGCGCTGAAGAAACACAAGCGGCCAACCGTTTCATCAGCCCCTGCCGGTCCACCATGCGAGCCCCGTCACAAGCCCTCACCCTGTCGTCCACCACGTTCGGGAAGTCCCCGCCGAACTCCCCAGCGCATACGCCTCGAGCGTTCGCCCTGCCGCTCGGCCTGTATGACGAACTCCGCTTCGCGGTCCGTGAGAACGATGTCCATGAACTCTCGAAACTGTTGAACGGGCGCGTGTTCAACGAGGAGGACACACAATGGCTGCACGCCCTGGAGTTCAAAGCGTTTGCCAAGAACTCCCCCGACGCGGTTCAACTGCTGCGTACCGTAAAGGTGGGGGAGGCCTTCGAGTTCGTCGACAAACGCCCCGATCGACCCGACCCCATTGACCCCCTGCCCCGAATAAGCGGCCCTCTGAGCGAGCGCCAGATGGAGTTCCTGGACACCGCATTCACCCGAGAGGACAAAGATGCAATCAACGAACTGCTCGACGGCACTGGCGTATCCCGGGAAGATGCGTACCGCCTGCTTCTGAATTGGCGCCAGCGACCCACCTGATCAACTGAAGCCCGACGCACGCCAATCGGCGCTCGTCAGGTCTTAGTCGTTTGCCGCCAGCAAGCTCAGCATCGCCGCCTCGTCGATCACCGCTACGCCCAGCTCCTGCGCCTTGTCCAGCTTGCTGCCCGCCTCGGCGCCGGCCACCAGGTAGTCCGTCTTCTTGCTGACCGAGCCGGCTACCTTGGCGCCGGCCGCTTCCAGCATGGCCTTGGCGTCTTCGCGCTTGAGCGTGGGGAAGGTGCCGGTGAGCACGAAGGTCTTGCCCAGCAAGGGCTGCGGGGCGTTGTGCTCGCCCTCGTTCTCGGGCCAGTGCACGCCGGCCGCGCGCAACTGCTCCACCACCTCGCGGTTGTGGGCCTGCTCGAAGAAGGTGCGGATGCTCTGCGCCACCACCGGGCCCACGTCGCTCACCTGCAGCAGCTCGTCCACCCTGGCGTCCATGATGCGGTCCAGGCTGCCGAAGTGGCGCGCCAGGTCCTTGGCGGTGGCCTCGCCCACGTGGCGGATGCCCAGGCCGAACAGCAGGCGTGGCAGCGTGGTCTCGCGGCGCTCCTGCAAGGCGTCCAGCACGTTCTGCGCCGACTTCTCCGCCATGCGCTCCAGGCCCGCGAGCGCGGTGAGACCGAGCTTGTACAGGTCGGGCAAGGTCTTGATGAGACCGCTGTCCACGAGCTGCTCCACCAGCTTGTCGCCCAGGCCCTCGATGTCCACCGCCCGGCGCTGCGCGTAGTGCAGGATGGCTTGCTTGCGCTGCGCGGCGCAGAACAGGCCGCCGGTGCAGCGGTGGTCGGCCTCGCCCTCCTCGCGCACGGCGTCGCTGCCGCACACGGGGCAGTGCGCGGGCATGGTGAACTGCGGCGGGTCGCCCTCGCGCTTGTCCACCAGCACCGACACCACCTCGGGAATCACGTCGCCCGCGCGGCGCACGATCACGGTGTCGCCCACGCGCACGTCCTTGCGGCGCGCCTCCATCTCGTTGTGCAGGGTGGCGTTGGTGACGGTGACGCCACCCACGAACACCGGCGCCAGCTTGGCCACGGGCGTGAGCTTGCCGGTGCGGCCCACCTGCACGTCGATGGCCTGCACGATGGTGAGCTGTTCCTGCGCGGGGTACTTGTGCGCCACGGCCCAGCGCGGCTCGCGCGTGACGAAGCCCAGGCGCTTTTGCGTGTCCAGGCTGTTGACCTTGTAGACCACGCCGTCGATGTCGTAGGGCAGCGCGTCGCGTTGTTCACCGATGCGGCGGTGAAAGGCGACGAGCGCCTCGGCACCGCGGCACACCGCCGTCTGTTCGGCCACGGGAAAGCCCCAAGCCTTCAGGCGCATGAGCCAGTCGTACTGCGTGGCGGGCGGCGACTCATCGCCCACCACCTCACCCCAGGAGTAGGCGAAGAAGCTCAGCGGGCGCTCGCGGGCGATGCGCGAGTCGAGCTGGCGCACCGCGCCGGCGGCGGCGTTGCGCGGGTTCACGAAGGTTTTTTCGCCCTTGGCACCCTGGGCGATCTTCTCGCGCTGGCGTTCGTTCAGGGCTTCGAAGTGATCGCGCCGCATGTAGACCTCGCCGCGCACCTCCAACACCTCGGGCACCTCCTTGGGCAACCTCAAGGGAATCTGCTGAATGGTGCGCACGTTGTGCGTCACGTCCTCGCCCGTCTCGCCGTCGCCACGCGTGGCGGCGCGCACCAGCACGCCCTGTTCGTAGCGCAGGCTCATGGCCAGGCCATCGAACTTGAGCTCGGCCAGGTACTCCACCGGCGGATCCGCCTCGCTCAGGCCCAGCTCGCGGCGCACGCGCGCGTCGAAGGCGGCGGCGCCGCTGGCCTCGGTGTCGGTCTCGGTGCGGATGCTGAGCATGGGCACCGCGTGGCGCACGGGCGCCAGCGACTTGAGAATTGCGCCCCCCACGCGCTGCGTGGGCGAGTCGGGCGTCATCAGCTCGGGGTGCTGCGCCTCGATGGCCTGCAGCTCCTGGAACAGGCGGTCGTACTCGGCGTCGGGGATCTTGGGCGCGTCGAGCGTGTAGTAGAGGTGCGCGTGGTGGTGCAACTGGGCGCGCAGCTCGGCCGCGCGGTCGGCCGCCGACGCAGGCTGCGGCGGTTCGGCGAAGAGATCAGGGGTCATTGGGGTCTGCCGCCGGGCCGCCCCAAGGCAGACCGGCCCACTTGGGGGGCAGCGACCCGCGAAGCGGCGGAGCGTGGGGGCTCATGTTGCTTACGAGAACAGCCGGCGCGCTTGCGGCGAGCCCGCCGCAAGGTCGCGCTCGTCGAGCGCGTCGTACAGGCTTTCCAGGTCGGTGCCGATGTGGTCCATGGCCTCGGTGGGCAGTGGCGCGCCCGCGTCGTCGGTGACCATGCCGTCCATGGCATCCGCCAGGGCCTGCGCGGCCTGGCGCAGCCGGCCGAAGGGCTGTTCGTCGCGCGCGACGTGCGTCACCTCCAGCGACAGCGTGACCTCGCGCAGCGCGCTCTGCTCGGGGTCGTCGGCCATGGCGGCCTGGGGGTCGTAGGTCAGCACCAGCACGGGAGGCTGACCGGGCTGGCTGGCGGGCAGCACCATGCGCCCGGGCAGCGTGCCCGCCACGAAGCCCAGGCGGCCGGCGTGCTGCGACACGTAGCCCGGGCTCCAGGCGGCGCGGCGCGCGCGCAGGGTGAAGCCCAGTTGCGCGTCGTGGCCGCTGGCGAAGGCGTCGAGTTCGCGCGCGCGCGCCACCTCGGCGCGCATGTCGGGGAAGTCGGGGCTGGCGCCCACGGCGTCGGCGAAGGCCTGGGTCTTGACCACGAACTCGGAGAATTCGATGTCGTTGAGCGGGCCGGCGCGGTTGGCCAGTTGCACGCCGGCCTGCAGCGCGCGGTAGCGCTGGTGCGGCCGGGCGCCTTCCCATTCGCCGCTCTGGGCGTTGAGGCCTTCCACGGCGAAGGGCTTGCTGCCCACGCGGCGCGTGGCCGGCAGGGCCGCGAGCACGGCGTCGCCCGAGACCTCGTGTTCCAGCGCCAGCGGCGCGATCACGTCGATCAGCGCGTCCAGCGCGGGGCCGGGTCGGCGCTCGGGCAGCGGCGCCAGGCTGGGCTCGATGAGTGCGGGCCCCTGCGCATCGTCGATCCCGCTCTCGGGAAGTTCAGCGGGCGCGCGCTCGTCATCGGACCCGATCGGCTCGGGCCCCGCGTCGGTCAAGGCGTCGCTGAAGCCCGGCTCGCGGCGCTCCGCCAGCGGATCGCCCATCGCCCCCGAGACGGGCTCGGCGCCCTCGCCCGCCGGCCCGCGCTCGCGCACCGTGCGCGGGACGCTCTGGCGCGTGATCCAGGCGTTGTAAGCCACCACCGCCGCGAGCACGAGGCCGCCGACGATGGCCAGTCCGATCTGCAGGCTGGTCATGGTGCTTGAACCCTCAGGTGGCTTCCAGCATGCCGGCCGCGGACTCCATGTCCACCGCCACGATGCGCGACACCCCTTGCTCCTGCATGGTCACGCCGATGAGTTGCTGCGCCATCTCCATCGCGATCTTGTTGTGGCTGATGAAGAGGAACTGCGTTTCCTTGGCCATGGCGCTCACCAGCCGCGCGTAGCGCTCGGTATTGGCGTCGTCCAGCGGCGCGTCCACCTCGTCGAGCAGGCAGAACGGCGCGGGGTTGAGCTGGAAGATGGCGAACACGAGGGCGATGGCGGTGAGCGCCTTCTCACCGCCCGAGAGCAGGTGGATGGTCTGGTTCTTCTTGCCGGGCGGCTGGGCCATCACCTGCACGCCAGCGTCCAGGATCTCCTCGCCCGTCATGACGAGTTTGGCGTTGCCGCCACCGAACAGCTCGGGGAACATGCGGCCGAAGTGCTCGTTGACGGTCTGGAAGGTGGAGCCCAGCAGCTCGCGCGTCTCGTTGTCGATCTTCTTGATCGCGTCTTCCAGCGTGGTGATGGCCTCGTTCAGGTCGGCCGACTGCGCGTCGAGGAAGGTCTTGCGCTCGCGCGCGGCCGTCAGCTCGTCCAGCGCCGCCAGGTTGACCGCGCCCAGGCCCTGGATGTCGCGGTGCAGGCGGTCGATCTCGCCTTGCAGGCCGCCCAGGCGCACGTTGCCTTCGGTGATGCTCTGCGCGATGGCGGCGCGGTCGGCCTCGGCCTCGTCGAGCATCTGGCTGTACTGCTCCACGCCCAGGCGCGCGGCCTGTTCCTTGAGCTGGAAGTCGGTGATGCGGCTGCGCAGGGGCTCCAGCTCGCGCTCGAGTTGCAGGCGGCGCTCGTCGCTGGCGCGCAGCTTGGTCGTCAGGTCGTCGTACTGGCTGCGCAGCGCGGCCAGGGCCTGCTCGCGCTCGGTCTTGGCGGCCAGCGCGTCCTGCAGGCCGGCCTGGGCGGCGGCGTCGCTCAGGCGCGCCAATTCGTCCTGCGCGCGCTGCTGCTCGTCGGCGAGTGACTGTTCCTGCTGGCCCGCGGTGTCGATGGAGCGCTGCAGCTCGGCCTGGCGCGCCTGCAGGCTGCGCAGCGAGAAGGTGGCTTCTTGCGCCTGGCGCTCCAGCGAGCGTTGCTGCTCGCGCGCGTGGTTGAGTTTTCGCTCGGCCTCGATCACGGCGTCGTCGAGCTGGGCGTGGCGCTCCTGGCTGTCGGCCAGTTGCATGTCGAGCTCCTCGAAGCGCGCCTCGGCGGTCACGCGGCGCTCCTGCAGGGCCTCGAGCTGGGCGTCCACCTCGGCCAGGTCGGCATTGATCTGCTCGCTGCGCGCGCGCGTCTGCTCGGCCTGCTGGGTGAGGCGCAGGGCCTCCACCTGCAACTCATGCGAGCGGCTCTGGGCCTCGGCGGCCTCGCGGCGCGCCACCACCAGGCGCTGGGAGGCGTCGGTGAAGGCGGCGTCGGCGCGCACCAGGGCCGAGCGCGCCTGTTCGGCGATGAGCGCCTGCGCCTTGAGCTGCTTGTCCAGGTTCTCGATTTCCTGCGCGCGCGCCAGCAGGCCGGCCTGCTCGTTGTCGGGCGCGTAGAAGCTCACGCTGTGCGCGCTGACGGCGTGGCCGCTGGCGACGTAGATGGCTTCACCCGCCTGCAACTGGCCGCGCTGGGCCAGGGCTTCGTCGAGCGTGGCGGCGCTGTAGCAGCCGCGCAGCCAGTCGCCCAGCAGGGCCTGCTGGCCCGCGTCGTTCAGGCGCAGCCAGCTGTCCAGGGGCTTGAGCGCGCCGTTGCCCGCGCCAGCGGCGGCGCCGGGCGGCGGCTGATAGAAGGCCAGGCGCGTGGGCGGCGCGTCGGTGGCGAAGGCGCGCACCATCTCCAGGCGCGACACCTCCAGCGCGCCCAGGCGCTCGCGCAGCGCGGCCTCCAGGGCGTTCTCCCAGCCGGTTTCCACGTGGATGCGGCTCCACAGGCCCTGCAGGCTGTCCAGCCCGTGCTTGGCCAGCCAGGGCTTGAGCTTGCCGTCGGTGCGCACCTTTTCCTGCAGGGCCTTCAGGGCCTCCAGGCGCGCGCTCAGATCGGCCTGCCGGGCGGATTCGGCGTTCACCGCGGCCTGGGCCTGGCGGCGGGCTTCGTCGAGCTGCGGCACGCTGTCCTGCAGTTCGTGCAGGCGGGCGTCGGTTTCCTCGGCCAGGGCCTGGGCCGCGGCCATGGCCTCCTGGGCGGCGGTGACGCGGGCCTCGTCCGGCGCTGCCAGGGCGTTGCGGTCGGCCATCAGGCGCTCACGGCGCTGCCCCAGGCCACGCGACTGTTCCTCGACGTTGCGCTGCTCGGCCGCCAGCACCTGGATCTGCTGCTGCACCTGCGCGACGGCGCCGCGCTGCTCGGTGGAGCGGGCCTGCGCGGCGCGCAGCGCGTCTTCCAGCGCGGGCAGCGCGCCCACCTGCTCTTCGCCCTGGGCGGCCAGCACCACCGACTGTTCTTCGGCGCCGACGATCTTCTCGGCCAGTTCCTCGATCTCCACGGCCGCGTCCTGGCTGCGGGTGGACCAGGAGGCGATCTGCTCCTTCAACTGCGCCAGGCGCTGTTCCACGCGCTGGCGGCCTTCCACCACGAAGCGGATCTCGGCCTCCAGCTTGCCGACCTCGGCGCTGGCTTCATACAGCTTGCCCTGGGCCTGGTTCACCTGGTCGCCGGCCGCGTAGTGGGCCTGGCGGATGGTTTCCAGCTCGCTCTCGATGCGGCGCAGGTCGGCCGTGCGCGATTCGAGGTCGGTCGCGGCCTGGGCGGCGTCCTTCTGCACGCGGGCCTGCTCGGCCTCGGCGTCGGCGCGTTTCAGGAACCACAACTGGTGCTGCTTGAGCGTGGCCGAGGCATTGAGCGCGTGGTACTGCGCGGCCACCTCGGCCTGCTTCTCCAGCTTGTCGAGGTTGGCGTTGAGCTCGCGCAGGATGTCTTCCACCCGGGTGAGGTTCTCGCGCGTGTCGGCCAGGCGGTGCGCGGTCTCGCGGCGGCGCTCCTTGTACTTGGAGACCCCAGCGGCTTCCTCCAGGAACAGGCGCAGCTCCTCGGGCTTGCTCTCGATGATGCGGCTGATGGTGCCCTGGCCGATGATGGCGTAGGCGCGCGGGCCCAGGCCGGTGCCCAGGAAGACGTCCTGCACGTCGCGGCGGCGCACCGGCTGGTTGTTGATGTAGTAGCTGCTGGTGCCGTCGCGCGTGAGCACGCGCTTGACCGCGATCTCGGTGAACTGGCCCCACTGGCCGCCGGCGCGGTGGTCGCTGTTGTCGAACACCAGCTCCACGCTGGCGCGGCTGGCCTGCTTGCGGCTGGTGGTGCCGTTGAAGATGACGTCCTGCATGGACTCGCCGCGCAGTTCGGACGCCTTGGACTCGCCCAGCACCCAGCGCACCGCGTCCATGATGTTGGACTTGCCGCAGCCGTTGGGGCCCACCACGCCCACCAGTTGGCCGGGCAGCATGAAGTTCGTGGGTTCGGCGAAGGACTTGAAGCCGGAAAGCTTGATCGAATTGAGGCGCACGGCGGTCCGGGTGAGGCGGCGTTGGCGGGAGGCGGAGGGTCCGCGGACGGACCATCGCGGGATGATACCTGCGGGCCTATCGGCCCCCTGAGCGGCTGGCGGGTGCGGTTTTTAACGGGACGTTTTAACGCGATCGGCCTCTCGGCCTAGGTAACAGCTTGTTTCAAAGGAAGCATGCCAACAGAATCACCGGCATCCCTTTCTTAGAACCAAGTCATCCATCCGGTCCCCGTCATGAACACCATCGTCAACACCTCCTGGGATGTCGGCCTGATCGCCCTGTCCTTCGCCTTCGCCGCCATCGGCTCCTTCGTGGCCCTGAGCGCGGCCACCCGCATCCGCAACCGCCGCGGCGCGCTGGACTGGAACAGCGTGTTCACCGTGGGCATCGCCCTGGGCGGCGTGGGCGTGTGGTCCATGCACTTCATCGGCATGCTGGCCCTGCAGATGGACGTGGGCAGCAGCTACTCCATGCTGGAGACGCTCACCTCGCTGGTGGCCGCCATCCTGGCCACGGCCGGTTCGGTGGCCTACGCCGCGCAACGGCCCGAGAGTCTGGCGCGTCTGCTGGTGGCCGGCTTCCTGCTGGGCATGAGCGTGGTCGTCATGCACTACTTGGGCATGTTCGGCCTGAAGATCTACGGCTTCATCACCTGGGACATGGCGCTCGTGGGCGTGTCCATGCTGATCGCCGTGGTGGCCGCCACCGCCGCGCTGTGGCTGGCCTTCAACAGCAAGACCCTGGGCCGCCGCGTGGCCGCCTCGCTGGTGATGGGCGTCGCCGTCTGCGCCATGCACTACACCGGCATGGCCGCCGCCGAGTTCGTCTGCACCACCTCCGAGCGCGCCGCCATTCCGCAAGGCACGGGCTTCATCTCCGCCTTCCGCCTGCCGCTGCTGGTGATCGCCACCACGGTGATGTTGACGGTGCTGCTGTCGCTGGATCAGCTGTACCAGCACCTGCGCGGGCGGGCCATGCGGGCGGCCCGCGCCTGAGGTCGAAAGGCCACTCGCTCACATCCGGGCGATCCTGACAAGGCCGCTCATCAGCGGCTTTTTGCGTTTGGTCGGCGCCAGGCGCACCCTTGGGCCTCTGTCACCAGCATCGGGTGCCAGAAAACGTTTCGCCAACGAAACACCAGGGAGGTCAACATGAACAGCACGGTCACCACCGAATGGGACCTGGGCCTCGTCGCCCTGTCCTTCGCTTTCGCCGTCATTGGCTCATTCCTTGCACTCAGCGCCGCCACGCGCCTGCGGGCCGACGGCGGCGGCCTGGATTGGGCCAACGTGCTCGCCGTGGGCGCCGCGCTCGGCGGCGTCGGTGTCTGGTCCATGCACTTCATCGGCATGCTGGCCCTGCAGATGGACGTGGGCAGCAGCTACTCCATGCTGGAGACGCTCACCTCGCTGGTGGCCGCCGTGCTGGCCACCGCGGGCTCGGTGGCCTACGCCGCCCGCCGGCCCGAGAGCCTGCCGCGCCTGCTGGTGGCCGGCTTCCTGCTGGGCATGAGCGTGGTCGTCATGCACTACCTGGGCATGTTCGGCCTGAAGATCTACGGCTTCATCACCTGGGACATGGCCTTGGTGGGCGCCTCCATGCTGATCGCCGTGGTGGCCGCCACCGCCGCGCTGTGGCTGGCCTTCAACAGCAAGACCCTGGGCCACCGCGTGGCCGCCTCGGTGGTGATGGGCATCGCCGTCTGCGCCATGCACTACACCGGCATGGCCGCCGCCGAGTTCGTCTGCACGACCTCGCAGCGCGCGGCGATCCCGCAGGGGCCGGGCCTCATCTCCACGATGCGCCTGCCCACGCTGGTGGTGGGCGCCACGGTGCTGTTGACGCTGCTGCTGTCGATCGGCCAGGTGGTGCAGCGACGCCGCCCAACGAAGTCCCGCCGCTTCGCCTGAGCGCACTCCCGTGCCGGGGACGGTATCGGGCACCCCCGATAATCCCGGCCCATGAACCCCCTGCTCCAGCGGCTGCAGCCCTACCCGTTCGAGCGGCTGCGCCAGCTCTTTGCGGGCGTGACGCCCTCGCCCGCCCACCGCCCCATCAGCCTGGGCATTGGCGAACCCCGGCACGCCGCCCCCGATTTCCTCAAGCGCGCCCTGGCCGGTGCCCTGGACGACGGCCTGTCGAACTACCCGGCCACCGCCGGCACCCCGGCGCTGCGCGAGGCCTGCGCCGGCTGGGTGCAGCGCCGCTACGGCGTGGCGCTGGACCCGGCCACGCAGGTGCTGCCCATCAACGGCTCGCGCGAGGCGCTGTTCGCCTTCGCGCAGGTGGTGGTCGACCCCACGCGGCCCGGGGCCACGGTGCTCTGCCCCAACCCCTTCTATCAAATCTACGAAGGCGCGGCCCTGCTGGCGGGCGCCCAGCCGCACTACGTGCCCAGCGTGGCCGAGCGCAACTTCGCCGTGGACTGGGACGGCGTGCCCGATGAGGTATGGGCCCGCACCCAGCTCATCTACGTGTGCTCACCCGGCAACCCCGCCGGCGCGGTGATGCCGCTGGAGGAGTGGCGCCGCCTGTTCGAGCTGAGCGACCGGCACGGCTTCGTCATCGCCTCGGACGAGTGCTACAGCGAGATCTATTTCCGCGACGAAGCCCCCCTGGGTGGCCTGCAGGCGGCGCAGCAACTGGGCCGCACGGATTTCCGCCGCCTCATCGCATTCACCAGCCTGTCCAAGCGCAGCAACGTGCCGGGCCTGCGCAGCGGCTTCGTGGCGGGCGACGCCGCGCTCATCAAGCCCTTCCTGCTCTACCGCACCTACCACGGCGGCGCCATGAGCCCGGTGGTGCAGGCGGCCAGCATCGCCGCCTGGAACGACGAAGACCATGTGGTGGAGAACCGCCGCCTGTACCGCGAGAAGTTCGCCCAGGTCACGCCGCTGCTGGCCGAGGTGCTGGACGTGGCCCTGCCCGACGCCTCCTTCTACCTGTGGGCCGGCGTGCCCGCCCGCTTCGCCTCGCACACCCCCGGGCTCAGCGCGGACGAGGCCTTCGCCCGCGAATTGCTCGCTCAATACAATGTGACCGCCCTGCCCGGCAGCTACCTCGCGCGCACCGCGCAGGGCACCAACCCCGGCACCGGCCGGGTGCGCCTGGCCCTGGTGGCCGGCGTCGACGAATGCCTCGAAGCCGCGCAGCGCATCGTCACCTTCTGCCGCGCCAGCGCCTGAACCCGTTTCCCTTGAACCTCAACGTTTCATTCCAATGAGCCAACAACTGCAAGCCATCATCGACACCGCCTGGGACAACCGCGCCACGCTCTCGCCGTCGGCCGCGCCGAAAGAGGTGAGCGATGCGGTCGAGCACGTGATCGCCGAACTCAACAAGGGCCGTCTGCGCGTGGCCACGCGCCAGGGCGTGGGCCAGTGGACCGTGAACCAGTGGATCAAGAAGGCCGTGCT